>CAYOJL010000185.1:0-2505 GCA_964404235.1 uncultured bacterium | reverse complement strand
CAATCTGATCCAGTTCAATTCGACCGCGGCCCGTATGCACGGCTCCAGTCAGCCTGCCACACCGAAAAATATCACTCGAGCCATTCGTTACGTTAAGAACTTAGATGCAGGTGGCGGTACAGAAATGTTAGGCGCCCTTGTATTTGCACTTGGTGAAACCCCTGAGATGAACAAAGTCCGGCAGGTGATCTTCATCACAGACGGCGAAGTCGGTAATGAGTCGGCTCTTTTCGGTTACATCAAAAACAACTTAGGACGAAGTCGTCTTTTCACCGTAGGGATTGGCAGCGCGCCGAACTCTCACTTCATGAGAAAAGCTGCTGAATACGGCAGCGGTTCGTTTACCTACATCGGCTCCACCACTGAAGTTCAAAAAAAGATGGATGAGCTTTTCTCGAAACTCGAATCACCCGTCTTGAGCCAGATTGTCATCGACTGGAAAGGCCAGAGGGCAGAACATTGGCCAAAATACATTCCAGATCTCTATCTGGGTGAACCCGTCGTCATTGCCGCGAAACTCCCGAAACTTGGGGCCGATGTAGGCATTCACGGCTGGCGTGGCGGGAAACACTGGGCAGTTGACTTCAAGCTCGAGGGTGGCAGCACGCATTCTGGAATCGACCGCCTTTTTGCAAGGCGCAAGATCGATTCATTGAACTCTCGCCTGTTAGATGGTGCAGACGCCGACGCAGTGCGGGCAGAGATTGTTGCCATTGGTCTCAATCATCACCTCGTGACCAAGCACACGTCGTTGGTCGCCGTCGAACAAGTGGTCTCACGCCCCCAAGGCGAATCCCTCACATCTGCCGCAATACCGACCAATCTTCCCAAGGGCTGGATCATGGAGGATATCTGGGCTCAGCGCGGCCAATGGGATGAAGAAATGAAAAAGATTCGCGCGGAAGTTGAACGCGCCCGCGAAGAAGCGTCCTACCGTGTGGCCGAGGCGAAGATGAAAGGAAAGGCCAGCGTGGCAGAACTTCGCAAGATGCAGGAAGAACTTCGACTTGAAGAAGAGCGACGACTCGCAGAAGCAGCAGTCAAGGCATCTTCATCGACATCGTATGCATCTCCTAGCACTCCGTCTGCTGAGGCCTCATACGACGCAGCCGAAGCGACGGTCTCTGCAGACACCGGCACTTATGCCACGACATCTGCGGCTACGACGGCACCTAAACGGACCGCCACCGCGCAGGGGCCCGGCGCCCTTCCAAAAACGGGCACAGGAGCCGCTCTATTCTTGCTGATCGGCTTACTCCTCCTTGGGTTGGCGTTCGTTGTGAGAGCGCGACGTTGGACATTTGCGTGAGCCGTAAAGTTCAAGGCTCGATCGTGATCCTTCTCGCCGTTGCCGGTGTACTCAGCGTCGGCGAGGGGTCACGGATTTACCTCAAAGCGATCCTTGCCCAAATACTCCTTCAAAACGCCTGGAGTCAAACGAAGAACGGGCAAAGCCAAGTGAAACCCTGGCCATGGGCGGACATGTACCCCGTCGCGCGGCTTCAAGTCACAGCGCGTGATGTGGACATGATCGTGCTCGCAGGTTCGACCGGTGCAACCCTGGCTTTTGGCCCGGGTCACATGCTTTCAAGTGCCCACCCTGGGGACGACGACAACATGGTGATCGTCGGGCACCGGGATACGCACTTTAATTTCCTAAAAGACATCGCGATCGGCGAGACCCTTCTTCTTAAAACGCCAGACGGTAAAAGTCACATCTATACGGTAAGTGAAGCCGAGGTCCTGCATCAAAGTGCGACCTATGTGCTCGAAAGAGAAGGCATCAAAGCCCTCACTTTGATCACCTGTTGGCCGTTTGATGCGATCGTGCCCGGTGGTCCTTTGCGCTACGTCGTTAGAGCGCTCGGTGAGGCACCCGAGCGTGCCTTAACCCATTAAATCCATCGACAGAAGAAAACGCCATGCCAAAAACTTCTCGCGTGATGCTAACACTCGCACTTCTTGTTGCTGTAACTACGTTTGCTTCTGGTTGCAAGACACTTGAGGTCAAAGCATCGGAGTCCTACGAGTACTGGAGAATTCGAACCGGGGGCACCAGCGTTGCGGCGTTCTATACCGAGAATGGATTGCAGGAAACCTGCCACGGTTTTTGGGCCAAAGACTATCGTGAGACCGATCCCAACAGTCCTTGTTTCGGTGGAACCACTAAATCCGGTACAGACGAGACTGAACAACAAGAAATTGTCACGGTGGATCCCGTTGAAATTACGACCCCTGAAGTCGTTATCACGCAAGAACCGGAGGTCACCCCAGTAGAACCCAAAGTAACACCTGAACCAACGGTAGTCGAAAAAGTTCCAGAGCCCGCGCCGCCCAAACCCGATCCTGAACCGCAACCGACTCCGGTTAAAGAGCCAGAGAAAACCAAAAAGATCGAAACCATTACACCCGAGCACCCTTGGGTCCCTTCTCCCTTAACTTTATGGGTGGTTGGCCACGGCGCACACCTCTGGGGCATTTCGGCACAACGACTGGTTTATGGCG
>CAYOJL010000184.1:0-2523 GCA_964404235.1 uncultured bacterium | reverse complement strand
TATTTTTGAAGATCGTTTGAAACTGTTCTGTTATCTGTCCAAACATCTGCATTTTATTCAGAAATAGCCCTAGAAATTAAAGATTATAGTCTAAAAATGTAACTGAGAAAACCATTGTTCGCATTTGCCTAAAAATTTAGATATTATAATTATAAGTCAAACCTACCTGTATAGGATCTCCATAACTTTCCCATAATTGGTCAGGGTAGTCCGGAGGAATAAGAGCAAAGTAAAAACCACGAGTCGCATATCTTTGATCAAAGAGGTTCCGGGTCCATATCTTTACTGTCGATAGTTTTCCTATTTGTTTAGAAATCAATAAATCAGTTAAACTATATGATTTTGATCTTTCATTATGACTATCAGAATAATAATAATCACTTTTATAACTTGTTTGTATAGAAAATGATAGGCCATGGCTACCTTTAAAAGATAAATTTATAGATCCATTAAGTTTAGGCGACATAGCAGCTTCTCTATTTCCCCCTGATGCTTTTATTCCATCTGCAACAAAATAATTAAAACTATCCACCCATGTATTCAAATATCCACATGAAAGATCAAGGTCTATATTAGGTAATATCTTCAACCTATTTTCCCATTCAATACCTGATATAGTTCCAGAACCAGCATTGCTTGTATAATAAATAAAACTATTTGGATCACCTTCAATTTGTTGACTCGAAATTGACACTTGTTGATCTTCTCTTAAACCAAGAAAATATGTAATGTTTGAACTGATTGCAGAAGTCTGATATTTCATTCCCATTTCTAATGCTATCAAAGCTTCGGGTCCATAGGAACGACTTACATCATTCAAATAAGGCTGCTGGTTCACTCCCCCTGATTTATAGCCCCTTGCAAGGCTGCTGGTAAAACTTGTAAAACTATTTCTCTTATAGATCAAAGATGATCGATACCCTATCATAAAATCATCTGTTTTAAAATTCACTCTTGGTAATTCAACTGACTCCCAGTACGCATCCAAACCATTGGATGTCCCGTTATAACCGATGGTGTTTTTTTCAAATCTGAGATTACTTGATAATCTTATACTTGGTATAATATCATAATCAAATTGAAAATAACTTGATAAGGCCTTAAAATCATATGAACTGAGCGCATTAGTTGCCAAACCGCCAAATAAGTAACCACTGGCATGATCCTGCTCTTCCATATCTTTGTAAAAGATCCCAAAAATTAATTTATTTTTAGACAAACGAAATTCCTGTGTGAAGTTTTTTCGATGTTTTTTATTTTTATCATAAAAGCTATATGACCATCCCTCCACTAGAGGATCAAAACCATGCTGATCAAGCCAATAACTGTCATTAGCCCAATCACCATCATATGCATGAACAAGATCTGTTTTAGTTGATGATGTTATGCTTGTGAATTTTATTGTTTTAGTTAAAGGTATGTTTAAGCGTAAGGAACCACCTAATGTTTTTTGGCTATCCTCACCATCATCATCTGAGAATGTTTGATAATTTGAATTATTATCTGGCGACCAGACATCATATCCATTTGATATATCAGCATAAATGAGAGTGCTAAGAAAATTGATCTTACTAGATGGTTTATATTGGAGTTTGATCCTATAGAACATTTCTTCCCTTTTATTGGAATCTTCTATATTTTTATAAATATTGTTTCGAAATCCATCCCTGTAATTATGTATACCTGATAAACGAAAACTAAGTTCTTCATTAATATTGTAGTTAAATGAACTGCTGATCTGAAAATGATTATCACTACCACGACTAATAGAATGGTTTTGTTCATTATAGCTTTTAGGATCTACTGACCTAAGACTAATAAGTCCTGCTATTGCATTCGCACCAAATACTGATGATTGAGGTCCTTTGAAAACTTCTATTTGTTGTAGGTCGTACAAATGCCCTACCATACCTAGCCCACTTAGATCAAGATCGTCTAATATGAAACCTACTGAGAAATTTGGTGCACCTTCTCCAAAGTAATGACTCCTCTCTCCAATACCACGAATTTGAAAATATCTTGGGCGACTTGTACCACCTGCCCAGGTCAAATTAGGTATTTGGTCTATTAATGTTTGGAAATGTTGTGCCGATGATCTTTTTATCTCATTTGATGTAATAACTGTTACACTGCGGCTTAATCTCTGTAGTGATTCATCATTTAATCCACTAAGTACTATAATCTCATCTGCTTTGATTGGATACGGATCAAGTACAATGTTCATTATTTTCTCAGCCTTCAGAGTTAATGTTTTATATCCTAAATGGGAAATTTCTAATTTTGTACCTAATTCCACATCAAGACTGAACTTGCCATTGCTATTGGATGTTGTACCATCACCTTCGACAATGATATTTGCACCAATAATAGGTTTCCCATCAGATATATCAGTCACTGTCCCTACTATCTGAGCAGAGAGGCTTATTGCAAAAATAAATATAGAAATAAAGATAAACTTATATGACATAGTGTCTTCCTACGCTGGCATTATCCAGATCAGGTCAATGGGTTTGTTCTCAGCCG
>CAYOJL010000183.1:0-2542 GCA_964404235.1 uncultured bacterium | reverse complement strand
GATTGGGTCGGATCAACCGCTTTACGGTATACCGGTGGCGGTGAAAGAATTATTTGACGTCCGAAACTTACCCGGTTGTTACGGTTCGGAGGTGCTCGCGGGCCGGATTTCTGAAGCGGATGCGGAAGCAGTCCGGCGCTTGCGAGAAGCGGGAGCAATCATCGTTGGAGTCACTCGTGCCCATGAGTTTGGATGGGGTATCACGACACAGCACAAAACCCTTGGAGTCACCCGTAACCCCTGGGATCTTGGTCGGGTTCCTGGAGGCTCAAGTGGCGGTTCAGCGGCTGCGGTTGCAGCGGGGATGGTACCCGTAGCGTTGGCGAGTGATACCGGGGGATCGATCCGGATACCGGCAGCCTTATGTGGTATTAACGGTATAAAACCGACCTATGGGCGAATTCCCAAGCGGGGAGGCGTGTCGTTGGCACCATCTATGGATCATCCGGGGCCCGTAGCGAGGGAACTGGAAGATCTTGAAGCGATGCTAGTCGCAATGTCCGGATTTGATCTGGCGGATGCCACAACAATTTCTGAGGCTCTTCCAAGCTTTGCCCGGAGAAAGAGCTCTCTTAAGGGAATCGTGGTCGGACAATGTCCGGATCTTCACTTGAGACGCCTTGCTCCGGATCACCAAAGCCTTTTTGACAAAACCTTGGAGTCAGTTATTTCAGCAGGGGGTCGTGTTGAGGAAGTACTCATGCCGGGGGCAGAACGAATCCGCCCTACATTTGCTTCGATCCAAATGGCGGAAGCCTATTATGTGCATACGAAAGAATTAGGAATATTTCCTTCGGCTGAAAAAGACTATGGCGAGGACGTGCGGAGCAGGCTGCTTCTAGCGGGGGAAGTTTCTATAGCTGACTATCTTTCAGCCATAAGAGAGAAAATGGACATTCGCCGGAAATTTGAGTCAATGTTCCAGAATGTTGATGTGCTTCTAACCCCGGTTACAGCTGGTGGCCCGTCAACGATAAAGAGTCCTGACGTAGTGCAGCATTTCGGTGAACCTTTGGAATTTCGCGACTTATGCATGGATTACACAGTGCCCCAGGATCTGATCGGGTTGCCCGTTTGTGTAATTCCGATTGGGTTTGATTCAGATGATCTACCGGTTGGGGTGCAGGTCACAGCACCTAACAGACGTGAAGACCTGGCATTCCAGGTAGCACTAGAGATATCGACAGCGATTAATTTGGAAAAAAGATGGCCATTATTAGAGCCGCGCCATCAAATCTAATTGTTTAATTCATCAAGGGAGCGAGGAACAATCGATGCCAAGAGCAAATATTTCGACAGGAATTTCTTTGTATTACGAATGGCATGGCGATGCTGACGGCCCACCAGTCGTCTTTATACGTGGAACGGGTGCCGATTCATCGCGATGGATGCCGCAGGTTAACGAGTACAAGGATAAATATCGGACTCTCATTTTTGATAACCGGGGCGTTGGGAAAAGCGATTCACCGGAGGGGCCTTATACCGTTGAATTAATGGCAGAAGATTCAATAGCGCTTCTTGATGCACTCAACGTAGACAAGTGCCATCTTTCTGGTCTTTCCCTCGGCGCAGCAATTTCGGCCCAGATGGCGATAGCGTTTCCAGAGCGGGTGCAAACACTGCAACTTCATGGGGGTTGGGCGAAGACCCATGGGTACGCGAAAATGTACCTCGGGATGGTGGGGCGTTGGCTTGATGAAGGAGGTTTGGATCTTTACTACGAGGCCGCGTTGCTGTACTTATTTCCGCCCGACTTTATTACCGACAACTATGACATGGTGATGACAGTGCTGGACAATATGAAAAAGAATTCATCCCCGATCGAAGGTATGCGCGGCCAGCTAGATGCAAACATGTCACATGATATATCAGATGATCTCGGTAAAATCTCGACTCCTACCCTGGTAACAGTTGGCGAAATTGATATGTGTCTTCCACCCAGTTTTTCACGTGAACTCGCCGATGGTATACCGAATTCAGAGTTAATAATTTTTCCGGGTGGATCGCATCTTTTTGGGGTACAGGACCCCGCGACATTTAATCGTATAACTTTGGATTGGCTCGAGCGAGTTAATCCTATCTCGGGCTGAGTCAAATCGGGTAAATGAGGGAAAGGCACCAGTAGATCTGAATCAGTTTCCGTTGATAATTATTGGTGTCCGAACTGGACTTGGATTTTGATTTTTCATTTCCTGTATCGGTAAAAGGTGAAAATCACCTGTCGGTATTTTTGTAATTTGTTCTAGTCAAAAGGTAACTAACGCCTGAAGAACAACTACAAATTGTCGAATATGGTTGACAATTTGGGAAATACACTTTAAATACCTATTTAATCATTCGTGTTAACACTCAGCGATTAAATGGTGTTAGGGCTGGATGGTCGGTATAGGATAGTCCGCCGGGCATAAAAATTTTTATTGCTCGCTGGGCCGGATTCGAATTTAAAGCTTCATTGCTAGGAGGATTTATTCATGTTTAGTGTATCCGCGTTGCTTCGTCGTATTGCAACTGCGTGTGTCTCCGCTTCGTTGTTTGCGTTTGT
>CAYOJL010000182.1:961-2629 GCA_964404235.1 uncultured bacterium | reverse complement strand
GCCATTATTGAGTGGCCTAAAGTTATTACAAAACCGCGCATCACAAAATATCCGGCAGGGGCAGTGGATATCTTTCCAACTATTGCACAGGCCGTGGGGTTGCCCGCTTCCTCCATGCTTCAGCCACAGGACGGCTTGAGCCTTGTGTCGCTGTTCACCAAGGAAATCGGTCCACGAAAAAAGGTGCTGCCTTTTCGCAGCCGTGACCGTGTGGCCATAATTGATAATGACTACAAGCTAATTTCAATGCAAAACAAGAGAGGGGCGAAGCTGGAGTTGTACAACCTCGCCAAGGACACGGCGGAAACCACAAACCTGTTTGAAAAGGAGCCAAAGATTTCCCGACGCATGCAAATGCACTTGGAAGCCGCCAATGCCTCCATCGAGTCCAGCGTATTGGGTAAGGATTATCCTGAAGGCAAGGTCAATCAGCCGCAGCCTCCGCGTATTTTTTGGCACACGGTGGACGCCTACAAACCCTTCTTTCCCGAATGGAGCAAGCGGCCCGAGTACGGAGCTTGGCTTAAGAGACGCTTAAAATGAAATTGATCAGTATTCTCCTTTGTGTCGCCGGGTTTGTTGCGGCTGCCGAGTTACCGCCCTTGGCTACGCCGGGGAAGGGCGCGTTGTTATCGGCTAATTTAATTTACTCATTGGAGAACCGGCTGACTCCGCAATGTCATGCTTCAACGATCGCGGAAACCTCCACAGGTTTGGTTGCGGCATGGTTTGCTGGTACCCGCGAGAAACACACTGACGTGGGCATTCGTGTATCACGTCTGGTAAATGGCAAATGGACTGCCTCGGTAGAAGTGGCTGATGGTTCTGAGGGGGAAGATAAGGAATATCCCTGCTGGAATCCTGTATTATTTCAGCCAATGAAAGGGCCGCTTATGCTCTTCTATAAGGTGGGTCCCACGCCCAGCCGGTGGTGGGGTATGCTTTTAACCTCCAAGGACGGAGGCAAGACTTGGGGCAATTATCACAAACTCGGAAAGAACGACAAGATCGGTCATCTGATCGGTCCAGTGAAAAATAAGCCAATCCAATTGGCCGACGGCACCATCCTTTGCCCGTCCAGCACCGAGCACAAAGGTTGGCGCGTTCACTTTGAAGCCACACGGGATTTTGGTAAGACATGGAAAGTCATCGGACCCATCAATGATGGAAAGGAGTTTGGCGCAATCCAACCCAGTATCCTGACCTATGCCGATGGTCGGATGCAGGTGATGTGCCGCAGTCGGCTAAGTGTAGTGACTCTAAGTGAATCGAAGGATGGAGGTAAAACATGGAGTAAAATGACTGCCTCGATGTTACCCAACCCCAGTGCTGGTACTGACGCGGTGACTCTCAATGATGGACGACAGCTTATCGTCTACAACCATACTGTACGTGATGGTAAATTTCCTTCCGGACGGAATATGCTTAATGTTGCCATTTCCAAAGATGGAAAGAAATGGGCGCCGGTTCTCACATTGGAGCGAACTAGGGGTGAATATTCCTATCCTGCAGTAATTCAGGCAAGGGATGGCCGGGTGCATGCGACTTATACCTATCAGCGAAAATCAGTGAAGCACGTCGTGATCGATCCCACACAGTTAAAGTAATCCATGAACAAAATTCTTGTTCTCTTTGATTCAGCTACCGGCAATGAGAAGCAAATGGCTC
>CAYOJL010000182.1:0-951 GCA_964404235.1 uncultured bacterium | reverse complement strand
CAATCTGTGAAGCATGCAGTTTTGGATCCGGCAAGACTTAAGTGATATGAATAATATCCTCGTTCTTTTTGATTCGGCTACCGGAAACGTCGAAGAGATGGCTGGCTTGGTTTCTGAAGGTGCGGCATTGGTTCCGGATACAGATGTGCGTGTGCTTTCGGTGGACGAGGCCAAGGCGGCTGATGTGGAATGGTGTGATGGGATCGCCGTTGGTAGTCCCACCAATATGGGTGTGCTCTCGTGGAAGATGAAACGATTTTGGGATACCGAGATGGTTGACTCGTGGATGAAGGTGGATGGCAAGATTGCCTGTGCTTTTTCCAGTGCCGGAGGTTGGGGTGGCGGTATGGAGCTGGCCTGTCAATCAATCCACACGGTGCTGATGAATTTCGGGTTTCTGGTCTTTGGCGTCACTGAGTATGCAGGTCATAAAATGACGGGTCATTACGGAGCGGTCGCCTGCAAGGCCCCACGTGAACCGGAGATTCAGGAATCCTGCAAGCTCCTCGGTCGACGTTTGGCCGAGTGGACGGCTCTTTATGTGCACGGCCGGAAGGATCAGCATCCCGATGCTAAGGGTATAACAAGGCTCACTCCAGCGGATGTAGAATAGAATCGTGTATTTCCCCTGAAAACGGGGGATTCGATGTTCGTTGGGTTCGATTCCCAAAGCACATTCCATTTCGTTTCAACCCTGTAATACAGTATAATTCTGAACTTTAAGCCTTGAGAATAGGCCAAAGTGCTAACGAAAGTGCTAACGCGTTCACCCGTATCAGAGGTGTTCTGGGGTGTCATTGTTGTTCATTTCTTAAGTGGAAAGAGTCCCCCCGCCACAAGTTTGAACGGGCATGGCGGAAGGCATAGGTTGGCGGAAAATTTGGGGGAGTTAAAGTATTGCAGTGAGGATCCTCTGATCTTCTCTGAATCAGGATGGTGGGGTAGGATTCT
>CAYOJL010000181.1:0-2632 GCA_964404235.1 uncultured bacterium | reverse complement strand
AGGTATTCAGCGTTTGGCTTTGCTCCTGGCCAACCAAAGTCTACTGTGAATGGTAACCGCATCCCAGCACTGCCGCGAGCATAGCCTGCGCCATCAAGTATGGCATTGGCTTTATCTAGATCTAAATCGTAGTGCTCAACATTGGCCTCGTGAAAAATACTGTCGGGATGGACTCCTGTATAAGCCGCCTTTGTCGTACCTTGGCTGATAGCGTTCATGAGAAAGTCGCGATCAATTGCGTAAGCGATCGCCCGTCGTACGCGCACATCACTCAGTGGCTCTTTTTTGGTATTAAACGCATACCAGAATATGGGCCCAATAGCAGCGTAACCCTGATCAGTGGCAGTAAGATGCGAAACACCCTTGGCATGCATAATGTCTTGCGCCAGAGACTCAAAGGCCGACATGTAAATTTCGCCATTTTCTCTACCGAGCGATCTCGCTGATGGGTCTTTGATGATCCGCATGACGATCTTGTCTAAATACGGACGATCCTTGATAAAGAAGTTTTCATTCCGCTCCAAGATGATATGTTGATCCCGAACAAACTCTACGAACTTAAACGGTCCCGAACCAACCACATTTTCAGAGTTGCGCGGATGTTTTTTAGGATCCTGCCCATCTCCGTAAATATGTTCGGGTATTATAGATCCGAGCTGCGAAGACAGTGCCAGCATAAGAGCCGGATGCGGCTGAGACAATTTGAATACTGCAGTATTCGCGTCAGGTGTTTCAACGCTCTCTACAGCACCGAACATCGTTTTAAACGGATGATTTTCTTTGATGGTCTTGATAGAAAATGCAACGTCCTTAGAGGTAATCGGAGTACCATCATGGAATGTTGCACCCTTCACCAGGTTAAAGGTCACAGATTTTGAGTCTCCGGACACCTCCCAAGAACTCGCCAGGTAGGGATGAGCATTCCATTGGTCATCGAATCGAACCAGAGTTGCAAAAAGTTGCGCGCCAGGTGCACCGGTCGCAATACCAGACTGTACCGCCGGGTTAAGGTGTCGGGGTGTAGAACCAATCGTCATAATCAGCGTGCCGCCTGCTTTAGGCGTGTCCGCTTGAACAATTACACCAGTTAGTGCTAGCACCATCGCACCGACAGCACATGTTATTTTCATTGACAATCGCATTGACTATCTCCTTTGATGGTCAGAAATTTCGGTATCAGGGAGTTCCTGATACATCCATTGTTTACATTATTCAAAATATTGCAAGCCGCAACGATACTTAAAAAGACAATTGTTGCTACATTGATATGCTGGACAAAACACCCGACTTACAAATAAAAATCGATCAGACTGAAATATGTCTGAAACTAGCCCTTGTTATTTCGCTCTGCTTCAACGAGCACCCGCCGCAAAATCTTACCTGACGCGGATTTCGGTATCTGATCAGCGAAATCCAGTAACCGAACTCGCTTATGGGGCGCGACGTTTTCCGCTACAAAAGACATGATTTCTTCAGCCTTCTCAATACTGGCCGAAGCCGCATCTTTCAATACAACTATCGCTTTGGGTATCTCCCCAGCTTCCTCATCGGGACTCGGGATTACTGCTGTATCGAGAATCGCTGGGTGGGTCACCAATAAAGCTTCAAGCTCAGCAGGGCTCACTTGCATCGCCTTGTATTTAATGAGCTCTTTTACACGATCTACAATGAAAAAATGCCCGTCTTCATCGACATAGCCAACGTCACCGGTGTGATACCAGCTGTCCGAATCAATACACTCTGCAGTTTCCTTAGGTTGATTGAGATATCCCCTCATAATTTGTGGACCTCGGATCCAGAGCTCACCGTCTTCGCCTTGAGCACAATCACGGCCAGATTCAACGTCCACAACTCGGACTTCGGTTTCAGGAACAACTTTACCAATCGAACCTTGTCGTGAATTCTCTACAACAAGAGACGACAGGTGTGTCACCGGACTGGCCTCAGTCATCCCATAACCTTGGACCACAGGACAGCCGATTCTATCGCCAGCCTCTATTGATAGTTCCCTTCCCAAGGGGGCCGCTCCACAGAAAATAGTCCGCACACTGGAAAGGTCAAATTGGTCGACCAGAGGACTCTTCGCCAAACCTAGTACCACAGGTGGAACGAGAGGCAACGTAGTCACTTTATACTGCTGTATTAGACCAAGGAAGCCCTCCATATCAAATCGAGGCATACTGACCACAGTCGCACCACCAGCAAGCGCAAGCTTCATTACCACGACCATTCCATAAATATGGAAAAACGGCAACATTGCTAGAATGATCTCATCTTCACCCATCCTTTTCTGTTCTTCGAACCCGTCGACCTGACACAAATTAGCAACAATATTGTGGTGGGTTAACATCACCCCCTTGGGTAACCCTGTGGTACCACTCGAATACGGCAAAACAACCAGATCTTTCTTGGAATCAATTGCAACATCTGGGGCAGGCGAATCTGTAGACATCAATTCTGAAAAAGAGCTAGCACCTTCCGCCTCACCGAAGACGAATACCTCCTCAACCGAAGAGTTGTTCGCCGCTTCAAGAGCCTTATCCAGGAATAAAGGCACAGTAACCAGAAACTTAGCTTTGGAATCGTTGAGTTGATTGACGAGTTCTTCAGCCGTGTACAGTGGATTAACCGT
>CAYOJL010000180.1:0-2658 GCA_964404235.1 uncultured bacterium | reverse complement strand
GAGCTTATTTTAGAAGTGCCAAATCAATTTTTTTATGAGTGGATTGATTCTCACTATAGTCGAACCATATCAGGCGCACTGAAAGAAGCGTCAAATAACAGAACAAAATATAAGTTCATTGTATCTTCACAAGGCCGAAAAAAAGAAATAGACGATCTTAAAACCACAATAAAAACCACACAGTCAACAAGACAGCGCCCACCAAACATTAACAAACAGTACACATTTGAAACCTTCATTGAAGGAACAAACAATGAATTCGCGAAGACGGCTTCACAATCTGTAGCCACAGAACCAGGAAAGAGCAACTTCAACCCTTTAATAATATATGGTGGCGTTGGACTAGGAAAAACACACCTATTGCACGCGATTGGAAACAGGGTTGTTCAAAATAACCCAAGATCAAATGTTGTTATTGTTACAAGCGAGAAGTTCACCCTAGACTTTGTAAACAGCCTTAGAAAGAACAGAACGATTGAGTTTGCACAGCAATATAGAAACTCAGATGTGCTTTTAATTGACGACATTCAATTTTTCAGAGGTAAAGAACAAACGCAGGAACAAATTTTTCATACTTTTAATGTCCTTTACCAAGCCGGGAAACAGATTGTAATGACCGCAGACAAATACCCAGGGGAAATGAAAGGGCTAAAGGAAAGGCTTTTATCTAGATTTCAATCTGGTCTCTCTGTAGATGTTCAACCGCCTAATTTTGAGATCAGGGTGGCCATTCTTTTAGACAAAGCAGAACAAAACGGACTAGCTCTCGACTATGACATAATAGAGTTTATAGCAAAACATATCAAAAACAACATAAGGGACCTGGAAGGCGCTATAATCAGAATTCTTGCCAAATCCTCTTTAATGAATGTAGAAATAGATTTTGGGCTTGTGAAAGACGTAATAAAGGAAAGGGTTGGATCATCTTTTACATATGATATTTCCATTGAAGATGTTGTACGAAAAGTGTCAGAAGCATCAAAAGTTTCAGAAAGAGAAATAATTGGTAAAAGCAGAAAAATGGAGCTTGTGGAAGCGCGACAAATTTCCATGTATCTCTGTAGAGATATTATGGGACTTTCTTTAAACAATATTGGTATCTATTTCGGAGGAAGGGACCACACTACAGTAATGCATGCTTTGAAAACAATAGACAACAAAAGAACTTCAGATATTCGTTTTAATAGGATGGTTGAATCACTAAAACAAGAACTGGATTTCAACTTCGCTTAGGTTTTCCACCCGAAACCGCCGCCTTTACAATATTCAAATCTAAAACTTGACCCAAAGAACTACTTTACATACATTTAAGTGAGTAGAACGTAACTAATAAGCGATCTAACTTATGTTACCTACATACCTTATCAATTATTTATAACCAGCCACGGTTTTAAATAAAAAAGTAAAAGAAAAAAAAAGGAAACAAAATAATGCGAAAAGCGATAACAATGATTGTTGTTTTAGGGCTATCTGTATGCCTGTTTGCAAATAACAATGTAAGCGATAAGTATGGTAAAGATGGTGCTCCCGAGGTCAGGGCCCTACCTGATTATAGAAGCCCCAGTGGCCGAACAGAAGAGTATGAGCTATATATGACGGACTCATATGGCGATGGTTGGAATGGGGCCGCAATTGATCTTTCGGTTAACGGAACTATTATTATAACCGGCGCTACCGTAGGAGCAGATGATAACGATGGCGAGTTTAATTCAGTATACTTTGACGTAGACGACTTTGACTATGTGGAAACAGCATGGACATCTGGTTCCTGGGATAGCGAGTGCACATATGGAATATATGATGAAGAAGGTTATCTTGTCATTGAGTCTGGTGCCGGTGGAATCTCTCTTACAATAGATTTCAGTGGGGAAAATTTTCTTTCGAACGGCGGTTATGAAGGTACATGGTGCTGTATGAACGGCTGGCAGGAGGTTGGTATAGACTGGTCACAGTGGCCCGTTGACAATGGAAGCCATTTCGTATCACCCACTGGCGATGGTATCTTTGGTTCTGAAGAAACTTTTGTAGCCTACGCTGGAGACCATTCCCTAAAAATGTGGGGCCAGTACAATGGAGCAGCTAATGCTGCATCCTATTACCAATCTTTTTGGGCTGGTGATATAGACCCCGGAACAGAAATAACAGCATCAGGTGTTTTATACTCCCACGAAGCAGATTGGATCGGCCAGGGGACCAATACGGTTACCATTTTTGTAAGTTATTTCGATTATTACTGGAACTTTATGAGCCGTGACGACTCCCCAACGTTTAGCGGCGATGACGCTGCAACCACTTGGCACGATCGTAGCGTAACATCTACGGTTCCTGAAGGTGTTTCTTTTGTTAATATTGGTTTTGAATTCAACCAGGCAGATGACAATCAGCACGGATCTGTTTATATGGATAATTTAGCAGCCATTTTTGGTGGAGCTGACGAGGATTGCGACGACAATGATTTATCCGTTTACATGTATGACTCCTATGGTGATGGCTGGAACGGTAACGTTCTGACTATTGGTGATGAAGTTTTTGGTTTAGAAAGTGGATCTGGGGACACCGCATCAGCTTGTTTGGTAGACGGCTCATACTCAGTAACCTGTGATGGCGGCAGCTGGCAGAGTGAAGTATCCTGGGAAATTATTGATGATGCCACGGGTG
>CAYOJL010000179.1:0-2720 GCA_964404235.1 uncultured bacterium | reverse complement strand
CGTGATCTCATCATCAAAATAGGCTGATAGATCCGTCACTGCAACCTGGACCATGGTACCATTATCATTAAAGACCACCCTGTCTGCGTCTGCCACTGTCGTGCCTGTAGCGGATGTGTTCCCATCAATGATGTTTATCTCTGCCGGTGTGGATGCGATATCTGTACCACCTATGTCTAAGGATGTGATAACCAATTCACCTGCAACCGTTGCCCTTCCAGATGCCAATGTGATCAAATCGGTATCCCCGGAAATTCCTATGTCTCCACCATCGACCAATAGGTCGCCTGCTAGTGTAGTATAAGATGAAGTAGGAGTTGAATTCCCGTTCAAAGTGATGAATGTATCATCATATGTTCCACCGGTTGAGTGGTCCCCCGTCACGGTAAAAACTCCGTTCAATGATTTGATCTCATAACCATCACCAACCTCATTCGCATTATCTGAGACTAGTTCAATGGCGGCCTTACCATCTGATGCATTGGAATTTTTTAGGATAATAGCGCCATTTGCGGTCGCAGTAGTAAAAAGAAAATCACCATTCTCTTCATTGGAGATCGTCTCGCCATTTCCAAAGGTAATGTCATTACCAGTTACAGTTAGATCACCACTAAGGGTAGTGCTCGCTGATGTTATGGCTATAACATTATCTGACTGATTTGAGATTGTCTCGCTATTTCCAAAAGCAATATCATTACCAGAAATAGTTATATCTCCACTTAATGCGGTTGTAGGCGCTTGTATATCAAGTGTGCCATCTGCATTGATATCCATCTGCCCGTCTGTTGAAGAATTTATTGAAAGATCAGTATCTCGAAAGGATATTGCATTGCTTCCATTTAGTGTTCCAATGGTGCTTGCGGTAATACCTGTTATGTTTGAACCATCCCCGACAAATGCGGTTGCCGTTACTGTACCAGTACTAGGATTGTAATGTAAATCGCCATCAGACTCTAGGCCAATGCTAGAATTCCCATCGAGATCGGCGTTTGCTACGAAAACAATTGCATTGTTTTCAGATGTGCTTTCATTATCAGTGATGACAACATTCGTACCTGTTGTTGCACTATTTACTGTTGTCCCTTGAATGACACTTGCCAGACTGCTACCATTAACAGTGATTACATCTGCTTCGAGTGTACCATCAATATCAGCATTTCCACTAACGTCCAATGAACCAGCATCTAACTCTCCAGTTAATGTAATATTCCTAAAACTTGCAATGTCTTTGTTGGCGTCTACAACAACCGTTTTTGATGCTACAACTGTACCAGCAGAGGTTCCATCATTAAAATTAAGTTCGGCAGCCGTAGAAGTAATATCAGTTCCATTAATATCCAATGTAGTCGCAGACAATTCACCTGCAACCGTCACAACACCTGAGGCAAGAGTGATTAGATCCGTATCCCCAGTAAGTGCGATCTGTCCCCCATCAACCAATAGATCACCGGCAATTTTAGTGGTTGATGAAGCAGGAGTTGAATTACCATCAATTGTAATGTAAGTATCATTATAGGTCCCGCTAGTTGAATGATCTGACGTGATCGTAAATTCACCGTTAACTGATTTTATTTCATATCCGTCTCCTGCATTATCTGCATTATCAGAGACAAGTTCTATCTTAGAGTTTCCATCTGTAGCATTAGAATTCTTTAATATGAATGCTCCATCAGTTACATCTGTTGTAAAAAGAAAATCACCATCGGTTGCATTGGATATGGTCTCACCATTTTCAAAGGCAATATTTCCCGCTACAGTCACCGCACCTGAAGCAAGTGTCAAAAGATCTGTATCAGAGGTATGTCCTATGTTTGCTCCATTGATGTTCACATTATCTATCACAGCCTGGGTCACTGCACTATTCGTTCCCAAGGTCACCGCATCGATCGCTCCGCCATTCACATCTGCTACAGGGATCACAGTGGAACCCGTGAAGGTCACGCTACCATTTGCCAACGTCATGAGATCTGTATCATCCGTATGTCCTATGGTTTCTCCATTGATGTTCACATTATCTATGACCGCCTGGGTCACCGCACTGTTGGTCCCAAGAGTGACGCCATCAATGGTCCCCCCATTAATATCAGTGGAAGAAGTGGCACTAGCGTATGAAAGAACCTGAGATGCATTGACATATTTGGTTGTTCCGCCATCATCTACTAGAAACTTATCATCGTCTGCTAGGGTTATTCCTGTACCACTTGTCGCATCATCAACTTGTATTGCTGCTCCAGATACCTTATCTGCTGTGGTTATGGTAGCAAGTTTAGAGTCTGCTATGGCAGCTGAGGCATTAATATCAGCATTGACAATTACACCTGAACCAATTGCTGCTGTTCCATCTGAGCCAATTGATAGGTCTCCAGATATCACAACAGGATTATAGTTTGTCCCATCCCCTATTAGTGCTGCACCACTAGTATTTGTTGCCATGGTCAGATCATCACCAGAAATTGTGAGATCACCAGCAATGGTGGTACTGGAAGATGCTGGAGTTGAATTGCCAACGATAGTCAAATAGGTGTCTTCATAGGTACCTTTGGTCGAATGATCTGATGTTAATGTAAAGGTTCCATTAACAGATTTAAGTTCATATCCATCTCCTAGATCACCTGAATTATCAGATACAAGTTCTAATGAAGCGATACCATCAGTTGTATTCGAGTTCTTTACTGTCAAGGCGCCTGTGGCAGTTGCCGTAGTAAAAAGAAAATCACCAT
>CAYOJL010000178.1:0-2725 GCA_964404235.1 uncultured bacterium | reverse complement strand
CGAAGTGGCCGACCGGATTGATTCAGGAAAACTCACGTGGAAAGTCTTTGGCGGCACCCACCCAAAGCCCGCCGGCAATGCTATTGCTGCGGGGATGATTGGCCAGCTCTTGACCTCAGCCTGGGCCAAGCCGCCGGTCAAGACGGCTGCGCCGCATGCAGTGCCGTGGAAACCAATCGATGGTGGCAGCTACTTTAACGGGCATTTTCAGTCGCCTGCTGCTAGTGCCAATACGGCTTGGACTTGGCATGTGCCTGATTGGAAAAAGATTCCCGGCGGGTTTCGTTCCAATCCATTTGGCGGCAAGAAACTTTTGACCGCGACTGAAGCGGGCAAGGAAGCTATCGTAAAGTTTAAGGGTCGCGCCTTGGGCGCCTATGTTTTGGCCGGGCCCGATGCAGGCGTGGTGGAGGTGAGTGTTGACGGCGGAAAGTGGAAGAGTGTGGATTTATACCACCACTATAGCCGGGGCCTGAATTATCCGCGCACGGTCATGTTCGCAGCCGACCTCAAGGCGGGTGAACACACGGCTAAGCTTCGGCTGAGTGAAAAGTCCAACGTGAAGAGCAAGGGAACAGCGGCGCGTATCCTGCAATTCACGGTGAACTAAATGGCTGATGCCGCTATCATGCAGCCGCTCGATCACCCCTCATTATGGCGAGGACAGGAGCTGAGCGCGCGTGCCGATTGGCAGCTCCACTTTACCGAGCCTGAGATAGAGGAGCTTTTCCTGGCCTCAGAAGCTTTAGTCGATAGGCCTGCGGAGGAGATTCAGTTGGCTGACATCAAGTTGCCCCAGCTTGCTTCCCGGTTGGCACGTATCCAGCACGATCTGGAGCATGGATCAGGTGCGGTTTTCCTGCGGGGATTGCCGGCAGGTAATCTTGATCAGGCGGCACTGGCGCGGATCTTTTGGATTATCACGGTGCATCTGGGCACACCGCTCTCCCAGAGTGCAGAGGGCGAGCGAATCTTCAGTGTGGCTGATGCGGGTTACGCCCCTGATGACCCTCGCACACGCGGGCCAAATACACGGCGCAAGCTCAGCTATCATACCGACCGCTGCGATGTAATTGGTTTCTGCTGCCATCGGCAGGCCAAGAGCGGCGGAGAAAACCGGATTGTCAGTTCCATGGCACTCTATAATGAGATTCTCGAGCAGCGACCTGATTTACTGGAGGTGTTGTGTGAACCCTTCTATTACCTGCGCCATACGGTTGACGACGGAAATGACCAGCCTTGGTGTCGCCAGCGGATTTTTTCATTTTGCGAAGGTCACTTTGCGGCGAACCTACTGCGGGTGTTGATCAACCGCGCCCACGCCCACCCGGACCTGCCGGACTTGACTGATCAACAGGTGGAGGCACTGGATTTGGTGGAGACATTGGCCGATGAGCCGCGCCTTCATTACAGTTTTCGACAGGAACCCGGTGACCTCTTTTTTGTAAACAACTGGGTGAACCTGCATCGCCGGACGGAGTTTGAGGATTGGCCCGAGCCAGACCGTCGCCGGCACATCCTGCGCATCTGGCTATCCATGCCCAACAGTCGGCCGCTTGACCCGATGTTTGCCGACAACTACGGTTCGGTAGAGGCAGGTGCCTTCCGCGGAGGGATGAAGCCGAAGACTCCTACTGCTCCTTAAAGCGTGTTTGCCTAACTGATGCGTGACAAGGGGTTACTCCCGCTCTAGGCTCCCACCACTCCATGAAACGTTCTCTTCTCCTGCTGATGGTGGGGTTTGCCTTCGGTCTTCAAGCGAAGGACAAGCCAACAAACTTTGTGATCTTCCTGACCGATGATCAGGGTTGGGGTGACCTTGGTGTGCAGGGGCATCCCCGGATTAAGACGCCTAATCTGGATAAATTTGCCAGCCAAGGTGTGCGGCTGACCCAATGCTACGCGGCTTGTGGGGTGTGTTCGCCCTCGCGATCCTCCGTCCTAACCGGCCGGACTCCCTACCGCAACGGGGTGTGGCGCTGGATTCCCTCCGGTCATCAGGTGCACCTGCGTACCAGTGAAATTACCATTCCTGAGGTGCTCAAGGCAAAGGGCTACACCACCTGTCATGCGGGCAAATGGCACCTCAACGGATTCTTTAATGATCCACGCCATCCCCAACCCAATGACCACGGCTATGACTGGTGGTTGGCCACCCAGAACAATGCTTCGCCCAATCATATCAATCCCAAGAACTTTGTGCGCAACGGCAAGGCTGTTGGCGTGATTGAAGGTGCCTCGGCGGTGATCGCCGCACAGGAAGCTACCCACTGGCTACGCAAGGAGCGCGACAAGGATAAGCCCTTCTTTATTACTGTGTGGACTCATGAACCGCACTTACCCATTGAGTCAGCACCGGAATTCATGAAGCCCTACGCGGATATTGATGATGAAGGAATCCGTCAGCACCATGGCAATATCACCCAGCTCGATCATGCCTTTGGCGTGCTGATGAAGGAACTCGACGAGCAGGGTTTGGCGGAGGATACCTTTGTCTTTTTCACCTCTGACAATGGCCCCGAAGGGGCGGGAACCAAGGGGCGTACCCGTGGTTCGACCGGGGGTTTGCGGGGACGCAAGCGCTGGAGCCATGAAGGCGGCATTCGCGTGCCGGGTATTGCCCGTTGGCCCGGCCACATTAAGCCCGGAACCATCAGCAGTGTGCCGGTGATTGGCTCAGACCTTTTACCCACTATATTATCCATTGTCGGCAGCGAACTCCCGA
>CAYOJL010000177.1:0-2738 GCA_964404235.1 uncultured bacterium | reverse complement strand
CATAATGATATTTCCCATCGGGCATCTCAGAGAGCGCCTTACGCGTGAGCTGCTCCGATCGATCTAAAAGATCCTCAAATGTATTTTGGATCTGGATATGACCGTATCGATCGGCGAGCTCGGTCATGCGGCGGGATCCAATTGCACAGGCTGAGATTTGGGCGCTCAGGTCTCCCATAAAAACCTGCGGCACACGTACATTCAACTGTAACATTTGGAGCAATGTATCGTTAAAAACATTTCCCTCCCTCAACTTGAGTGGTGGAATCCGAATTCCCTCCTGGTAAATTTCTCTTGCATTCGGAGGCACTGACCCTGGCGACATCCCACCAACGTCCTGGTGGTGCGTCATCGCAGCACTGATCGCTATCGGTCGTCCGTTATAAAACACAGGCATTACAACGGCGATGTCGGGTAGATGGGTACCGCCCAGGTAGGGATCATTCATGATATAGAGATCATCAGCCTGCATCTTATCCAGAGGAAATGTTTTGATGACTGTCTCTACAATCGGGATCAAAGTCGCAAGGTGAATTGGAATAGCTATCGCCTGGGATAGGGTTTCCCCACCTATTGTGAAAAGACTGGCAGATGCATCCAAACCTTCTTTAACAACCGTCGAAAAAGAGCTGCGAAGCAGGGTAGACTGCATTTCGTTAGCGATGCCATCTACTTTATTCCGGACTACTTCCAGCGTGATAGGATCTACGCTAGACATGACTGCCTCCTTATTTATGACGTCACCGGTACTTTTTGAAGCAGCAACTCGCCTGCAGTGCATACTTTTGCATTCCAACCTTCATACAACACTGTAGTGGTATCTGGTTGTTCAATAATCGCTGGGCCATCAAAACTGAAGTCTGCAGGCAACATTAGTCGGTCATAGATTGGTACATTGAGCCGCAGGGTTTGTTCGAACATTACCGAACGCTCCGACTTAATAATGTCGCCAGTAGCCACCAATGAAGATACAACACGTTCTATTGGCACCTGCCTAACCTGGTGAACACTGCGAAGGTTCACAATCTGAGCTGGGGATTGGGTACTGTAACCAAACACTTGTTCGTGGACACGAATAAAACTCGCGTAAATCGATTCAAGAAGCATTGGATTTTCTCGATCGAACACAATGGCCAAGTAATGAGACTGACCAACGTAACACACATCGGCACTGTACGAGACCACGACTCGGTCACTATCGATGGCCTCACCAGCCATCAGTTGAGCACATTGCTGATCTAATCCGTCGAGGACGACTGTTATCTCATCAATATTCAGGCCTTCAAGATTTCTAGGAAAGCCTGCTGAGACCTCATGTTCAATGGGTGCAGTCAACAACCCTTCTGCAGACAAGACGCCGGGATGACATGGTATAACGACTTTAGCAATGCTGAGCTCCTCCGCCAGCGGTATCGCGTGGACAGGCCCCGCACCTCCCAGCGCAACCAACGCAAATTCTCTAGGATCATGACCTTGACGTATTGAGACGAGTCTCATCCCTTCCGCCATCTGTGCATTAACGACACGATGAATACCCCAAGCAGCATCTTCGAGCGATAATCCGAGCGGTTCAGCAACATTGTCACGTACTACCTGTTCAGCCAATTTTGGATTTAACGACATTGACCCGCCTGCAAAATAGTCTGGATTTAAAAAACCTAAGACCACTGAAGCATCGGTTACAGTTGCTTCGTTTCCACCAAACCCGTAACAGGCAGGTCCAGGTTCCGAACCGGCAGACCTTGGACCCACTCGAATACCACCGGCTGCGTCGAGCCAAGCGATACTACCTCCACCTGCACCGATTGCATTTACATCAACCATTGGCACTCGTACCAGATAGCCATCTACCTGCCCGTCAGGCCGTATCAATGGCTCACCACTTGACACCAATGCAATGTCACAACTTGTCCCACCGATATCCACAGTAATGACATCTGTCAATTCCACCGCCTGCCCGGCCCGACTGCCGCCTATGACACCAGCAGCTGGTCCGGATAGAAAGAGTCTTACTGGACGTGAAGCTGCAGTGCTCGCTGCAGTGATTCCACCACGAGATTGCATTACTTGTAATGGCACATGAACACCACTCGCTCTTAGTTCCTC
Organism: uncultured bacterium; assembly: GCA_964404235.1. Taxonomy (GTDB): domain Bacteria; phylum Fidelibacterota; class Marinisomatia; order Marinisomatales; family UBA1611; genus CACEUX01. The sequence continues at coordinate 632 of CAYOJL010000177.1, read as the reverse complement.
AGACAGATCATCCAGGTAATGCCGAACAACTGGTTTGATATATGCATCAAATGCTGTAACGACTGTGCGTTCGTATTCTCTGAACGCTGGGTCAACCTCGCATGATAGGGATACAGAAATATTAGGCCAGCGCTGCTCAATAATTTTGCCTACGCGACGCTCATGTAGTGGATTCAGAAATGAAAACAGCAAGCAGACTGCTATGGAAGTTACACCTTCATCGATCAGTGCCTCCACAGCAGATATCACTGAACTCTCTCTCAACGGCTGAATAATGTTTCCCTCGCTCGAAATTCGCTCATCGACTTCAACGCGACGAGCACCGGGTGCCAAGAATACGGGGGTTTCAGGATCGAGCTGCAATTCATAAATATGGCTACGCATCTGACGACCGATCTCCAGAACATCCGCAAACCCACGGGTAGTAATCACACCAGTACGAGCTCCAGTTCGTTCCAGCACGATATTGGTTGGTACCGTGGTGCCATGAACAAAACGCCTAACCCGAGATGGATCAGCAGCTACGAGCTTCAAGACCTTCTCAAGGCCATTGATGACTGCTACAGAAGGCCTGTGTGGTGTACTTGGTAACTTCAGGATTACATCGGGCTGACCTTTGATTCGGCAGATCA
>CAYOJL010000176.1:0-2760 GCA_964404235.1 uncultured bacterium | reverse complement strand
CCCAAGCTCTGCGATCATAGTTCCATTATCTACACAAAATGGCTTTGGAGGACAATAAGCAGTCGCTCCTCGCTCCTCGCACATTATCTTAGCCATTTCATTGATTCTTGCGTTACAAGCCACACCTCCGCCCAACAATAACTCATGCTTTCCAGCATGTGCCATTGCCCGTTCTGCAACCTCTATACATGCAGCGAATGCGTGCTCTTGCAAAGACCAGCACACTGCCTCAAGGGGTTGACCATCAGCAACTTTTTGGTTCGCTGCAGTCATTATACCGGAGAATGAAAGATCCATTCCTTGAACAGCGTAAGGTAAGGAGATTTCATCCATGGTCTGTGCGGAATCTGATGCAATCCAGTCATTAGCTAAAACCTCAATCTTAGGGCCTCCGGGAAATGCCATTCCATGTGTACGTGCGAACTTGTCCAGCATGTTGCCAATACCTATGTCAAGAGTTTCTCCCAGAACTCTGTATCTGCCGCTCTTACGTGCAATAATCTGAGTATTACCCCCAGAAACGTACAGAAGTACAGGGTCATTACAATTGGTCTGGTTTCTACCTATTTCGATATGCGCTACGCAGTGATTTACACCTACTAGTGGAACATCCCATGAATGTGATAATCCGCGGGCAATTGAGGCACCTACTCTGAGGCATGGGCCGAGTCCAGGGCCCTGACTGAATGCAATTGCGGAGATATCTGAGGAATTCAGTGAATTGCAATCCATCAGATCCTGTAATAGATGGCCAGCTATCTTAGAATGGTGATCAGCAGCCTCTCTAGGATGAATTCCGCCTTCTTCGGGGGTGTACAAGTCTGAACTGGATGGGAGGGCTTTACCATGTTCATTAACCAGGCCAAATGAGAGAGTATGGGCAGTGCTCTCAATACCGAGTATCATAGTTATCAGACTGTACACAGCAGACATTGCTTTCAAGCATCCCGTTCCTCGAGTGCCATGGGCATGATGATATTGAATGCTGGCGAGATTGCCCACCTTGATTCAATGTCCACCGACTCTGCAATTTCGGGACATGATATGATTGACAGAGAATCCAATGTTTCACCGAGTGGATTGGGCCTCCTAATCCAAGATGGAATATTCACATCAATTACTGATTCCCAGTCACTTCAAACAGAATATGCACCTGACTGGGACGGCGAGAGCACATCATCGAAATTATCAATCATCGACGCAAAAGGATGCGCAATTATCCCAGGACTAATCGATTCACATACACACCTTATTTGGGGTGGTGACAGATCATCTGAGATGAGACAACGTCAGTCTGGAATGAGTTACAAACAGATATCTGATATTGGAGGTGGAATTCAACGTACTGTAACCAGTACTAGAAAGATGTCACTCAAAGAAATGGTGTCTATAGGATTATCTAGGGTCGTTGAAGCGTCCAAGTATGGTACATGTGCCATGGAGGTCAAAAGTGGTTATGGCCTAGATACTGAAACAGAACTCAGATTATTGGAAGCTGCATCAGAAATTTCCAATATTTCAGATGTAGGTATATTTCCTACCTGGTTAGGTGCCCATGATTTCCCCCATGATAAGGGCAGAACTAATTATTTCGACGAGTTATTGTCCGAACAACTCCCCAAGGTTTCTGAGCAAGGCATAGCAAACTGGTGTGATGTGTTCTGCGAAGATGGTTGGTATACAAACGACGAGACTGAGTCTATTGTTGAACAAGCCAAGGAATTTGGACTTCAATCCAGATTGCATGTAGATGAGTTCGTAGATAGTGATGGATTGGCGCTTGCTGCAGATCTTGGTTGTGTCAGTGCTGACCATGTTGCTAAATCTAATACGGATTCTAGGCAGAAGGCATCAGATGCTGGAACTATGCAGACCTTCCTCCCAGGTACACCCTATGTGCTCGGTAATACTCTAGATTTGCCACTAAATGAGTGCATTGATAGTAACTGGGCATTTTCATTGGCTACTGACTACAATCCAAATTGTAGATTCCTATCATTACCCCTAGTCTCTAACATCTGCTGTACTAGGATGGGTCTTGACCCCCTGGCCGCTCTTATCGCTACCACACGTAATCCCGCCACTACACTAGGGGATGATACAATTACTGGTAGAATCGCAGTTGGACATTCGGCCAATGTGAACATTGTTTCGTCTAGTGATGTAGATGGATGGTGCCAGACACCCGGAGAGAATCCATTCTCTCATACTATCATCTCTGGGAATATTGTATAATCTTAGAATTAGTTTATATTCGCTTATTACGCTATATACAAATATAACAAATTTAAAAAATTATTCATATGGGAAATGTTCTGGACTCCTAAGATATACATGATTCAATCTAGATTTGCCAAATTTTTCGTTACATATCTTACCGATAACAATGGTTATCAGAACACTATATCATATTGCCAATTAGTATAGCCTTGCAGTGTAGCGATTTTGAAAATATATTCATTTTGAGCTGAATATGCCCTACCAAATGGGTTCAATAGCATACGCGGAATCAAACTGTCATGAGCGATACTGGATACTGCATGAAATGCAAGGATAATGTACGAGTCAAGGACTCCAGGATCATAACCATGAGCAATGGTAGGAAGAGATTGTCAGGCATGTGTTCCAATACTGGTTGTGAATGCTCAATATCAAAGATAGTATCGTAATAGAATGTTTCATTTGCATTCGCCTCGTCCTGCTATCACGGGCTCGTGGTCTAGGGGTTATGACGTCGCCTTGACATGGCGAAGATCGCAG
>CAYOJL010000175.1:0-2768 GCA_964404235.1 uncultured bacterium | reverse complement strand
CCAAATAATGAATTTGATATAACAAATGATCCTTATAATGGCTTCAGTAGACAACACGATGTAAGAAGAATTGAAAATGATAATATTCTTGTTTTTGATAATGGCAATGATCATGAACCACCCATATCAAGAGCTTTAGAATATGAGCTAAATGAAAGTGAAAAAACTGCGGAGCTAGTATGGGATTTTTCTCATCCTAATGGGTATGTCGGTCTTGCGATGGGTAGTATTCAAAGATTACCAAATAATAATACTTTGATCAATTGGGGAAGGCTCGCAGGGCAAGGTGGTGTATTTACAGAAGTAGATTATGATAAGAATATTGTACTTGATGTTCAATATCCAGATACAGTTCATTGCTATAGAGTAACAAAGACTAATTGGAATTTTGATACAAACTTAATTCCGGGTGACACAAATTTGGATAATATTGTGGATATTATTGATCTAAGCCTAATTGCAGATTATTCTAATCAAGAAGAATCACCATTGGATATTTTTCATCTATTTAGATTTGATATCAATAAAGATCGGACCATTGATGATGATGATATAAACTTAATCGCTCAGATCATAATTGGATTATGAGACTCAAGTAGTTTCTTCATTTTTAAATTAACTGAAAGACGAATAAACATCGATTTATTCCCATAAAGAAAAAAATCCCTTTAATAGGGAAAAGTCCAAAGAATTTTATAATTACTTAGTTCTTTTTTTTCTATTACGTTTACTTCTTCTCTTATTATTTTTTGAATTAAAGAATTTTTTTCGATTTCTTTTTCGCTTATTCTTTTGGCTCTTTTCATTAGTTTTCAAATTGATATCTTTTGAATCTTTGTAATAAGATAAATATCTATTGAATTCAGTTGAGACAAAGTGCTTGATGAGTTTTTCTCTATCAAGCCAATTAAGTTTGTCGTATATATACGGTAAAAATGGCTCTATTTGATCTTCATTAACATTAACCTTCTCAATTTTATCTATAAGAGCGTATAAACGTTTTTTGCATATATCTAATCCATTTGGGACCTCCTTTTTAACAAAGGAGATACCAGATGTTTTTTCTATATCTTTTAATTTTCTTATTTCTCGTCCATGGATAATCACCATGGATACACCCTTCTTCCCTGCTCTTCCAGTTCTTCCACTCCTGTGGATATAAATCTCATCATCATCAGGCAAATTATAATTGATCACATGGGTAAGGTCTTCTACATCTAATCCGCGGGCAGCAACATCTGTTGCTACTAGTATTTGTAATTGACGTTTTCTAAAACGCCTCATAACATCATCTCTTTCTGCTTGAGTTAAGTCTCCGTGAATGGTATCCGCATTATAATGATCATTCATTAGCTTGTTGGCAACTTCTTTAGTTTCCCTACGTGTACGGCAGAAAACGATACCGTATATATCCGGATTCATATCTGCTATCCGCTTTATCACTTCGTATCTATCTTTTGCCTGTACCATATAAAATAGATGCTGAACATTATCTGCTGCTCTATTTACTCTAGCAACAGCAATCTCTAAAGACTTTTTCATGTACTTTTTTGTAACAGCAATTACCTTAGGTGTCATAGTTGCTGAAAAAAGTAGGATCTGTTTTTTCTTTGACGTTGCATGAATAATTGATTCAAGATCATCTTTAAATCCCATTGATAGCATTTCGTCTGCTTCATCTAAAACCAAATGTTCAATGTTTCCAACAAACAACTTTTTTCTTCTAATTAGATCTTTTGTCCTGCCTGGCGTACCAATAATAATTTGAGGTCCTTTTTTAAGAGATCTTATTTGTTTCTCAATCTTAGTTCCGCCATAAACTGCTAAAACCTTTACCATCTTCAGATATTTGGAATAACTTGATAAATCATTTGTAATTTGAATGCATAGCTCTCGGGTAGGGCATAAAATGAGTGTTTGAACCTTGGTGCTTCTTGTATTGGTCAACTCTAATAATGGTAAGCCAAATGCAGCTGTCTTACCTGTACCAGTTTGGGCAGATGCAATCAAATCTTGATTGGAGGACATTAAATGTGGAATAACTTTGCTCTGAATAGGGGTTGGGTGGTCGAAACCTAATTCTTTAATAGCTTTTAATAGCTCATTACTCAAGGATAAATTCAAAAAAGATCCTCTGTTTTTAGATTTTTTGTGATTCATAATAAAGGTTAGACTTGATATTTATAATTTATCGGACGGGGAGTATACTCTCGTTTATCCAGATTACTTATCTAAATAATTAAGAATCTTTGTCGAAAAAGAAATACTAATCAGGTTATGAAGCCCATCTAACTCCCTTCTATATTTATACTTAACTCATATCACGATAAAAATGAGCCGATTGATTACCAATAATAATTCGTTGTTTTCTTTCTATAAATGAGATTCTTACATATTAAATCTAGATTTTTTACTAATTATTTGGACTATTTTGACGTGAGGATAAATAGTTGCATAAACTAAACTTTTATTATCTAATTGTGAACTTTTTTTCATTGGGTGTATGATTAAAGTATTTCCAACCCGCCTATTTTTGAATTCACTATTTAGTTGTTATACTGACCAAGTAAATTAAGATCAATATGGCCAAGAAAAAGGACAACTTTAAGTTCCTATCTAATATAACGCGCAGGGATTTTATCGCTGGATCATTGATAGGTGCCGGTTCAGCATTGCTCTATGCAAAGGCACCATGGAGTTTTTCTAAATCCAATGCCAAACAAAAACCTATCGGTGTCTTTAACGATCCATGGACGGGATTTGGAGGT
>CAYOJL010000174.1:0-2792 GCA_964404235.1 uncultured bacterium | reverse complement strand
ACCGAACCGTAAGAAGGTAGCAATTACACTAGGGGCCAATAGGGCTCCAATAGACTCAGTTCGTGCTATACAGAAAGCATCCTCAGGAGCAACAGGATGGAGAATTGCTGAGCACCTGTATCGAATGGGACACAATGTAGTTTGTATTGCAGGAGTCACATCATCGGACCCGCGGTTCACCTTGCCTTCCGTTATTCGTGATGGGACACCAGCGGGCATGTTGTCCGCGTGTCTAGATGTGGCATCAGGTGCACATAATCCCGATGCGTGGATACATGCGGCTGCTGTATTGGATTACTACACTGAACCAATATCTGGTAAGAAACCCAGTGGAGGGTCCGATTGGACTCTCCAGTTAGCACCGGGACCCAAGCACATCGAAGAGATTGCACATCTGGCCAATGAATGTGTCCGCATAGGATTCAAATTGGAAGTAGACGTTTCTGTCGAGGAGCTTCTTGAGCGTGCATCTGCTCAAATCAACCGTCTTGGTACAGATGCAGTTGTTGCCAATCTGAAGGATGAAGTTCATGATCCCAATTCGCCAAGAGGCCGAGTGGTACTTCCCGACGGTGAGGTACTTGAGATGCGCGATGATGGTGAGTTGTGCCGCACCATTGAGTCCCTATTGCACATTCGTGACTAGACATCTGCATTACATTGAAGCACACTCTACCTTCGGCAACATTTGTGAGCAGTCCTAAGAAGGCTAAGCGGGGAATTCCCAGCAAGCAAGATTTCAACTCATGGTATCCTGCAATTGTCGAGATTGCTGACCTAGTAGACAAGCGATACCCAATCAAGGGGATGGATGTTTGGAAGCCCTATGGTCTTGAGTCAATGAACCTCATTGATGGCCTTGCTCGAAGAGAAATGGCTCGAACAGGTCACCATGAACATCGCTTTCCACTATTGGTCCCCGAAGATCTTCTGGAAAAGGAGAATCGACTGGTGTCTAGGCTGAAGGCTGCTAGGGCTGCGGGCGTAGACCCATCAGAGCTCAGGATCGATGAGGAAGAATCCGGGTTCAAGAAAGAAGTCTACTGGGTCACTAGGGGAGGTGAGAATAAACTGGACATTCCTATGTTCCTCAGACCTACATCTGAAACACCGATGTACACAATGTTCGCTCTATGGATTAGAAGCCATGCCGATCTTCCATTGAAGACATTCCAAATTGTTAATACATTTCGATATGAGACAAAGCAGACTCGTTCATTCATCAGAGTACGAGAGATACATTTCTTTGAGGCACATACTGTTCACGCCGATAAGGAAGGAGCTGATTCTCAAATTGAGGAAGATGCTGAAATGGTTCAAGCCATTATGCATGACCTATGTCTCCCTAGTTTAGTGTCGAAGAGGCCAGTATGGGATACCTTTCCAGGTGCCTGGTACACTAAAGCTGCTGATGTGATTATGCCTAATGGGAGGACATTGCAGGTTGCTACATATCATCACTACAAGGATCAATGGGCTAGTGCATTCAACTTATCTTACGAAGATTCTGATGGTACCACTAAGCCTTGTCATCAGACCACCTTCGGCATGTCGGAGAGACTCTTGGGTGCCGTGGTTGGTATGCATGGTGATGACAACGGACTTGTAATGCCGCCTGCAGTTGCCCCGATACAGATTGTTATCATGCCAATAGCTCAGCATGTTGATCAGAAAGTCATCACCACTGTTCACGCATTGAGTAAAGAGTTAGATTCGTTTGGATTCAGAGTGCATGTAGACGATCGAGATATGAGGCCGGGCGCCAAACACTACGATTGGGAAATTAAGGGAGTCCCATTGAGAGTAGAGATTGGACCCAGAGACTTGGAATCTAGTTCATGTTTGGTATCCATTCGCACTGGGGGAAAGGAACAATTCCCATTAGATGGATTCAGCAATTCTGCACAGAAACTTCTCGATTCTGTTTCATCTAAATTACGTTCAAATGCTCAAACTATTACTGACGGATTTGTGCGCCCATTCCCAGGTTTTGTCAATGCTGATGATGGCACAGTGTCTACTAAGCAACCGATTGAGGATGGTCGTGTTTACGAGTTGGCGTTCGACGGTTCAGATTCTGACGCAGAAATACTCGAGAAATCAACTGGATTGACTCTATTGGGCGAGGCTGATACTCCGTTCGATGAGCCTGTCCCTTGCGCAGTAACCGGCAAGCCTACAACTAGCAGACAGCATATAGCTAGGATGTACTAATCAACTGGACCTAGGTCGCAGACGTGACAGGAAAATAATACCGAAGAGCATCAAAAGGGCCCCATCTATCAAGTCACCAGAGCCTGCAGGTGCCCACGAATCAAGATCTTCATATTCGCTCATATCAGACCATATCAGTCTAGGATTATCATCACAGTCTCCACCTATGGACTCCGACTGTGACATTGTTTCCATTACTACATCGTCTTCACAGCCGTTAGAAGAAGCTATCATAGTTCCATTTTCGAATAGTGTGGAGATGTAACACCATGGAGATTGTTGTATCATAGCATTCTCAGTATGTATGTACGTGTCTTGAGAACTCCAAGCGAAGCTATCAGTATCGACAACAATCTGCGATCCATTCTCTGATATGGTCCATTCAACAGTATAGGTGCTTGCAGGATCCATATTCGAAATTGTCCAACTAATATGTAGAACGCTATCCTGTATATTTGTCACAGTGTTGAACTCAATCGGTAAATCAGACGGGGGGTCTTCGCACAAATCGATTACGGCACCAATTCCTACTGTCATATTTAATCCAACAATCATTAGCCCTAGAATCCCAGTGAAAA
>CAYOJL010000173.1:0-2792 GCA_964404235.1 uncultured bacterium | reverse complement strand
TACGCACACCGATCCCGCGTGTATGTGACTGGAATGGACTGGAGTGGACACATTTCGGTCACATTATGGTCACAGTGAGAGGATGTTCTCCGTTAATTAACAGTTCAATATTTAGACACCATCTCAGAACACGGTGTCTTGAGCTTCGGGCCTCTTCACTCACCCAGCAACGCTATCTGGAATGGACAGGGTAGCGATACGATGAGCTTGATAAATTGTTGTGACTTAATTATTAACATGATTTATGCATGGGCGAATTACTACGTGCGTTTGAAAATATCTACCCCTTGTTGTTGCAACCACCAGGGAAGGTCAATAAAGACCCAGTTTTCAGCTAGCTTGTTTCCTTCTCGGCGATAGATATCCACTACACGCATGTCGGCCGGAGTGTCACTGGCGGGTAGTCCTAGAAATCCTCCGGCTGGGGTATTGGTTAGACTGGGCCAACCAAACCAACCAGCATAGCTGCCTTCCGCAAAACGGCAGACGTGGCCTCGGAACACTTTGCCAGTCAGACCACTTCTGAAGGGGTATTGATGCTGTTCTTGGTAGCGGGGAATGGTGTAAGTGGCTCCGATACCGGCCGGGCCATACCAGATCATATTGTTGTGCCAAGTCTTAGCTAGAAATTCGGGAGGAGGGTGGTCGTCACCACTTACATTCAGCTCAGCTAGGTCTTCTCTCATTCGGTTGACCAAATCAAGGGTCTTGGAAGATTCGGCTGGATCCTGTGGGTCTAACAACAGCCCGTCATGTGTCTTTGGTCCAGGGTAGACAAAAGAGGCTCCGGTTTGTAGGGGTAGTGGATTGATGCCCATTTGGTGCATGAGTCCGATAAGGTCGCAGAAAAATCCACTACGTACTAATTTTCCATTTCGAATGCAATTGAAATCTGCGTACCGAAGAAATACCATTTTACGATTCGCGGGAAAGCCAAGCCAGTTACTGTCTAAAAGGCCCATGAAGTGCCCCATGCTGATCACCCAATCGGTGTTATCGATCTCGCTGGTACCTGCAAAAAAAATATCTTGTCTACGTTGAACTTGAGACCAGGCGGAAAGGAAGGGGCGCCAAAAAGTTTCCGCAATGGCTTCCTCCCCCTTCTGTTCGTGAAACGGATGAACGCCACACCAGTGAATGTCTGGAGAGGCGTATTTCTGAATTACTTTCACAACATTATCTGCGTTGGCGGTTTCGAGTTCCTGGTAATAACTCAGAATCAGTGCTTTGTTTTCTTGATAGCGTTCCATGTTCTAGAGAATGAGGTAATTGGATGTAAGGCAGCTTACCTGAATTGGGTTCTAAGGAAAGATATGCGAGACTAGCTCTTAGGAGAAATTATGGCCCAGATTCAACTTCGTAATTTGACCAAACAGTGGGGCGACGTGGTGGGTGTCCGGAATTTTAATCTGGATATCGAAGACAAGGAGTTTATTGTGCTTCTTGGCCCTTCCGGTTGTGGCAAGACCACCACCATGCGTTTGGTAGCGGGACTTGAGGAGCCGACTGCGGGCGATATTCATATGGGTGGCCGGCGAATCAATGATCTGGAGCCTAAGGATCGTGATGTTGCGATGGTGTTTCAGAACTACGGGCTCTATCCCACCATGACCGTACGCGAGAACATTCGTTTTCCGTTGAAGGTGCGAAATGTGCCAAAGGAAAAACATGACGAAATGATTAATAGCGCTGCCCGTATGGTTGAACTCGGAGACTTGCTTGATCGATTGCCAAAAGAGCTTTCGGGTGGACAGCGTCAAAGAGTAGCATTGGCAAGATCGATTGTTAGAAAGCCGACGGTTTTTCTTATGGACGAGCCATTATCTAATTTGGACGCCAAGTTGCGGGTCTCAACCCGCGCGCAGATCAAAAATCTGCAGCATGAGCTCGAAGTCACGACTATCTATGTAACCCATGACCAGATCGAAGCCATGACGCTTGCGGATCGCGTGGTGGTGATGTCAGACGGAGAAATCCAGCAGTTGGGCACGCCGACTGAGATCTATGATCAACCGTCAAATACGTTTGTCGCGGGATTTATTGGTTCTCCTTCAATGAATCTCGTGCCCGGTGTAATCGAGCGGGGTACGTTTCGCGGTGAACAGGTTACGGTTGGAGGGATCAAGGGGCCGGACGGAAAAGCAGTCATGGGTTTCCGTGCCGAAGATGTAGAAGTCGTCAAGGAGGCCGCTGAATTGTCAGCGCCGGTATACAGCATGGAATTACTCGGTGACGCGACTCAAATCAACGTGCGCTGTGGCGATGCGTTCGTGAGCGGCAAAGCTGGGAAAGAATTTCGCGCTGGGATCGGAGACCTAATCGGATTTAAAATATTGCCTGAGAGTTGTCATTTGTTTGATGCTAATAATGGGAAAAGAATGTCCATCGATCACCCATGAATGGCTTTACAGAATTTAATTTGAGATTTGCGACCTGCTTGTAGGATGAGCACGTGCGCGAGTTGGAGGCTAACACCTCTCGTTAACCATCCCTAGATTGATTGACTGGGGAATCACCCGGTGCGTGATTACAAGACGCACCTAATTTGAGAAATTAGGAGGAAAAAATGTTTCTAAAGAAACTGGCTCTAGCCGGCGCGGCGTCGCTTCTGGCGAGCAGTGCGGCGTTCGCCTGTGAGATTGGTGCTCGTGTCAGCATCGTGGGAAATGAATTTCCGGCGATTCAAACCGTTGGCGCCAACGCGCAGGAATGCTCTGGTGCGGAAGTCACCACAAACCTGACCGCTGACCACCAGAAGATCAACGTCCCTGGCATGCAGGGCAACCCGGCCG
>CAYOJL010000172.1:0-2817 GCA_964404235.1 uncultured bacterium | reverse complement strand
CCATTCACTTTCGGCTTGATGGTAGCTGGTTGGGTGGAGGAGTGCGTCCGACACTATGAAAGGTTGTCAGAACTCAAGAATCGTGCTATTACTGGCAAGTTCATGGGGGCTGTCGGGACAGGGGCTGCTCAAGGAAAGGATGCATTCGAGTTACAGAATCTAATCATGAAAGAACTGGGCCTAGGAGTCCCTGTGGCCACTACTCAGGTTGTAGGACGCGATCGATACATCGAATGGGTTGGTTGGATGGCTAACGTGGCTACTACCGTAGAGAAGGTGCTGCAAGAGATTCGAAACCTACAGAGAAGCGAGATTGCCGAGGTGGCAGAGGCCTTCGACACCAAAAAGCAGGTCGGATCATCGACTATGGCTCACAAACGCAATCCGATTACTGCTGAAAATGCCTGCGGATTAGCAAGAATAGTGCGATCGATGATTGTACCATCATATGAGAACGCACTACTGTGGCACGAGAGAGATTTAGCAAACTCATCTGCTGAGCGATTCACACTATCACATTCTATGGTTCTGCTAGATGATATCATGATCAAGACAGATCGAGTGATGCGTAATCTTTCAGTGGATGCTGAAAGAATGCGTGAGAACATCGAATCCCAGAATGGCATGGTGATGGCAGAGAAGGTAATGCTAGCACTAGTGGACAAGGGAGTTACCAGAGATAATGCCCATGAGATACTGCGTGCAGCATCAATGCAAGCGATATCTGATGGACAGGGTTTGCATGCAGCATGCTCCAATGACGAAGTTATATCTTCGCTATTTGGTGAGGCAGAATTGGCAGATCTATTCGTTCCTGATGGTCATATCGGTCACAGTGGTCGAATAGTTGACGAAGCCGTTGCCAGAGCAATATCAGTAATCGGTTAAGTCACTGCCATCAACAAAAGCAGAATAAATCCTGTAACGGATGCGAAGATACCAAGCAGCATAATCATCGCATGTGGTCCGTACTGATTTGAGTCATTCAAAGCTACATTTAGGAACCCGTCTTCGGATATTGCACTCATCATTCCGGAATCTGATTCTTCGAAGTCAGGGGCATCCCTCCGTGGTATTCTCTCTGTAGAGGTCACGATGCTGCGAGGTGGGCTAATTGTATAGCATTCTCCGTCATATCATCAACAATCTATTCTTCTTCAAGAAAGCTGTTGTCTAGCAATATGTCGAATTCCCGCATCGATTCCGCATCTACTCTTGCCAGGGCATGAGGGTCCAGAGCTTTACCTGTGTAATCTCCCTCAAGTGATTCTTCCGGGTTACGTCTTGACATCAAAACTAACTGCCTAAAAAGAAGCAATGCAGTGATGGACAGTGCTATTGTTACTAAGTCAGAGTAATCCATTGAATCATCCTCAAGGAATACCCATCTTGAGAGGTCTAGCAAGATGTCGTCTGTTTGAGGGTGTGGGTTCGACCCAATTTTCGATAGTATCGAAAGACTCTCCATCATGAGACTGGCTGAGCCAGATTCTATCCGAGATATTGCCGCATTCTAAACATCTAATGGGCATACCTGAACCAGAACTGCGCATCGTTTTGCCGCAGCAGACTGGCCGGGAAGTGATTCTGGGCACTGAATCTAGGACAGATAGCCTCTCCAAATGGATTGACTTGTCTGGTGCTGTTAGACCGACCCATGAAATAATATCTCCTGGATGTAGGGTTCTCAGCAATCTGTTGACTGGGCCACCTTCGCTAAAAGCCAACAGCTTAGTTGCATTACCGCCAACTGATACCATGATATTGGAGTGCGCACCCTTGGTATGTTCGGGATGAGACATCACAGTACCTGAACAAGACCCAAGCACGTGATCATCTGAAAGTTGGTTTGTTACGTGGATAGCATACCTGTTTGATTTCTCTACATCACTTCTGGACTGTAACCACTGATGTGCCTGCTCGACTGATTCAGAAGATTGGCCACGAATCCCATACAGCACAGGGCAAGGAGTTCTGGGTGCAATCAGACCCTTGCCCTTAGTAGGGTCTCGATTTACAAAAGTACGTGGATGGTAGCTTTCCATATCACGTACTGCATTCGATGTGATTGCACGCTCAGTACCAATATTCTCATCTTCCCTCCAAGCAATCAACTCCCACGTTGAATTGTTATCAGAAGGCCATGCTACCGCTGCACTGGCCCCAATAGCGCCCCACTTCCTGTCTCCGATAAACATAGTCAAATTCTGCTATTCAATCTCATCGAGCCGGGAATCTAATTCTACAAATCCCATCACTGCGTCCCTGTACCAATTGAGAGGTGGATCTGAATCACTGATGATCAACACTGGTGATGAGGGGGTTGAATCAAAATCTAAAGGAGTAGATTTCTCAAGTAGTTCTTCAAACCAACTTTCGCATTCCTCTAGTAGTATTCGATGAGAGTCTGAATCCAATTCGATAACGGCAGATAGGGCGCCGTTACCTCTGGTCCTCCTAGGGGCGAACGGCCACAATCGAACCAATCGTCTGCTTAAAATTGTGAATTCGTGCCTACTATTCGACGATCGATTCAGCAGGTCGTCGAAGCAATCTGTAGTGCATCCAGAAGTATGGTGATCGGTGTCGTCTAAGCCGATTATTACCGTATCTCGGGACATCAGATTATTTTCTCCATTACTCCGCTAAGTCCCACCTCGGGATTACAAAGATAGCTCTTGATTCCGTATCTGTTTGCTGCCATAATGTCCACCTGCCTGTCGCCGACCATGAAAGAAGATGGGTCTTATGGCCTATATGTACAGTAGTAGCCATTGAACAATTCAAAATCAGAATGGTTGGGTTCGACTGAGTCAT
>CAYOJL010000171.1:0-2838 GCA_964404235.1 uncultured bacterium | reverse complement strand
CTACTCGTATTAAACAAACATATAGATTTGATCAAATACCAGATGATGGTTCATACACTCTTTCTGTTGAAGATATTTCAGGTAATATAAAACTAAAAGGTCATGAGGGTTCTGGTGCAAAATTGATCATAACCAGAATTGCACACGGAATACCTGAGGGTGAAATAGAAGAAGTGCATAAACTAGCCAGGTCATTTATTACTCATTCTGAAGATGAAGAGCTGGTTATTATTTCGGGAGAAGAAAAAAAGCAAAATGAAGGTCATATAGAAAGTATATTCGAATTAGAATTTCCAAAAAATGTAAATCTGAATATCAAACTAATTGGTGGTGATATTGATATATATGGGATTAACGGTGAGGGGATCTTCGAGACCAAAGGCGGTGATATATCTATTGAATCATATAAAGGACGATTAGATGCAATAACTGATGGTGGTGAGATCAATATTAAAAATACAGAAGGCATTATACGTGCCCATTCTCTTGGAAGTGATTTAAGGGTTATTGATCTAAGAGGAGAGATATACTTGTCATCTATGGGGGGAAATATTGATTTGGATCAAGTAAATGGAACCACAGATGTACAGGTGACTGGAGGGTCGATAAACCTTAGTAATATAGAAGGGGAAAAAATAGGTTGTCGTACTTCAGGCGGTCCCATCAAAGGTGAAAATATGTCTGGTATTATATCTATGAAAAGTTCTGGAAGTGATATTGAAGTCTCAGATATGGACGGTGAAATCAGCTTGATGACTTCAGGAGGACATATAATTATAGATTCACTAGTAGGTTCATTGGTATGTGAAGCATCATCTGGTAATATTGATATGAAAAAAATAATAGGTAGTGTTGATTGCCTTACTTCAGCCGGTGATATTGTACTAGAATTGATCTATGATTCCTTTATTAAAGAAAAGAGCATTCACATGGAGACCCATTTAGGCGATGCTATAATAAATATCCCAGAAGGGCTAGCTGGGAATATTAAAAGCACCATATACCAAGCGTCTTCTGAAAAAGATCTCAATTCTGAAATCCCATTATTAATTAATATTGATGAAAAAAAGGTTACAGGAAAAGGAATGATCGGCGGTGGTACTGTCCCAATAAATATTGAAGTATATAATGGATCTATTACAATCAAACAAGACTAAGTGAAGTATTTTAAATCACTATGCTGTCAATTCTATTATTTTTTTAACAAGCTTTTCTATTCCTTCAGCCGTTTCTTTTATTGAACCAGCTTCAACATATGCTGGGGTAGATACGATCTTATTCTCTTGATCTACTACAACATCTTTTGCTCCCACCTCTACTGTATCAATCCCCATGGATTGAATATCTCTAGTAATTTTCTCATTGTATCCTCCAGTTAATTTTCCAGATCTTTTCATATTCTGAAGCACTTTTGCGACCATAACAGGTGCAATACATATTGCTCCAAGCGGTTTTCCTGATTCAATAATTTCACGAACCAATCTTTCCACATCATTGATAACAGTACAATCAGGACCGGTCATAGCATAATCAAAAATATTTTTTGACATCCCTGTACCGCCCGGAAAGATTAGGCCATCCAGTTCTTCGCCTTTAACAGTACCAACAGGAACAATATTACCTCTTGCTATTCTTGAAGCTTCCACTAATATATTTCTTGCCGGTTCCATTGTATTTCCATTAAAGTGATTAATTACATGGAACTGGTCCATATCTGGGGCCATGATCACCACCTCCGCTTCAGCTCTGTCCAGAGCCAGAAGTGTAATGACAGATTCATGGATCTCTGCACCGTCATTAGCTCCACACCCTGCTAAAACCACTCCAATTCTTGCCATTTTTGACTCCTTTTAGTTTTGGTCTATGTTTCTTTTAAGACCAACAAATTTTGTTCTTTTTACTGCTGAATCTTTAAATATTCTTTTAAAACTATCCTCATCTAAACTATCCCAATCTTCACTAACAAATTCGACTATCTCTTTACGCGGCTGAAACTCATCTTTTTTTGTTTCTATGGCGAATTTTTCATTCCAAGGACATACTTCCTGGCAAACATCACATCCATAGATCCATCCATGTAAATCAGATTGGCTTTCTGGCAATTCCCCTCTATGCTCTATTGTTAGATAAGAAATACATTTTCCTGCATCTATTTTATATTCATCTAAGGCTTGTGTAGGACATGATTCTATGCAGGCTAGGCAGGTACCGCAAAGATCTTCCTCAAAAGGAGCATCATACTCTAGTTCTAGATCTAATATCAACTCACCCAGGAATAGCCAACTGCCTAGATCTCGACTGATAAGATTTGTATGTTTTCCAATCCAGCCTAATCCTCCTCTTTGTGCCCATACCTTGTCCATCACCGGCGAGGTATCAACGCACACCACTCCCTTTACTGTAGAATTATTTTTTTTGATCCAATTCAATAGTTCATAAAGTTGCTTCTTTAGTACTCTATGGTAGTCATCACCCCAAGCATAATTTGAAAATTTATAATCTGATCTAAGATCATCTTGATCATTACCCGTATAATAATTCATTCCAACTGCAATAACAGAACGGGCCTCAGGAAAATATGTATGAATGTTACCCCGTTCATCTTTTCTATTCATCATCCAGGTCATTGATGCATGATTGCCTTGCGTTAGCCATGATTCTAGATCTGACTTTTCTTTTGGAGTTTTTTCTGCTCTAGCAATACCAACCTTTTGAAAGCCCAGTTCTTCTGCCTTTTTCTTTATAGATTTAGAGGAAATTTTCATCACCAGAATTTAATAGATAGTATGACACCTGAACGATTTCAAAAAATCAAAAATGTATTAGACAAACGTCAGC
>CAYOJL010000170.1:0-2860 GCA_964404235.1 uncultured bacterium | reverse complement strand
AAAGTAAATTGAAAAGGATCCCCCGGAGCAACCTCATTTACGCTAAAGATGTTTTACTGTAATGCCTGCAACAAAAGGCTGAGAACCCAAAAATGTATGTGTTACTCCTAATTTAAATTTCAAGCAAATCCTATCCGGGGTAAGCTTGTGAGATATAAATTTTAAGTATCCCTTTAAAACATTGCTTTCACTCATTGTATCGATGTACCTGCATCAGGGGTGCTCTTGAATTCCCTCAGGACTCCTGTGCATCGAATGAAGGCCCATTGCGCGATCAGGGGGACAGTTCATTTCATGTACTGAATATTGCAATAATCTTTGATATCAATTAGGAAAATTTGTTGCGGAAACCGAGCCATCATTCCTCTGAACTGATTCACTTTTTGGTCGATCTAAGTATACTCATTTTTCTTACCAGCGGTTTGTTTCTAGGTTGGTCACTGGGGGCAAACGATGCAGCCAACGTTTTCGGCACGGCAGTGGGAAGCCGCATGGTAAGTTTCACCACCGCGGCGGTGATCTGCGGAACCTTTGTGATTCTCGGTGCTTTTGTCAGCGGAACCGGTGCGGCTCAGACACTGGGCAAGCTTGGAGCGGTCAACGCACTTGGTGGTTCCTTCATGGCGGCTCTATCTGCGGGGCTCACGGTTTACTGGATGACGCGGCTGGGCCTGCCCGTATCAACCAGTCAGGCCATCATCGGTTCGATCATCGGCTGGAACCTGTTCAGTGATTCCTACACCGACCTCTCATCGCTGATCAAAATCCTTTCCTCCTGGGTCATCAGCCCCCTGCTTTCGGGTATCATCGCGGCCCTGCTGTTCACCCTGGCCAAAAGCTTCATCCGCAGAATCGGTATCGGGCTGATTCGTCTGGACGGTTACACCCGTTTCGCCCTGATCCTGGCGGGTGCCTTTGGCTCCTACAGCCTAGGCGCCTATAACATCGCCAACGTGATGGGGGTCTTTGTGCCGGTTGCGCCCTTTCCAGAATTCCAACTGATCGAGGGGTTCAGTATTTCCTCCGCCCAGCAGTTGTTCCTGATAGGAGGGCTTGCGATTGCAGTAGGCGTGTTTACCTATTCCAAGCGAGTGATGATGACAGTTGGTTCTGAACTGATGACGCTCACCCCTTTGGCTGCCTGGGTGGTGGTCATGTCTCACTCTATCGTGCTGTTTCTGTTTGCTTCAGAACGGCTGGAACAGCTGCTAGCCAACCTATCCCTGCCCACCATCCCGCTGGTTCCGGTATCCAGCTCCCAGGTGGTAGTCGGGGCGGTGCTTGGGATCGGCATATTCCATGGGGGAAGAAGAATCCAGTGGGGACGGGTCTCCAGCATCGTCAAAGGATGGGTCATCACTCCCCTGATTTCAGGGCTGGTCTGTTTTGTTGGATTGTTTTTCCTGCAAAATGTCTTCCTGCAAACCGTGCAGAGTGAATCGCAATACCTGCTTTCCAAGAGTGTCCTTGAAAAATTCCGGAAAGAAGGCATTGGCACTGCCGGAATGGATGAACTTACAGGCTCCACGTTCCATAGTTCCGCCGGGCTGGTCCGGGCGCTTGAGGCCAAAACCTCTTTGTCCGGCAAGCAGGCCTTGAAAGCTGTGGAATATTCCTTACAGAATCGTCTGCTGCTAGTTCCTGAAAAGTTTAACCAACTGGATACAAAAGGTTTGACCACACTCCAGTTGGATGCCGTGAATCAGTTGCAGGGACGCACTTTCATTCACCCATGGCAACTGGGTGATGCTTTGGCGGAAATCAGCAAGGAATGGAGAATCCGTGGGGGAGGACTGAAGAACAAGCTGCGTGATCGTGGGATCAAACAGAAACTGGCCTACCTGTATAGAACATTTCAGCAATAAAATACTTGGCCATGATACGTTCAATGCGAAAGTGCTTTATGCTTTCAGGCTAAATAATCTGAGTAGTTAAGAAAATTTACACATATACACTCTAAAGCGAAAAGCCTTGCTTTAAACAGATAAGCGGAGAAAAAGATGAAAACCTTGGGTTTGTTTTTTAAAAAGCAGTATGCAGCAGAAGAAAAAATTCAACGTTTACTGCGCAAATTAGAGGATATGATGAATGTTTATCTGGGTGCGTATGAGGCATACCTTGTAGTGAACGAAGAAGTTTTTATTAAAAGAAGTGAAGAACTTGGACAGCTTGAAAAAGAACTGGATGATCTAGGGCTTCAGATCCAGATGTCCCTGGTCCACGAGTCGCTGATGCCAGATTCCCGTGATGACCTTCTCTGGCTGTTGACCAAGCTGGACAAGATCCCGAGCCGCTTAAAACACTCCCTGGGCGACATCGCCCTTGAAAAACCGGTGATTCCCGAGACCTTTCATACACCGCTGAAGAACCTGCTGGACCATTCCCGCCGTGCCGTACAGGCCCTGGCGCAGGCCATGGACGCTTTGTTTTCAGACTTGAGGGCGGTCCGTCAATACGTAGAGGAAGTGGCCAGACAGGAAAGCGAGGTGGATCAAATTGAACATAGGCTGATGTTATTGGTGTTCAATGATAAAAGCATGGATCTGGCACGTCAGTATCAACTGAAAGGGATCCTCAAAGAGCTTGGTGGTATAACAAATCTTGCTGAAGACGTTGGTGACGCGGTGCACATCCTGGCGACCAAACACAACACCTGAGCGATGAATCATCTCATTCAGTTCAAGGTGAATCTACTGCTAAAGGACCTCAAAATCATAAGGGCGATAATCAAAGGATTCAACCCCGCAGACCGATCAAAAGGCTGAGAACCCAATAAATGGGTGGGTAGGTCCTAAATTGAATTTCAAGCAAATCCTATCCGGGGTACACATACGGGGTATAAATTTTAAGTGTCCCTTTA
>CAYOJL010000169.1:0-2870 GCA_964404235.1 uncultured bacterium | reverse complement strand
TTTGCTACATCTTTCATTATACCTAAATTGATCTCAAGTAGATCCTCTCGATCCATACCAGGTTTTCTAGGAATACCAGCGGTTATAATAAACACATCTGAATCTTTTACATCGTTCCAATCAGATGTCCCCAAGATATGTGAATCATGACCATCATGAGGACGAAGTTGCATCAGATCAAGTGCCTTTCCTTTGACCATTCCTTCAGCTTGTGGTATATCAAAAATCACCACATCTCCTAATTCTTTTTGAGTTGCTAATAGTGCTAGGTTGCCTCCTATTTGTCCCCCGCCTACTAATGTGATTTTTTTACGTCCCATAATTATTTTTTCCTTTAAAAAAAAACCCCCATCAGGGGGTTTAAAGGTTAATTGCTAGAAACGACAGTTACAATCTTTCGATTGCGCCCTTTTCTCCCAAATTGTACTACGCCATCTGAAGTTGCAAATAAAGAATCATCATTTGCACGTTTTACGTTTACTCCCGGATGAAATTTGGTGCCACGCTGTTTTAATATGATAGTTCCAGCAAGTATAGATTGTCCATCAGCAACCTTTAAACCAAGGTAACTTGGATTTGAATCACGACCATTTCTTGAACTACCTTGACCTTTCTTATGTGCCATAACTTATTCCTCTTCCTGAGCTGATTTTTCAACAACAGGTTCTTCTTTTTCAGGGGCAGATTTTGATTTAGCAGATATAGATGCTTTGATTTTTTTTATCTCTAGATCTGTGAACCATTGACGGTGCCCATTTTTCCTTTGATATCCTTTTCGTCTTTTTTTCTTATAGACCAAGATCTTTCGATCTCTTCCATGATCTATAATAGTAGCAGTAACTGAGGCTCCTGCCACCATAGGCGTACCAACCTCTGTGTTTGTTCCGTCATTAAAAAGTAGAACTTGATCAAAGGTTATAGTGCTCCCTGCGTCTCCAGTTTGTTTAGGCACACGAAATCGTGCTCCTTCTGAAGCTTTATATTGTTTACCTGAAATATTAATAATTGCGTACATAGTTGTTCCTGAAAAAGCCGGCGAATTTACTAGGCAGGTCTATCCTTATCAAGGTTCATTTCTTGCGTTACGTCTATACCATCTTTTGTACGTAAAAAACTAAATTCATCTTGAGGTATATCTAAACTTGGTTTGATCTTAAGATGAACGAAGTTTTGCCACATAAGCCCACGTAAAATATGTTTTTTCTCTCCACTGAGATACTCCGCATTCTGGGGATGAAGTTGTAGCTCAAGTCGAAGAGAACGATGTTTGCTTTTATATCGCCTTAGCCAATGATCAATTCTAGTGATAAGGGTTTCTTGAGAAATTATTTTTCCAGATCCATGACATGTAGGGCATTCTTCACTCATTGAATCTAATAGACTTACTCTAATCCTCTGACGTGTCATTTCTAAAAGACCAAACTCTGTAATTGGAGCGACGGCAACTTTTGCCCGATCTTTTCTTAATTCTTTTCTTAATTCATGGTAAACCTTCTTCCGGTTTTCATCAAATTTCATATCGATAAAGTCAATCACAATCAAACCAGATAGGTCTCTTAGCCTGAGTTGTCGTGCGACCTCCCTTGCAGCTTCAAGATTGATCTTCAAAGAATTATCTTCATGTAATTTTTTACCTACAAATCGACCACTATTGACATCCACTACGACCATGGCTTCTGTTTTTTCAATGATTAGGTAAGCTCCACTTTTAAGCCAAGCTTTGGGTCTCATCAGTTTTTCAATCTCAGATTCGATTCCAAAGCTCTCAAATAGTGGTGCTTTTAGTTTATAAAGCTCAAGACGATCAAGTAGACTTGGAGAAATATCCTCTAAATATTTTTGAGTTTTTTTATAAAGCCTTTTAGAGTCAATGATAATTTTTTCTACATCAGGAGTTAATAGATCACGAACAACGCTGGAGGCGGTTTCTAGGTCTTCGTATACAATTGCTGGCGCATTTTCACTATTTGCTTTATGCTCTATTTTATTCCAGTTATCAATTAATTGTTTATAATCATTTTCAATATGTTCCTCAGATTTTCCTTCAGCAACTGTTCGAATAATAATACCAATATTACCTGTTCGCAGTTTTTGTGCTATCTTCTTTAATCTTCGGCGCTCAAATTTGTCCCATATTTTTTTTGAGATTCCTATATAACTAGCATTTGGCACAAGGACTAGAAGTCTTCCCGGTAATGCAACCTCTGTAGTAACACGAGGGCCTTTACCAGCGAATGGTTCTTTAATAACCTGCACATAGATTTCTTGATCTTTATTTAGGTCAACTTCAATATTATCATATTTAATATTCCTATTGCTGCGGTTACTTTTTCCTTCATTTTCTTCTATGAGATATTCATCAGATCCTATTTCTGAAAATGGAAGAAAAGCATTTAGATCATATCCCACATCTACAAATGCAGCCTGCATTCCAGGTAGTACATTTTCAACCTTCCCCTTATATACATTACCAACCATACGATGATTATCCTGTTTTTCAACGTAGACCTCTACTAGTTGCCCATCTTCTTGTATGGCTATTCGGGTCTCACCCATGCTCTCATTAATAAAGATTTCTTTATGCATAGCTCACCTATATAGGTTATATCACACAGGCGGTCACCTTATAGGGCTGAACAACCAGATATCCAAAGGTATACCTACCTGAGTGAAGGCTTTAATTAAAGCCAATATTATTACATGGGGCTAAAGAAGGAGGGAAAATTTTGGCCCAAAAAAGGGTGATATAAGTCGTGTAAAGTGCGTCAAAAAAATATTGAAAACTTTGTCTTCCTTCAAATCCCAGTTGTGCGAAATTAAAGGATTTCTTTGATTCTATCAAAGGTTATAAACTCATAACTTATTTACTA
>CAYOJL010000168.1:0-2914 GCA_964404235.1 uncultured bacterium | reverse complement strand
AAATTAATGGCCCTGAGAGGGTAATTTATCTTTAAATAGGTTCATCTTATCCTCATCACCTATTAATAAAATGATATCATTTATATTTAAAACTGTATCTGATTCAGGATTTATAATGGATTCACCTGTTTCTTTTATTATACCAACTATAGTAACATCATAATCTTCGCGAATTTTAGAATCATTAATAGTTACATTATTGTATTCATTGCAGTTTTTTAATGATATTTCATCTAAAGTGAGATTTAAATCCGCATGTTTTGGGGAAATAACTGATATGGAATCCTCTACCTGTGGTTTAGATAACATTTCTGCCATTCTATGTCCACCTGCTTTATATGGATTTATAACTTTATTTGCTCCAGCACGTAATAATTTAGATTCATTATATTCTTTTGCACATCTACTTAATAAAAATATATCAGGGTTTGTGGTTTTTATTGTCATAGTTACAAATAGATTCTCTTGATCTGTATCCAATACAACAGCTACGCCTAATGCTTTATCTACTCTTGCATTTTGTAAAGTTTCGTCCTTGGTAGCATCGCCATTAATGCAAAGCATACCTTTTGACCTAATTACCTCGACTTTTTGTTCATTATTTTCAATTATAAGAAATTTCTGGCCCTTATCTTCCAATTCTCTAGCAATAACTGCACCCATCCTACCGTATCCACAAATAATGTAGTGATTTTTAAGTTTTGATATATTTTTTATCATTTTCTTATTCCAAAATAGTTTAGTTTGTATGAATTCTTCATTTATTGTCCTTAATAACGCACCAATTCCAGTAACGCCAAAAATAATGAGTAATATTGACCATATTTTTCCTATTTCATCAAGTTTATGTACTTCACCGTATCCCACTGTTGATAAGGTTATAACGGTCATGTACAGACTATCGATCAAAGACCAACTCTCATCACCAATAAAATAAAATCCTGCAGTCCCTATGGATACCAATAAAATAAAATAAACTACAATTCTTTTTCTTTTATCAAATATTTTTGCAATCATATCATATCCACTAATAATAGCAGGTCAAATATATCCAATATATCATCATAATTGAGATCGCCCAAACCTAGTATTTGATCTGATATTTCGTTTCCAGACATCAAAATGGCGACAAGAGATATAATATCATCAATATTGACTATTTCATCTTGGTTAATGTCTCCTATCTCCAATATTGGATTATAATCAAATGTATAATCCCATATTCCTCGACCATATGTTCCAAATCTAACAGTTTTGATCTCATGAATATATTCAACACTCCAATATACCTGTTCAGGTGCAACGTCATTTGACATATCTGTCCAAACACCATTTTCGAAGGAAAATGAATATGGTCCTACCTCAGTTGCTGCAAAGATCATGGATTCATCTGGTAGACAGGCTAATCCATATACTAAAGTACTTGGAAGACCTTCATCAAAACTTTCAAAGGTTTCTCCCCCATCTTGACTTAGATATATACCAGGGTTTGAGTAACCACTACCTCCTATATAAACACGTTCAGAATTGACTGGGGATGGTAAAATTGAACTGCCATAAAAATAATGTGACTCCGGACCAGAAAAATTGGATGTTTCTGTAAAGCTTTCTCCCCCATCATCAGAATAAAAGAAGTGCCCATCTTCAGTAGATACATACCAAAGATTGGTTGATATGTGGCTGTAGGCCATTGCAGATATTTTAGATTCAAATGAATATTCAAGATCCTCAGCATACATCCCACCAATACCATTAGTAACCTTGACAAGATGATTTTGTGAGTTTATGCCTCCGCCTCCTATATAGACTATATTAGATTCATCTGGATCATTCATGATCGGTGGTAACCAAAGATACCCACTTCCCTGGAAATCCCATGATACCATTTCTATTGAATTAGCAATATCAGGATAATACATAACAAATCCAGGATAATCTGTCCACAAACTAGTACCACCATCACTAGAAACGATATGTCCATAGTCGCCGCTAATTGTCTGTTCAAAATCTAAAACTCCATCATATGTTCCACTACTTAGATGTCTCTGAAAACCTTGATCTTGACTCCCTGCATAAACATGATATGGCGATTCTTTTCCAGTATAAGTTGAGTAATACTGACTTACACCCAAGCCACTTAATGATAAATTCTCAACATTTTCAAAATGATCATAAGAGATATAAATACCTCCATCTGTACAGATCAATTGAAATTCATCTCCTGACTCAGGATCGATAACATAATTCAACTCTGGAAGATCTGCATGTAGTTTAGATTCGGGAGAGGAATAGTACTCCCACCAATTATTAATCATTATCCATGTTTGACCACCATCATTAGTCCTGTATCCATCAACATTGCCTATGGCTAGTTTATTTGGATCTATTTTAGAACATTCAAAACTATTGATGGTAAAGGTACCTGTAGGAAGTGTGCCAATATTCTCCCATGATATTCCGCCATTAGATGAGGCATGATGCATATCTCCAATTCTTGCGTGGAGAAATACTTGATCATCAGTGGATTGGCCACCGATTAAGATATTATTACCATTAGATGTTGAATTGATATTTCCAATTGGTGTCATTTCAAATGAATCACCATCAAGTAAATATACGTCATCATCATTCATTACTAATGGATCATTGGTACCGTTATCAGGAATCCATAGATCGAAATTACTTGTTCCTACATTGAACCCATTTACAGAGGTCATTTCCACAATTCTTGTGAAAGATTCGCCATTATCAATTGAACGGTAAATTGCAGGTAAATATGTCCATTCATCATAATCCCACTCTATTGCACCTAAAAAGATCGTACGGTTTTCATCAGATCCCTGAATTGCTCTAAAGATCCATCCCCATTGCTGAACAGATTCTAAACCTGATGCACCTTCAATTATGTATCCAT
>CAYOJL010000167.1:0-2931 GCA_964404235.1 uncultured bacterium | reverse complement strand
GGCTGTGGCCACAGCGGTCAGGGCGTAATAGTTGATAACAGTGGGGTCCAGGGCTGTATCCACATACTCTGCTGTGGGTGCAGCAACCTCAGCAAGGGAATCCAGGGCGTCTGACGCTGTGCCCTTGTAAACGACATAATGGGTTAGATCTGTTTCATCATTAACGTCCCAGCTTAAACTGACTTCACCGGAACCGGGTGCATAGGTAAGACCCACTGGAGGATCGGGTGGCTGATAGGTCTGATCATAGTATAAAGCTCCCATATCTGCAATGGTACCATCAGGGTCGGGATCGCTTGAAGGATCGCCTGCGTCAATTGCGGGAGAGCCCCACTGTAAAGAATACTGATCTATAAATAATGGATCCAGCTCCAGGTTCCCCGTGCCCCAGTTTATGGTGCTGCCGTTGGCGACTATGGCTGACTCACCTCCATCCACAATAGAATAATCCACAGAGATCTCACTGGATGACCCGGTGGATGAAAAATAAATGGCTTCTTCGCCGTTGTTCCATACCGTGCTGTTGACAAGTTGAGCGTGGGAACCATTTCTGATGTAAAATGCCCCACCATCGGACTCTGATATATTGTCTGAAACGGTCATATGGTTAAACACCGGGCTGCTGTTATCCCTGACAAGAATACCTGCTCCATTATCACCGCCATTGTTTGTTATCACCACATAATTAAATACGGGACTTGAATTTTCCCTTACAGCGATTCCCCCACCATCAGATGAAGCTTCATTATTTTTTAAAATCACAGAGCTAAACACCGGGCTACTATTGTTAATATATGCTCCAGCACCTTCATCGGCGCTATTTTCCACAATAATCATATCGTTTATCACTGGGCTTGATAATGAATCAATCCGCAGACCTCCTCCATCAGTTCCTCCACCCCCTGTTATCGTAAATCCTATTACCTGTGTGATGCTGGTTTGTCCACCTGCTATGGTTACTACAGAACCGATTCCATCTCCTTCTATAAATGTTTCTAACGGTCCCATTTCTGATCTGAGAACCAGATTCAAATCTCCAAAATGAAGTGTCTCTTCATAAGTACCAGGACCCACTTGAACCGTATCTTCCAAGTAGGCAGAATTGATGGCGCCCTGTATCGTTGCATAGACTTCTGGAACTAAGAGAACAATGTGATCCGATGCTACTCCAGAAAGCTGTATCGTATATGTCGCTTCATCCAGATCGTTTGGACAATTGATTACCAGACTGGCACTGTAGGTGCCTTCAGCTTCAGGTGCAAACGTAATTGGGATCAATAATGTATCCATAAATTCTACAAGCCCTGATTCGACAGGTGTAGAGAAACCATCTCCATCGATAAAGATTTCTTCAATCTCCAAATCTGGTGAACCTACATTAATTATAAATAGTGTATCCAACCATGTATCGTTGACACGTGTGAAAGGAAAATTAAAAAATGATACACTATCATTATCTCCGTATGATACCACAATATCGGCATACTCATTAATACCAGTTCCGGTCACAAATATTGTTACAAGTGGATTGTAGGGATCATCAGAAAGAATTGAAAGCGTATCTGTGTATCCAGCTATGCCTATTGGATTAAACTGAATCTCAATCTCAGTGGAATCACCTACTGAAATCGTTGCCTGGGATGGATTAACAGTAAAAGTTTCGGTCAATGTATTGATCTGAGACACGTTTAATTCAGTGACGCCAACATTCTCGATCCAAAAAGAAATGCTGTCGCTCTCTCCCTGGGTTATATACGAAAAATCATGAGCAACCAAAGATGACTGGATAATACCGGAGTAAGAATCATTTTTTCTGCCAGGGGAGCCCAGATTATCGCCATCACCGTAGGGTAGGCCAGCAGCGACCCAGCTTAATGAATCATCATTGTTCCAATGGGGCACCACCAGCTCCATGGATGTGCCAGAAGAGTAAGGAAAATCTGTGCTATAGGCTACACTGTCCACCACACCACCTGAAGCATCCTTAATAAATACGGTTTCTTGATTATTGCCAAAACTGACCCCGGTCCCATAGACTATATCAGGCGCCAGGCCACCATTGGCTGTACTATCGCCATCCTGTGCCAGGAGCACATAGCCGCCAGGCGAAATGGCCCTGTCTACGCTCAGGGTAACTGTTTCACCATTTCCGCTTCCGGCAAGGATCCAATCCTGAAGGATTAGTGGTGTATAATAATTATTGTATAATTCGATCCATTCCTTTCCACCATCGGAACCGTTTGGGTTGGGCATGAGCTCATTAATAACAAGAGATGCCTGCCCTTCTGGCTGAGTTGGAGACCCTGAGACCCAATCAGGATTAGTGGTGCCGACAGGAACCCCATGATAGCCATTACCGCCCCAGTCATACACAGTTGGGAAATCTTGATCGAAAGACCCTTCATTAAAATGCCACAACGCCAATGTATTTTCATCAACCTGGAAATCGTTCGGGGGAATAAATCCCATAGTGTATCGGATAGAATTTGAGAACCAAACTTCATCCAATATGCCGTCAATGCTGCCTTCAGGATCAGCACTGTTAAATTCAACGCTGCCGCTGCCTGCAAGGGCAATATCCACACCTTCTGCTTCCATGTGACCATCTAGCCACAGGCTTATATTTCCCCCTGCATGCGCTGTGACAGCAAGGTGGTGCCAGCTGCTATCCTGGATCACAGCGTCACCTTCCAGCACGCTTCCGTCATCAGCCATGATTCGGATCAGGAATGAGTCAGGGTCGACCACCACCAGAGAAACTGTAAGTCCACCAGCACTAAATATCTTCTCAACAGCGTTCTGGTAGCCTAGGGGGTGGAAGTAACACTCTAATGTGTAATCCTGATCTGGAGTAAAAACTGGAGCCTGGTCCGAAAGAACACTGATCCAGCGGTCATCTGCACCCATGGAAAGAGCAGTGGTGTCATTACC
>CAYOJL010000166.1:0-2936 GCA_964404235.1 uncultured bacterium | reverse complement strand
CGAAACGCCGAGAAAGGCACACTTTTCATCAACATCAAACATTTCAATTTCTTCTTCTGTGAGCCCTTGTTCTTCCAGATACGCCATTTTACTGGTGAGTGTGACGCTGATGATTCGTTCACCCCTCACTCCATCAGCATCAGGATGGCCGAGGACGGTGAGGTGCACGGTATCACCCGCTGAATGTGCGCCCAGTTGGTCCGTCATCTCGGTCGCCGTGGTCACCTGAGTTCCGTTGAAATGAGTGATGATTTCCCACGGCTCAAGCCCTGCCTCCGCAGCCGCTGAATCTTCGACGATTCCACTGGCGTGAACACCTGGGTCGACGACCGAAAATTGGGTCGCGAGCAAACAAATCAGTAGCCAAGTGAAGAATCCAGCATAGAGGTTGGTTGCGGGTGCGGCTGCGAACAATCGTGCACGTTCTCTGCGTGGCGCCTTGGTCAATTCCTCGTATTCAGGTTCGACAAAAGCTCCTGCTGGAAATGGGCCCAACAGAAGAAGTCCGACAGATCGCACGCGCATCCCGTGCGCGCGCGCCTGTAGCGCGTGAGCGAACTCGTGAATCACCAGCGCTCCAACGAAAGCGATGGCCGGCCACCAGAACGGAATGATTGGACTGATTCCTGGAAAAGGAATCAGTTGACTTGCAGGGGCATCATTGTTGGGAACGCCTGTGAATAGAGCCAAAGAAAAGGACAGCAACAAGAACAGGACGATGAAGACCATGACGATGGCACAAGTCCACAGCGAAATTTCACCATACCAGCGCCAGAATTTACGAGGCGTTGCCACCTTCTCAATGGTGTCTTGACCACGCTTAGTTCTCAGCATCAACAGACCGCCTAGAACGCGCGATGCATCCCATCGATCTAGAACACCCCGCCGCTCTAGTTGTCCAAGTATGAGTACCCAAATACACAGTGCAGCAAATCCCCAATGCACCTGCATGGCTAGAAACGCACTGATGAAAATCAGAATGAGTGCGCGCGTATCCCGCGCTCGCCGTGTATCGCTCACGACCGACCCTATCCCCGCTTCTTCTTGAAGCATCGGGAGAGAACTCAAGACGACAACCCCTCTCTCAGTTGCATGGCCGACATTGACGAGGTCCGACGAATTCAGCGACGTATCAACACGTTACTTCGTGACAGGGACGCCATTCGTCGCATGCTTGAGCAGGCCGATTATGAGCGACTGGGTCGCGATGTGGGACGCCAAAGCGTAGCCATCGAACGACTTGAGTTGCTTCTTTCTGGTGAGAAGGTCTAGGCTCTGAATCTATCCATCCATGCTGGCAATGCCTTGGGTTCGGGTTCGATGACGGCTTCAACTTCCATATTGATGGCTAGGGCTTCTTCCACGAGTCTTGACAACCCACTCTCTTCCGATGCCCGGCAGACCACACCTAGAAATTGATGCAAGGGGAGTCCTTGATCCCAATCCAAATGCGGCTTTCCTGTTCGCGTCAATGGCAATGATGGAATTCGCTTTGATAGCGTGGCCAATCGCCCTGTCAAGGTTGAGGTCTCAATCCGAAAGATTCGCCAAGAATCGCCACGTACCCCCTTGAGTCTGTGTGCATACAGGGGCATGAGTCCACATTTCTCTCCGATTTCTTTCATTGCATCCAGTTGATCTTGAGTTTGTCCAGAGAAATACACTTTCTTATCGGCACGAGTTTTGACTTCAATTGGAAAGCAGAGATCACCTCGCAAGGCGATGATATCTCCACTACCATCCATTCCACTGCCGGCCACTCGAACCACCAAAAACGGCCTCTGAACGACTTGCATGGCACGTGCCCGCTCGAGTTCTGTACACGAGCGAGTCACCGCTCGAACACCGGCGGGGGAACCAGCCAACACCGCCCTTAATTCGCGCTCGTAAGACGAGGCCATCGCCGTAACCGGTCCTTCCGCGGTTATTACGGTGTTCGGTAAACTCCCGCGTCCCCCATTGGTTTGTTCAATGAAATGCAAAATTCGTCACGAGTGATGCGAAGGTTTGACTATCTACAGAGGCACCCCTGAACGTGGGCAAAGTCATCGTTCGAACGGCAGATTTCCGTCTGGCCTATCGATTGTTGGCGAGCCTCAAAGCGCGAAAAGTTCGTTGCGCACATCTTGAGCATGGCGCCGACCTCCCTCCTTCGACATCCGTCTGGTTGGCTTCCCATGATGAGGTCGAGGCGGCCGCAGACCCACTTGGGATTGGTGCGACACTTGAATCGGTCGAGTCCGACATCGATCGCGCTCTACGCTTCGTCGCCAAGGGTGGCAGCGTTCGGGACCTTACCTTTGGCATCGACCCCGGCCCTCGTCCAGGACTTGCATGGGTGGGGGACGGCCGAGTACTGGGAACAGCCCAGTTTGAATCCGTGGATTTGGCTGTGGATCGTATTTGCGAATTGTCCGATGAGATTAGCCACAACACCATGATTGTGAGAATCGGTGATGGCTCGCGAACCATTTCCAATCGTTTGGCCAACGTGTGCCTCGCGCGCGGGCTGCGCGTAGAGCGAGTGGACGAACGTCGAACATCCAGAGGATTGCAGCGCAACCAGCATCACGCATCAGCGACACGAATTGCGCAGATGAATGGCGCACCCATCACCAGCAAACAACCGGTTGTACCGACCCCTGGAGAGGTCAAGGAAGTACAGCGATTGAGCCGCCGAGTCTCAGGTGGTCAGGTGACAATCTCCCAGCGTCTTGCCCAAGCTGTCGCTGTCGGCAGACTCTCGATGGAAGAGGCAATCGGAAGGCAACTTGAGCGAGTGAGCTACTGAGGCGCTGCGCAGCCCCTACCCTCTGATTCGTACTACTTAATCAGTGGGATTTTCACCTATTTCAAAGGATACGTAAGGGATTACACAGTGGCCTGAATAGTATCCTCAGTGGTGCCCTCTATTCCAGCAAGATACATGTCAATAC
>CAYOJL010000165.1:0-2948 GCA_964404235.1 uncultured bacterium | reverse complement strand
AGTATCACAACAATGCACGCGCTCATACCTTGATCAATATTCCTATTCATAACTAATGCTTTTTACCCAGATCATTCTTCTGGATTTCGGTGAGCTTTACTTCCAGTTTTTCTTATGTGCCTAAAAGCTCATCACCTTAAGGTTTTTTAAACTTAAGCGTCGGACCCACGGGCAAACGATAGCGGCTGTGGTCAAGGGACAGGTCGGAGAAGGCCGGGATGGGATGAGGGTGGTTGAAGTCACCATTGCGAATCAGGAGGCTACGGATGATTTCGATCTCGGGATGCACGAGCGGGGAGAGTCCGTCGAAAGAGTCAGGAGATTTGAAATGATCGCCATCACCGGTGCGGGTGGTGGCGAGGAGGGCATAGCGTTTGCCGGGTTGAAGGATGATGGGCTTAGGTAGGGCAACATAGCGAAAGGGGCCGTCCAGTTCGGCACGCGTGCCCTCAGGCAAGGTGGCGCGGGAGATTTCGCTTGGTGTAGTGCCCAATTGCACGAGGCGGATGGTATGGGCAGTTTTGAAACCGCGGCGTTTGCCTTTGGGGTCCGGCAGGCTGGGTTGGTCGCGCTGGATCTCTATGGGAATGGCGCGGGCAGGGCGGACAGGGCGGTCGCGATCATGGTCGTCCCACAGGCCAAGATGTGTGACGGTCTTGGCTTTGGATTGCACTGTGAATTCCAAGCCGATCTCGCCGGTAACATCGTTGCGCAGGTTGTGCCAGCCTTCGGATTGGATGAACGCGGTGGTCGGTTGAAGGTCTAGCGCACGCGCATAGCCGCGGTTGTGGATGAGCAGCAATTCGGCGGCAAGTTGATTGGCTAGGGCAGGGTTGAATTGGGTTTCATCGTCCTCGTAAAGGTTCTGGTCCAGATCATAAAACGCGCGCGGGATGGCGGCGCCACGATGACCATCACGAATAGACGGCAGGGCGAGACCACCCTCAACAAGCAACTTATGCGGGCCCTTACGGATAACTAGGGTATCATTAGAAAAAGGTGGACCCAGGTGGCAGAAAAATACGCGCGCGCGCAGGTCTGGCTTGGGGGTTTTGGACTGCCAGTGACCTAGGCAGTTGTGACTGTCCTGTGCTTCGTGTGGTGCGAGTTGATGTCCGGTTACCGCGGCGAGTGTAGCGTAGAGGTCGGTGAGGGAGACAACTGATTCATTGAGGGTGCCGCCCTCAATTTTGTCTTTCCAATACACGAGAAATGGCACACGGATGCCGCCTTCCCAGAGCTTGGCTTTCTTGCCGCGCAGCCCGCCACTCTCGCGATTGCGGCCGAGGTTGTCACCGACGTTTGGTCCGTTGTCGCTGGTGAAAATGATGAGCGTATTTTCGATCAGTCGATGGCCCGGCCAGCGGGAATCCTCCGTATTGCGCAATGTCTCGAGTAATTTGCCGAAGGCAATGTCGTTTTCCAAAATCATGTCCCCTCGATCACCGGCTTGAGTGCCATCGTTCAGTCGGCTGGCACCCTTGACCGGCTCGTTAGCAATGGTCTTGGGCACGGCATAGTCGCCGTCTTTCTCGTTGCGCTGGTAGTGGTTTGCGTTGGGAACATAGTAGAGGAAGAAAGGCTGTTTGGCCTTCGTCTGCCGACTGAGAAAGGCTTGGGCCTCACGCAGGTAAATGGGGCCGATCTGGGCGAGGTTCCAATCGGGGGCAGCAAATATGCGACGGTGGCGGTGTTTGAAACCGATGCGGCGCATTTTGTCGCGGTCGGTGAAGGTCCACTGATCGTTTCGGATGTAAATGCGCGGTTCGGTGTCGAGCGAATCCTCTGTGTTGCCGGGAACACCAAAGAATTCATCGAAGCCATGATGCGTCGGGCCATCGAGCACCAGGCGTGTGAAGTCCACATCTTCGTAATAGTAATCAGTAGCCGGTTTGCCAGCGCCATTATCGAAGGTCATACCGACATGATATTTACCAATGGCCACCGTGCGGTAGCCGCGCGCTTGCAGCATCTCCGGCAGCGTGCTAAGCGCGCGCTGGATCATCGGCGTGTTTGGCCCGTGCGGGAGCCAGCCCTGTTGCTTGAGATAACACCGGTGCGCAAACCGGCCGGTCAACAGCGAGTACCGCGTGGAGGAACACATGGACGCCGGCGCGTAGGCGTTGTTGAATACCACCGCCTGCTGCGCAAACGCCTTGAGCTGAGGCGTGCGTTGCGTGAGCGCAATCGGCTCCGCCTTCGTCCCCATCCGCACGCCAAGATAGGCGCTCGTGTCGCCAATCCCCATGTCATCGGCCATCATCAAAACGATATTCGGTTTGGTTGGGCGAGTGGAGTCGGCCAGTCCAATAAAGGACATTGCGATTAGAGCACAGAGCAGTTGGGTGCGTCTGGCAAAATACAGCATGCTGCGGAAGACTCTCCCAGCAAAAGGCGTGGGCGTCAATTTAAGCGGAAGATCAGATTCCGGTGTTGGGCCTACAAATCGTTTTGCTCAACCTTGCTTAGCTTCGCCTTCAGTTTCTCTTTCATATCCGAAAGCACCTCGGCGTATTTGGAATCATTGAAAAGATTGTTGTATTGTTTGGGGTCTTTCTTCATGTCGTAGAGCTCGCCGGTTTTGCCGTAGTCGAGGAAAGCCCAGTTTTCGGTGCGCAATAGTCTGCCTTTACCACTGGAGAGCACCGCATCGCGCACTTTGATTGTGGGATCATCCAGCATGGTGGAGATGTCCTTGCCCTGAATGTTGCCGGGGATTTTTAAGCCGCACAAGTTGGAGACCGTGGGATAGAGGTCGATCAATTCGGCCAGCGAATGGCACACGGCAGGTTTCTTGCCCGGCACGCAGATAATCAAGGGTACCTTTGCCGACTCTTCATGAATGCTGACCTTCTGCCATAGGTCGTGTTCGCCCAAGTGGTAGCCATGGTCGCTGGTGAAAATGACGATGGTGTTATCGCGCTGGCCAGTTGCCTCCAGCGCGGTGA
>CAYOJL010000164.1:0-2987 GCA_964404235.1 uncultured bacterium | reverse complement strand
ATGAAGTACCTGCAGAGTATCTGACATTAATTCCCAACGACCACCCTGAATACGAGTTGGCAAGAGTCCACTGGGACGAAGAAGAATAGTCATCGATACTTGCCACAAGCAGGACAGAATTCTAGATCCGGACTAACTGTTTCTTGGCAGTTTGAGCAAATCGAAGAGTCGGCTATCTCAGTCTTCTCTAGGTCAGCATTCTCAACAACACGAACTGGGGCGGGCATCTCAGAGAATGGAGAGGGTACTATTTCCGACTGCTCATCGAGTATCTGCCGATATTGTATAGCCAGTTGTATTGCTGATTCAATCTGAATGTTGGCTCTATCTCGTTCTGATGGGTCCTCAATATTCTCAGACATTGCCAAACGAGCTTGTAACCATCTCTGGAACTGCTCGATCTCTGAGACTCCGCTCATGGTTGTCTCATGCATCCATCAGTCATGAATCTACGGTATATGCTAAGTCGTATAGCCCGTGGCCAATTCATGACTCGGGTAATCATCAAGCTTGGTGGTGGTCTGATTACCGACAAGACACGATACAAGGTGGTACTGAGAGACCGTATTGATGCTGTGTCAGAAGTCATATCTATGATTATAGACATGGGCCACTCTGTAATAGTGATTCACGGAGCAGGTTCATTCGGCCATATTGAAGCCAAGAAATGGGATATCAGCGAGGGTTTGAAATCCGAAATTGCTGAACAGCAAATTTCCGCTATAGATACAATTCGTAGAGATATGAATGAGTTGAATGGGATGATTATCGAATCGCTGATTAATGCCGGAATTAAATGCGAATCCTTACCACCCAGGAACTGGGTTAATGGAGTAGGAACCCGATTTTCCGGTGATGTTAGTGTTTTCCAGCGTGGTCCGGAGTCACCTGTTCCGGTTAGTTTTGGAGATGTTGTAGATGTCGATGGTGTGGATCAGTTCGGCATACTTTCGGGCGATCATCTGATGGTTAGGCTAGCCACAGAATTGCCCAATGTCATTCTTTGTGCATTCCTATTGGGAGATGCAGAGGGACTTCTAAGTGGCCCTCCCAATATGGAGGGATCTATCTTGATTGATCAATGGTCGGATTCCGAAGGATTTGTCGGTGAGCATGATACTAATATTGATGTGACAGGTGGAATCCTACTCAAAGCAAAATGTGCGTCTGAAATATCTAGCTCAACCGAGCATGTATGGTTCATCGATGGAAGGGTTCCCTCTAGGATGCTGGAAATTCTCTCTAGAGGCGATACAGTCGGTACCAGAATAGTTCCGCGATAATTGGTAACAAAACCTCGTATTGGGTTATATGCAACCATATTGTCGCACCATCATGGCAGATGATTCTGAGCTATCTGCGTTGCATGGTCACGATGACTCGCAAGCAGAGATGATGTCAGAATGTTGCATATTAGTTGATACATTAGGTACCAGTATCGGATCTGAAACAAAACTTAACTGCCACTTTGGGAAAGGTTTGCTACATCGAGCTTTCAGTGTGCTGATTTTTGATACCGACGGTGCAATGCTGGTTCAGAAGCGTTCAGATGACAAGATAACCTTCCCATCTGTATGGGCCAATACATGTTGCAGCCATCCTTTGGATATTCCAGGGGAGAATGACGATGTTGTATCAGGAGTAATTAATGCAGCTAAGAGAAAGCTGCACCAAGAGTTAGGAATTTCTCAGAGTCAACTATCCGAGATTGAATTCAAACACCTTGGATCATTTCTTTACGAATGCAGATGGGATTCTGATTGGATTGAGCGAGAAGTAGACCATGTACTGGTTGCCATATCAGATGGTATCGAAGTCGAGCCGAATCCCAATGAGATTTCATCGACCAGATGGGTATCAAGTACAGAAATTGATGAAATGATGGCCGGTAATGGATTCTGGCAAGATCAGATTGTTGCTCCGTGGTTCAGGTTGCTATGGGGAGAATTCTTCGATGGGCACTATCCTGACATAAACGCAATCCCAGTTAAGGAAAGATTGGTGAACTTTGGAGAAGTAGACATGGATGGTAATTCTGTAGTCACGGGGCAGAACCTAATGGATGCTATTGGACTTCACAGAGAGCATGTCGAGGATGTTATTATGCGCAGCCTTGCTAAAATGAAACAAGAGCGTCTGCATGGAGCGATGACGCATCTCTTCTCAGGAGGAGGCAAGAGGTTGAGGGCTACTCTGCCTAGATTGGTTGGCGAGGCCGTGGGTGAAGCCCATGAGGGACACTACACACTTGGAGCTTCAATAGAGATAATCCACAACTTCACATTAGTTCATGATGATTTGATGGATCAGGACCCAATCAGAAGGGGACTAGATGCTGTACACGTTGCATATGATGATTCTACTGCAATAAATGCAGGAGATGCAATGCTAGCTGTTGCATTCGAAGTTCTTGCTGAGTCACCCGACATAGATTCTGATAAATTAGCTCTACTAGTCAGGTCCATCGGTGAGATGGTAAGGAATGTAGCAGATGGACAACAGGAAGATATCTCTTTTGAATCGAGAAATGAGGTCAGTGAGGCCGAGTATATCGCCATGATTACTGGAAAGACAAGTGTAATGTTCGAGACCTGTGCCGGCACGGGCTCAATTCTCGCTGGAGCATCTCCCGAGATCGTTGAGAACATGGAGAAATGGGGATTGAACCTAGGCCTTTGTTTCCAATTGATGGATGATTTAATTGATATTACTGGAGATACCAAGACTCTAGGAAAACCCGCGGGATCGGACATCGTTCAAGGTAAGAAGACCCTCATTGCCATTCATGCGCTGGAATGCGGCACAGAAATGCTCGCATTCAGAAAGGCCTATGGCGCTGGAGAGTGTTCAGATGATGAATTAGCGGATGCGGTCCAAGAGTTACACGAGAGTGGTTCTATCCAGTATGCTAAGGATAGAGCGATGTATCATCCTGCATTCGCACACGAAAGTCTAGGTATGTTAGAAAATAGCCCTGCTGTTTACGT
>CAYOJL010000163.1:0-2989 GCA_964404235.1 uncultured bacterium | reverse complement strand
TGGTGGATGACAAAGACTCCTATTCCTTGGTCCAATCCGGACTAGAGCCCTTGAAACTTAAGAAGGTCAAGAAAGCGGACGTCGCCTCCAAGAAAAGTTCCAAGCTATCCATGATGCCGCCTGCCTTGGTGAACTCGATGAATGCGGATGAATTGAAGGATCTCATTGCTTACTTCGTCTCCCAAGGAAACAGCCGTCACCCGGTTTACAAAAGACCCAAGTCGATCAAAAAACTGGATATCGAGATAACCAGTGCGATTTATGGGGTGGAAGGAAACGCCAAGAGGAGTATGGACGTTAGCAAGACCATGAAGCAGTACCTCGACGCCCGGGAATACGAATTTGAAATCACCAATACCTTTGCAGGTCGAGACCCGGCTCCCGGAACACCCAAGGTGCTGCTCCTCAAATATAAATTCAATGGCAAGACGTTCAGCAAGAAGATCAAAGAGAATGGCCTCGTTTCTTTCTACGAATAGTTGTTTAGGCAGAGCAGAAGCCCCTCAGGGAGTCATTAAACAGT
This sequence comes from uncultured bacterium, assembly GCA_964404235.1. Lineage (GTDB taxonomy): Bacteria > Fidelibacterota > Marinisomatia > Marinisomatales > UBA1611 > CACEUX01. The sequence continues at coordinate 2,466 of CAYOJL010000163.1, read as the reverse complement.
TGATGGGTAGGTTGACGGATTGATCAGGATGAAACACTAATGAAGATGGCTTGCTGGAGAATTATAACGACAAACCGGTGGTTTGGATTGGGAATGCTGGTCATCGTGACTTCCTTGAGCATGCCGGAGAGCTTGTTGGGAGCCGTCTATAAAAGCCGGGTTAACGCGCAGTGGTCGGCTGACAACACGCACTTCTGGTATCGGAATGATCTTTCGGGGAGGAGTCGTGAGTTTGTGCTGGTGAACCATGAAAGGGGCTCGCAAGGTGGCTTTTGATCATGAGCGGGTGGCGAAGGCTCTTGAGGAGGTTGGGGTTGGAGGAGTTGAGGCGGATCGGTTGCCGCTCGATCAACTGGGGTTCGACTTGATCAAGGGGCTAGCTTATTTTCGTGTTAAGGGCAGTCATTTTCAGCTTGAGCTTAAAACCCATAAGCTGACGAAGCTTAAAAAAGCCGGAGAGGTTCCCGTGTATCGGAGGTCCGAAGACAATCGTTCCCAGCGTAAGCGAGATCGATACAGAGGGTATCGAGCCAAACGGGATGTATCGCCGGACGGAAAGTGGCGCGCTTACATTCACGAGTACAATGTCTATGTCCGTGCTACTGAGGGTGACGAAAAGATCCAGCTCAGCAAGGATGGGAAGAAGAACAACGCCTATCAGGCACCTTACTGGGCACCGAACTCAAACAATTTAATCGCCTACCGGATTGAGCCGTCGAAGATCAGTGAGGTTCACCTCCTCGAGTCCTCGCCGAAGGGCGGTGGGAAGGCGAAGCTGTACACTCGGCGCTATCCTCTGCCGGGTGATAAGTTCACTTCGCACGAACTAAACTGGTTTGATATCGAAAAGAAGCTCCACGTGAAGCCGGATGTAGGCGTGATCGATTTTCACTGGCCGAATATGAGGTGGTCACTGGATGGGCGAACTTTTACCTATAGGAAGGTTGACCGCGGCCACCAGCGCTTTCGCATTATCGAAGTCGACACTTTTACCGGGAAGGCTCGCAACATCATCGACGAAGTTTCGAAGACCTTCATCTGGACCAATCACGCGAAGGATTACGGCGTTTCACAGGTGACCTGGCTCAAGAAAACAAAGGAGATTATCTATATATCAGAGCAGGATGGATGGCGTCACCTCTACCTGGTCGATGTCGCCACAGGAAAGCAGAAGCAGATCACCAAGGGGGAATATGTCCTGCGCTATGTCGACAAGATCGACGAGGAAAAGCGCCAGATTTGGTTTCGTGCCTCAGGCCGTAATACAAAGCAGGATCCATACTTGATTCATTACTACCGGGTCAATTTCGACGGTGGCGGTCTCACCGCGTTGACCGAGGGCGATGGCACGCATGAGGTCCGCTATTCACCGGATCGCAAATACCTCATCGACACCTATTCCCGCATCGATATGGCACCGGTGAATGAGTTGCGGAGAGTCTCCGACGGAGGCTTGGTCTGCAAACTGGAAGAATCAGATATTAGCCAGCTTGAGGCGAGTGGTTGGGAGGCTCCCGAGGTGTTCTCGGCCAAGGGGCGGGATGGCGAGACCGGGATCTGGGGGTTCATCTGCCGGCCAAAGGACTATGATCCGAAGAAGAAATACCCGGTTCTCGAGTCCATGTACGCCGGGCCGCACGATTCCTACGTCCCCAAGAGCTTCAGCTCTTCACGTCGCTACGCCTCCTGGACGGACATGGGCTTTGTCGTCGTCAAGATTGACGGGATGGGGACAGCCAATCGTTCCAAGGCCTTTCATGATGTCTGCTGGAAGAACCTCAAGGATGGCGGCTTCCCCGATCGCATTCTCTGGCACAAGGCCGTGGCGAAGAAGTACCCATGGTACGACACCTCTCGGGTGGGGATCTACGGCGGGTCAGCCGGAGGACAAAGCTCGACTGGAGCGCTGCTCTTTCACCCTGAGTTCTACAAGGTCGCCGTTTCCGCCTGTGGATGCCACGACAACCGCATGGATAAAGCCTCCTGGAACGAGCAGTGGATGGGGTATCCCGTCGGGCCACATTACTCCGCTAGCTCGAACATTGATAACGCCCATCGTCTGCAGGGCAAGCTGATGCTGATCGTCGGGGAACTGGACAAGAACGTTCCCCCGGAATCAACGTTCCGGCTGGCCGATGCCTTGATCCGGGCCAATAAGGAATTCGAGCTCGTCGTCATTCCCGGCGGAGGACATGGCGACGGCGGACGATACGGTGACCGCAAACGGAAAGATTTCTTCAGGAAGCATCTACAAGGGATCGAATCTCCGAACCGGAACTCCGTCGAGTCGTCCTTGCGGACTGAAACGCTGAAGTGGACGGAGATAGCAGAGGGTTCTCCTCCCAGATCGCTTGATGGCTCCGCGACGGAGATTCATTTTCTCAATAGGACGAAAAAGGGGGTGAAGATCTACTGGGTAAATTTCGGCGGCGGACTGAAACTCTACGGCAAGCTCGCTCCGGGCGA
>CAYOJL010000162.1:0-3039 GCA_964404235.1 uncultured bacterium | reverse complement strand
GTTTCACTAAGGTTAAGCAACGCGCGCGCCACGTTAATCCACGCGGCGTGGTCAGCCTCAGGCAGGTTCTCCTGTCGCTTGGATTCGCCGACAGACAGTAGCGCTTTTGCTGCTTTTGGCTCTTTATTGTAAAAGGCCAGTCGCTCCTTAAACAGCCCGTTAAGTACATTCTTTTCCCTTTCATTCGGCAGGCGAGATGTGGCAAGCCGAAAGCCGTATTCAAGCTGATCCTCAGGCTTTTTCGATGTGTTCATCATGTGTTTAGCGAGATGACGTGCAGCCTCGACAAACTGCGGGTCGTGCAACATTACAAACGCTTGCAGTGGTGTGTTTGTGCGTGAGCGGCGCACGAGGCAAAACTCGCGTTCGGGTGCATCAAAAGTCGCCATGGATGGCGGTGGTACAGTACGTTTCCAATAAGTGTAGAGGCTGCGCCGGTAAAGTTTATCACCCGTATCCTGCTTGTAGGCACGCGCGTACCCTCGCCGGTTGTTTAGTTCCATCCAAAGACCCTTGGGATGATAGGGGTAAACACTAGGCCCACCGATCCTTTCTACGAGTAAACCACTCAGCGCGAGGGCGCTATCTCGGATAACCTCTGCATCAAGTCGGTGCCTTGGGCCGCGAGTGAGCAGCCGATTTTCTGGATCGCGTGATAGCAACGGAGGTGTGGTGCGCGAACTTTGCCGGTAGGTGGCACTGGTGACGATGAGTTTAAGGAGTGCCTTTGTATCCCAGCCATTATGAGTGAAATGAACGGCCAGCCAGTCGAGTAGGGCCGGGTGGCTCGGCCAGTCGCCTTGAATGCCAAATTCCTCGGTGCTTTTTACGATGCCGACACCAAACAGCCGCTGCCAGTGGCGGTTGACGGCAACGCGCGCGGTGAGTGGGTGCTCAGGGTCAACCAGCCACTTCGCGAAGCCCAGTCGGTTCCGTGGCAGGTCTTTGTCCATGTCTCCGAGGATGGCGGGGACGCCGGGCTGCAGCTCGTGACGGCGCTGATCATACTGGCCGCGCTCCAGAAAGTAGGTCTTACGGGGCTTTGCCAGATCCTGCATGACCAACGTCTTGGCAGCGGGTTGGCTGGCCAGCTTGGTTTTCGTTTGCTCGACAGTGGTGATGGCGTCACGAAGCGTCCGGCGTGATGGCGACTTATCACGCAGATAGCTCATCAGTTTGGCTGTCTGCGCGACGGTCCGTTGACCACGCGTCATAAGGATGCCTTTGATATTCGCCGGCAGCACGGCAGCCTCCAGCCAAGCATCCGCATTGCTAGTGCTGATCTCATATTGAGGAGCGCCCTCGCCGGTGACCGTCACGTCCAAGGTGTGTTTGGATGGAACAACCACCCGATTCGCTGGCACCCACACGTCACGATATCGCTTCAACGTTACGGCAATCGGTCCGCCCACGTCGAAGGTTGCGTCGACCTTCGGCGCCGACTGGCCCGTCTTTTTCCATACGAGGGCGCGTTTGTCGTCGAGTACTTCGATGGTGAAATTCTCAAGTCGCTCGGTGCAGCAGTCGGTCCGATTCCAGATCGCCAGTTTATTGATGACCATGGATTTGCCCAGGTCGACCTCCCACCACGGATCGTTTTGCTGATTTGTATGGGTGACCGAGCCTGCGTGGTAGACGCCATTTGTGTTGCCGTCAACCGCTCGGCTTGCCGTGCCGCCGTAGCCCGTAGTCGATTGTTTGGCTTTCTTGCCTTTGGCAATATTCTGGCCGCCGGAGAAGACCTGCACCTCTGCCAGTCCCAGATATTGGGCCTTGCCCGGGACCAAGACGCGGACAAATCGCCCTGCCACCGTCTGTGTGTCAACTGGTGTGATCTGGGCGCTGACAGTGTTGGGGACAGGCTTAATATTCAACGCGGTCAGCGCCCTGCCTTTTGGCACAATACTGATCGCTCGACCGCGTGAGGGCGGATGGGTCGACCAATCCGCCTTGATATTCGACAGTGCTTGCTCCCAGGCGGCCAGATCGGCCGTTCTCGGTTCTGCCTCGGCACGCATCTTCTTGAGCTTGGTTTCCAGGTCGTCAATCTGCTTTAGGACTTCCGGCGACTGCACCGACAGTTGCGGGGCGAACCCGGACATCCCTTTATCGGCGACGCTGTTGAAGAAACTGAAGATTTGGTAGAATTCGTCCTGCGACACCGGGTCGTACTTGTGGTCGTGGCATCGGGCGCAGCCGACGCTCATGGCCAGCCAGGTCTGAGTCGTTGTCACGACTCTGTCCATGACGTACTCGACGCGGTATTCTTCGTCGATGACGCCGCCTTCGATGGTGATCGGATGGTTGCGGTTGAAGCCGGTGGCAACTTTCTGTTGGAGCGTGGCATTGGGCAGCAGGTCGCCGGCGAGCTGCTCGATGGTGAACCGGTCGAAGGGCAGGTTGCGGTTGTAGGCGCGGATGACCCAGTCGCGCCAAGGCCACATGCTGCGATGGGTGTCGTATTGGTAACCGTTGGTGTCGGCGTAGCGAGCTACATCAAGCCAGTAGCGAGTCATGTGCTCTCCGTAACGTGGAGAAGTAAGTAATCGATCGCCAGCCTTTTCAAAGGCCTCAGGGGAGGAATCTGCGAGAAATGCGTTTAGCTCCTTTAGTGAAGGTGGCAGCCCAGTGAGATCAAAAGATACACGCCGCAACAGAGTTGCCTTGTCCGCCTCAGGTGAGGGTTTAAGTTCTTCACTCTCCAATTGCGCCAAAATAAAATGGTCAATGTTATTGCGGGGCCAGTTCTTTTGTTTCACCGCTGGTAAGAGCGTGGTCTTGGGTGGAGTGAATGACCAATGTTGTTCATATTTACCACCTTCCTTAACCCATTGTTTCAGAAGGTCGATTTGATTTTTTGTGAGGTGCTTTTTCGAGGAAGCTGGTGGCATTCGTTCATCATTATCCTTGGTTGTAATGCGATGGATGAGTTCACTCTCCTGCAAATCACCCGGCACGATGGCGCGCGTCCCGGATTTGAGTTCAAACTGTGAATCCATTTCGCGATCCAACCGCAATTTAGCTTTGCGTGCTGCGTTA
>CAYOJL010000161.1:0-3051 GCA_964404235.1 uncultured bacterium | reverse complement strand
CAATATTTACAGGGACGTCTCTTTTGGGTGGTATGGCGGCTTAGCCTCAACAGAAAACAACACCGTTGATGACCATAGCTATTTTAAAGCATTCACATATACCGGGGGTGAATTAGAGGAACTTAAATCAAAGCCAGGGGAAGCCCAAGCCAAGGAATATTCTGGAGAATCAAGCTGGACAGCAATAAGAACAAAGTACTTCACAGCGTCCTTAATACCCTCTGACCCTACAGAAATTAGAAAGTCTGTTTTATCTACAACCGCAGACTCTCTAGAGGTCTATAGCGCAAAGTTTGTGTTAGACGCCAACACAAACCCCTCCTTTACTCTTTTTCTTGGTCCATTAGAGTATGAGCGCATAAAAGCGTTAAACGTTGGGCTCGACTCCATAATGGACTTTGGGTGGTCTTTTATAAGGCCAATTTCTAAAGGGGTTCTTTATATGCTAAAAAAGATGCACGAGCACATACCCAACTATGGTTTTGTTCTTATAGTGTTTGCGTTCCTTGTTAAGCTTCTTGTATACCCCCTAACCAAAAAAAGCTACCAATCAACTACTGCAATGCAGGCAATACAACCCCAGGTCAATGCCATTAGAGAAAAGCACAAATCAAACCCCACCAAAATGAACCAAGCCACAATGGCCCTATATAAAGAGAAGGGCGTAAACCCCCTTGGGGGCTGTCTTCCCATGCTGCTTCAAATGCCCCTTCTTTTTGCTCTTTTTATTGTTTTTAGAACAACAATTGAACTGAGGGCCGAGCCCTTTGTTTGGTGGGTAAAAGACCTCTCCTCACCTGATGTTATCTTTTACCTTCCTTTCACCATTCCAATATATGGAGGTCATGTTGCCGCCCTACCCATACTAATGGTCATATCAATGTTTATCCAACAAAAAATGATGATGACCGGAGGGGCTCAACAAGCACAACAAAAAACAATGCAGTATTTTATGACCGCTTTCTTCTTTCTTATATTTAATAGTTTTCCTTCTGGTTTAAACCTCTACTACACCCTTTTTAATGTGCTTACAATCGCGCAGCAAAAACTAGTGCCCACAGACAACAAAGACAAAGCCTGACCAAAAACATATGGACAGAAATACCATTGTCGCGCAGGCAACACCCCTAGGAAGGTCTGGCGTTGCCGTTGTTCGGCTAAGCGGTCCCGAGTCTTTCAACTACACTAAAGAAATCACGCATTTTTCTGGTGAGACCCCGCACCACACAATCCGCTTATTAACGATTTATGATAATAAAAATAGAAAGATTGATGAGGCTATTTTTGCGTTTTACCAAGCACCTAGGTCTTACACCGGAGAGGATGTTGTCGAAATATCCTGCCACGGCAACCCGCAAATATCTGAAAGAATAATTAACAGGTTAACCAAGCTTGGGGCATCTTTAGCCCAGCCCGGAGAATACACAAGAAGGGCTTTTTTAAATGGTAAGATAGACCTGTCCCAAGCCGAGTCTCTTGCCCTATTAATTTCGTCAAGGTCAAAAGAGGCAGCAGAACACCAACTAAACAACTTGGGTGGCGCAGTTTCAAATGAAATAAAAAAAATCAGGAAAGCGCTTGTTCTAACACTCTCTTTGGTAGAGTTTGAGCTTGATGTGTCAGAAGAAGAGGCGTCGCTTTCTTTGACAGCTGAAAATTCACTTAAGTCCATAAAAAACAATATTATAGCAATAGAAAGTCTCATGGGGACATTTGCAATGGGAAGCGCATACTCGAGCGGCATAAGGGTGTCGGTTGTGGGTGCGCCCAACGTTGGTAAGTCAACACTAACAAATAGGCTTCTTGGTTCTAACAGAAGCATAGTAGATAAAAAAGCCGGCACCACACGCGACACCATTGCTACAGATGTTGTTATTGCTGGAATACCAACAACCATTGTTGATACAGCGGGAATAAGAGAAACGAGCGATAGGGTTGAGGCTGCCGGGGTTGACCGCGCCATGTCAGAAGTTGGTCGCTCAGCTCTTGTTTTGAATGTCTTTACCAGCGAAACGAAAACCATTGATATTATTGGTGATATAGAACAAATATATGTTTATAATAAGGTGGATTTACAAATGTATGGCGGGGAGGACAAAAATGTTATTCCTGTTTCGGCCCTAAAAAACATCGGAATAAGAAAACTTCTCGGGGCTATAGAAAAAACCCTTAAAGAGTCTCACTCCTACAGTGAGGACGTTCTGATTAACACAGAAAGGCAAAAAAAATCACTAGAAGAGTGCTCCCTGTTTTTAAATAAGGCCGATGGACACCTAAGTAGCTCAAGCCTAAGCTTAGAGCTGGTATCAACAGATATAAGGTCATCGATCAACTCGCTTGATACCTTTTTAGGAAGGGTCACAAATGATGATATTTTAAACCAAGTGTTCTCTTCTTTTTGTGTGGGAAAATAGTTTCACGTGAAACAACGGCGTTATGACACAGTGGTTGTTGGTGGTGGCCATGCTGGTATTGAGGCCGCTTTAATATCGTCATACATGGGCACCAGGGTTGCCCTCATAACAATGGACCCGGGGGCAATTGGAAGAATGTCGTGCAACCCTGCAATTGGCGGCCTAGCAAAAGGTCAAATGGTAAGAGAAATTGACGCGCTCGGAGGTGCAATGGGGCTAGTTGCTGACAGAGCCGGAATTCAATTCAAGGTTCTCAACAAGAAAAAAGGTCGCGCTGTTTGGTCTCCAAGAGCGCAGGTTGACAAACGCCAATACGAGCGACTTATTAAGCGGGCTATCGAAAAGAGCAAGGTTAGGGTATTTCAAGGAGAGGTGGTTTCCATAGTTGAAAAATCTGGTTCTGTAAGGTCTGTTTTATTAAGGAGTGGGGAGTGCATCAACACAAGTTCAGCAATAATCACATCGGGAACCTTTCTTTCGGGGGTTATACACATTGGCGAAAGAAAAATTAATGCCGGACGAATGGGCGAGGAGAGGTCGGAGGGCCTAACAGAGAGCCTTGGGTCTATGGGGTTTAAATCAGCAAGGCTAAAAACTGGCACCCCACCACGACTGGATAAAAGCAGCGTTGACTGGA
>CAYOJL010000160.1:0-3059 GCA_964404235.1 uncultured bacterium | reverse complement strand
CGCTGATACGGTATGAACCGAACCACCTTTAGCCATTTGTCAAATCGATGACTCTTGAAGACATTGGTTCCAACTTTTGAACGATCCATCCCCTCATCAAAATCCAGAATTACTTCTATCTTGATAGACAAATTTTTCTCCCTTCCCTGCTACAGTTGCTACTTTTGCTACATTAAATGGACTTGCTGAATTAGAAGTAGCAAATGTAGCAACTGTAGCTTAAATAAATGAGGATTTATGTTCCCTCCATTCCCCTTCGAAGACCTTTAAGAAGCAGAATTATTCAACTGGGGATTCAGTTTAATGATTTTCATTTTCCCCCTTGTTTCTATCCTGAGCCAATGATGCTCAGCCAGAACTTTGAGCACTGAATCCCTTCGTTCTTTGTTTCGAATATAATTAGGTCCGAATTGTGATATATCCCTGGTTGTCAAAGGGGCAGGGTCATCAAACTTTTGTTTCCTAAACCATTCCAGAAGCCCAATTGCATCACGGATTTCAGGTCTCAGACTGCCTGCACTTATAATTCTCTGAGCTTCATTCAGGTGCCATTGCGCCAATCTAATAGCATTCTCCATTGTTTCTTCATTTACTTGATCACCGGCATTTTCAAAAACATTGAACACCCCTGCGATTCGGGCAACGTGTTCGGCATGTTTAGAAACAATTCCGCCGAATCCTGCAAATGCATTCCCAGGTGCACAAAGTCTTTCAGCCCGATTGAATTCCTGAATCCAAAGTTTTTTGGCTGCTTCGTTAAAATAAATTTTGCGCAGACGAACCCAATCGGGAGGAAGAGGATTTGTGAGCAGACGGAAAACTCTTTCGCAGAAAGCATCCATTGCAGGTATCTCTTCCGGCGCTTCAGCGTAAGACCTTGATCCGATAAGGCTCGGAGGGGAAGCAAACAAACACCTTGTTACAAATCCGGTATCTTCGGCCCATCCAGACCCTTTTCCCTTACCCAGATTGAGTAGATGGGAAAGAATGGATTCCTGCATCATTAAAACGCATGAAAGCCTGTATCCTTCTTCATTCAATTCAACACTTTTTGAATTTTTCCGGCGCTGAACATATTTATCCCCATGAAACATTTTGTTGAGCATTGTGAGATAACCCATTGGGGAATTTTCATTCATTCCGGCTCCACCAAAGATCACCCCTGCTTCATCGGACCATAACGCAGCACTTCGATGCCCTTCGACAAGATCCACCACCAGGCTTTCCTTTGTCGAGTCTTCATATAAAAGCCTGGGATGGGATCTCTCCTCTCCATCCGTTTCATGTGCCCATATTTCATGCTGCTCTCTTTCCCATCTGAAAACCGATTTCAGGAAGGCCCTTGATACTGTGCTTTTCCGTTCTCCACTTTTCTGTTCTATCAGCAAAAACAAGTTGATCGGATACACATACTGAGCATCAATTCTCACATTTGCATGATGCTGAGATGCCAGAGCAGCCACCCCCAGGGCAACGCTTCCCGCCAGAGCCTGGGGTACAGGGGTATATCCAATGAATTCTTTTACGGCATTTAAAATGGTAGGGCTCAGGGCATCCATGGGATATCCTTCGCCTGCAGCCCGTTCAGGGGCCAGGGGTTCTGGTTCGGGCCATTCCGATTCCTTAGCTGTTTCTTTTCGTAGAGGATCAACTGGGACCAAATCCCGAATCCATTCCTTGAGATTGCCCTTCTGAAGCGCTGCATTTGCATCGGATTTCGGTTTAGGAGGCATCAGAACCTGCACCTCAATACCCTTCCCCTTGAGATACTGCCCAGCCCTCAGAGCATATCCCTGCCCCCGTATTTTGAAACTTTCCGGTTCCAGATCATGATCAGCAATGATTAGAATGCATTTGAAGTTTTCCCCGGCAATAAATTCAGCAGCAGGCTTCAATCCTGCCTTATCCGTTCCCACGAACATCCAATGGGATAGATATTCCCCTCTCAGGCTCAAGGCATCCTCGATCCCCTCCACCAGTAATGCCTTGCCGGTTCCTTTTCTCATGGGAGGGATGACGAATGCAGAAGGCCTGTTGCCCATGCTCCCCAAATGTCTTTTCCCCTTTTTAGAATTGTCCGGATTCAGGAAAATACGTTGAATCCGCTCAACCGGGAATGATTTCCCTTCCATGGCTTGGGAAAGGGTTTCAAGACTCAAGGAGGGATAGACCAGCATCCTATTCTCTTTGTATAAATTGAATCGAATCAGACCCAATTTCAGCAGATCAAGATATTGGGCCTGGGGAATTTTCCGTTGATCGGAAAAATAGGAATCTGTAATCCCGAATACCGCAGATTCTGGTGCATGTGACCTTTGAGACTTTTCCCAGATCATTTGCACATCTATGTTTGAGTTACCTATTGGGGTTTTCTTTTGTCCTTGGTCTGAACGGTAGATTGGGAGGCCATACTCAAGGCATAGATTCCTTAGGGGTCCCCCTTTGCCTTCCTTATGATTGAAAAACCCTTTTTCAAGGTTCAAAGAAAGTGAAGGATTCTTTTTGCTCCAATCCCGCCAATCCCCATTTCCATTTTCCGTGAACTCTTTACAAGGGCCTTGCAGCAGAGAGGAAAGCAATTCCTGATTGCTGAGATATTGCATCATTCATCCGTGATTGAATTAAAGGATTCATACCGGGTTCAAGGAACCCTATTGCCCCTCGATTCCATGATGCGCTCCCTGACCCATTCCTGAATCTCTTCTTCAATCCAAGCCGACCTGCGCGGGCCGATCTTGATCGGTTTGGGGAACTCTCCATTCTTCGCCAAGGCATAGAGGGTAGATCGGCCCAGGCCGGTTCTATGAATGACTTCGGAAAGCCTTAATAGATTTGTAATTTCCATGTCTGATCCTTTATTGAGATTAAATGATTCCGAAACAGGCTTCGGATTCAATAAAGGCTATTAGAACACTCCTGGACTTGGAGTTCCTGCGCAATTGAGTGCGCAGGGTGCGCAGTTAAATACGCAGTTTAGGTGAGTTTTTCTTTCAGGATGGATTCACCCCAAGACAAATCATAGGATTCTTGTAGAGTCCAACCCGCAATTCTCAAACCCT
>CAYOJL010000159.1:0-3108 GCA_964404235.1 uncultured bacterium | reverse complement strand
TGAATTCGTTTCTACTATATTGTCCCAAATAATTGAATTGATAATGGTCCAATTGTCACCACTCAATGTAGAATTATAGGCTGGATTATCTGTGACGGTCACACTGGAAAGAATAATATTATTAGCAGATATGGCACTTCCATCGTACAGAGTTCCATTTCCACTAAATGTAGAGTTGTAAATGTATGTACTACCTCCACCCCACCCCCCAAAGGACGCTCCGCCACCACTAGTTGGAGCATAGTTATTTCGAACATTCATATGATGCAATATGAGCTGGGAACTACTCGTAGAAATACCGCCACCACTGGCTACAGGACCATTTGGTATTTCATTATCTAGAATATCCACATGGGACAATTCTCCCACGCAGTTTAAAATACGGATACCAGCACCACTTGAACCGGAAGTATTTTCTTTCACAATGAGTTCATAAAGATCGATCTCTGGAGAATATTGGATTTTGATACCACCATCACCACCATTTTTAATAGTGAATCCACTCAATGCTATTGTGTATTGATTATCACCATCAAATGTGATTACCCTTCCGCCTCCGCTTCCATCAACGATCGTCGTCTCCCGGTTCTCACCTATAATAGCAAGGCTCTTGCCATTGAAAGCAATATTCTCCACATAGGTGCCCTCCGATACGTGAACCGTGTTACCGTCACCAGCAGCATTGATCCCGGTCTGGATCGTTGCGAACGGGCTCTCCTGGGTACCAACACCACCACCATCAGAACCGGTGGTGACCACATACCAGTCATCCTGGACTTGTGAGCCGCAGAGAATAGAAAAGGTCACACCTTCATCAATACACTGGGTACAATTGTCAGTACCATATATCCAATTCTCTTCAGCATAGTCAGGATCCAGGGTTTCAATACAATCAAGGGAATTACCAATGGCATTAAAAACAGTTAACTGATCTGTAATACCATTTCTCATGTTCAAATAGGTCAATTGATTGTAACGGCACCATAGTGTGCTTAAGCCAGTATTATTGCTCACATCCAGGCTGGTCAGTTGATTGCTACTGCAATCTAGGGTGGTTAAAGCTGTATTAGCACTCACATCCAGACTGGTCAATCCATTACCATAGCACGACAATAGAGTTAAGGCTGTATTATTGCCCAGAACTAATTCAGTGAGATTGTTATCACGGCAACTTATGGTCGTTAAGGCTGTATTAGCACTCACATCCAGACTGGTCAATCCATTCAAATGACAGATCAGGGATGTTAGGGACGTGTTGTTGCTTAGATCCAGACTGGTCAATTGACTCAATCCGATACTCAGACTAGTTAAAGCCGTATTATTGCTCAGATCTACTTCTCCAAGCGGATTAGTGCCGCAGGTTAGCTCATTTAAGGCTACAAAGGCTTCGATCCCGGTCAGGTCACTGATCGATCTATTATATACATTTAATTCAGTAACTCCGCTGATACTATCTGTAACAACATAATCATCTAGGACATCATCATAGCCCAGGTCTATAAGGGCCTGCTCGAAATTGTCATCGGGGACATAGGTAGAGTAATATGAAGAACAAATATCCTGAAATGTTACCCCTTCATCGATATTGCTATTGCCATGGGTCCAATTGGCTGCAGCATACTCAACATCTTCTGCATTCACTTCAATACAATCAAGGGAATTGTCGTAAGCTAGGAAATACTGCACCTGATCCGTAGCACCATTTTTAAAATTCAAATTAGTTAATGAATTACCATGACAACGAAATTCCGTTAATTCTGTATTAGCGCTCACATCCAATTCGGTCAATTGATTGGTCACTCCATATGAACCATTAGAACTGCTACCTTCAACTGACAGATATGATAATGCTGTATTAGAGCTCACATCCAATGCGGTCAACTGGTTACGATAGCAGGATAGCTGGTATAAAGTTGTATTTGCACTCACATCCAGATTGGTCAATAAATTATCCCCGACATAGAGAGTAGTTAATGCGGTATTAGCGCTCACATCTAGACTGGTCAATTGATTCAAATAGCAATACAAGTAGACCAGGTCAGTGTTTGCACTCACATCCAATGCGGTCAATTGATTTCCATAGCAGTTCAGATAAGTTAGACCTGTATTAGCGCTCAGATCCAATGCGGTCAACTCATTATAGTAGCAGTACAGCCTGGTTAAAAGTGTATTAGCGCTCAGATCCAGACTGGTTATTGGATTTTGATCGCATCTAAGTTGATCTAAAGCCGTAAACCCTGCGATCCCCGTGAGATCACTGATCTCTTTTTCACCAACATCGAGGTATGTGACCCCACTGATACTGTCTGTAACAACATAATCATCTATAACATCATCATAGCCCAGATCGATCAGGGCCTGCTCAAAATTGTCATCCGGTACGTAGGTGTAGCCTTCTATTGCACAAAAGGCTGACCAATCATACGTCCAGTTTGTATTTGAAGAAAAGGATCCATGGATCGCACATTTGTTGCCATCTGATAATGCATCGGCCCCATAAAACATATAGGCCATATTTGTTACATTGTTCACATTCCAACTTGAGATATCCTGATTAAAACTCTCAGCTCCTAAAAACATCTCATACATATTCGTTACGTTTGATACATCCCAGGAACTTATATCTTGATTAAAACTATCACTATTCCAAAATAAATAGGCCATATCCGTTACGTTTGAAACATCCCAGGATGATATATCCCGATTAAAACTGTGAGCATTATTAAATAGCTCATACATATTCGTTACGTTCGAAACATCCCAGGCTGATATATTATCATTAAAGGTTGTTTGATCTTTAAATAATTGATACATACTAGTGATCAGAGAAACATCCCAGGTATTGATCTCACCATAAGTGGCTAAAGCGGATGCGTTGTCCGAGATCCACAGGTCTACCGCTGTTTGTAGTTCTTCTGTAGTTTGTGGTTGAAAGCTCGGAATGTTCCAGGATGGGCCAATGATATTACCGTGATTTGCGTTACCTGAATGGTCAAACGCCATATTGCCTTCACCAGCATTAAATTTCCAGCGGCCTACCAGTCCATCTTCATTATCAAAAAATTCTTCAGACATATTGGCTTGGATCTCTTCTTCAGTAAGAGCTCT
>CAYOJL010000158.1:1773-3140 GCA_964404235.1 uncultured bacterium | reverse complement strand
TTGTTGAAACCGCATCCAGATCCCAGCAGACGGTCTGGGTTGAAGACTTTACGGGTCTCACATGACCCTACTGCCCGTCTTCGAGTTTCGCATTAGACACATTAAAAAGACAGTTTCCTAATACTTTGCACACTCTTGAGTGGCATCATCCAAACTTTACGCCTACAGATTCTGATTTTTGTATTGAAGAGTCATTCAGTATAAGAGCTGATATGTATAATGTAATGGGAGTACCGCATAGCCAGTGGAATGGTGCATATACGTACCCGGAGGGTGGGGCTGGTGGTGGAGATTGGGGGGCTCTGTATCCTGATTTTTTAGAATTATATGAGACCTACGTAGTTAATCAGACACCATACTCCATAGCTATCTCAGGTGCGTATGAACCTGGAAACACTGAGATAACCTATGATGTGGAATTATTAATTGATTCGGGCATTGATACCACGGTGAATAATACCAATATGCATGTAGAACTATTTGTTTCAGAAGATAGTATTATGAGTTATTGGAGTATAATTGATACGTGGGAATATGCCCGCTATGTTGCGCGAAAATATATTACCAGAAGTGCGAATAATAAGTTACCCATATCTATAACATCAGCTGGAGAATCAGAAACGTTTAGTGGAACATTTACTCTATCAGATGCATGGGAGCACGACCAGGTCTACATTCAGGCAGTTGTTCAAAATTTAGATACTTATGAAATATTTCAGGCAACATCATGGAATATCAATGATCTAGATCCAGATCCAGATGGAGACGGATTAACATACTTATATGATAATTGTCCAAATGCTTACAACCCTGACCAGGTAGATGTAGATGATGACGGGCTTGGAAATGCGTGTGATCCCTGCAATGCACTTGTAGCAGTATTGGGTAATGTTAATCTAGATGCTTCAGGAGAAGATTATATCCCCATTATTAATGTGGCGGATGTACTGGCAATGTCTGACCTGCTTAATGATACGGGTCTTCCACCTAACGACTGTCAGCAGCTCGATATGCTTGGAAATGGCACATTTAATAGTTGGGACTTGTTAGCCCTTGTTGAGATAATAATGAATGGTGGGAACTAAGGTAACCTTTAGCATACCCATACCTTAATGTGTATTAGTTAGGAGCTTAAGTATGAGTTTAGGTTGTTAAGAATGGTTAAGGTGTAGGTGTGATAAAATAGATGTGTGTAGCGTGTGTGTGGCATAATAATCTTTACACTTTTCCGCCCCTCTCCCCCGCAAAGTATTTGAAAAGAAAGTCTAGCTTTTGCATATAAAATTGATGTATAGTAGATTTGGGTAAGGAGATTATTATGAGTTACATAGAAGAATTAAAAGAACTAGCCAAACTAAAAGATGATG
>CAYOJL010000158.1:0-1763 GCA_964404235.1 uncultured bacterium | reverse complement strand
TACACTTTTCCGCCCCTCTCCCCTGCAAAGCATTTGAAAAGTAAGTCCGATTCCTGTTTGTGGGATGATGGGTAGATTTGAGAATGAAAAAGAATATTTTTCTATTGTCAATCTTGTTTAGCAGGCTTTGTTTAGGTGACGATACGTGGCAGACAATACAAGAATCCATATTGAATCCAAAATGTATCATATGTCATGTTGATGGTACATCTTTTGCAGAACAATCAGGGTTAATACTTACAGAAGACATTGCATACGAAGAATTGATCAATGTTACTCCCACAAATATTCATGCAGCAGAAGATGGATTAGAACTCTTGGGTACTGAAGGTATTACCAGTTTATATTCAAGTTTTTTATGGGAAAAAATAAATGCACCTAATTACGAACACTTTTACGAAGATCATCCAGAATATGGTTCTATAATGCCTATGGGCTTAGATTTTTTAACAAATGGGGAATTGGAATTTATTAGACAATGGATTATTGCAGGAGCGCCTGAAAGCGGACACGTAGCTGATGAGTCATTGCTATCTGACACAACAATCTTTGCATTGCCTGATTTTGAACCTCTTGAAATTCCTGAAAATGGTATACAGGTTCATCTTCCACCTTTTAGTGTTCCACCGAATTTTGAAAGAGAACTTTTCTATTATGTTGAGGTCGATACACCAGATTATTTATATGTCAATCGTATTTCTACCACAATGAGACCAGGCAGTCATCACTTCATAGTTTATACATTTGATGAATTAGCAGAAAACTTTTTACCACCACCCGGGGTATATCGCGATATCAGAAACTTTGATGGTACAATAAATGATTGGGTACTTTTTCAAATGCAACTTCATAGATTTATATCTGGTACTCAAACTAGAATATTTGAATATTCTTTTCCTGAAGGTGTGGCATTGAGAATCGACCCTAGTTATGGTTTTGACCTTAACTCACACTATGCAAATTATTCCAATGATACAATTATAGGGGAGATCTATAATAACTTCTATTTTTCAAATCCCGATGAAATAGAACGTGAAGCAGAAATTCTCCAACTTCAACACTTAGATATTGAATTACCGCCACATGAAGAAACAACCTTGAATGCATTGTTCTGGGTTGATGAGGAGTTTGGAGAAAAAATAAATGTTTTCCAACTATTCACCCACGCTCACAAGCATAATTTGAATTTTAAAATATTCAAGGTTAATCAAAATGATGATAACTATCGTGAATTGATCTATGTTTCCTATGATTGGGAACATCCTCCCGTAATGAGATTTGATCCTCCAATGACCTTTGAAAATGAAGATGGATTTGAATTGGAAGCAACTTACTATAATGATACGGATGAAGAAATTAACTTTGGGCTTTTAAGTACAGATGAGATGATGATCTTATTTGGATTATTTTATACTGGTGAACAATTGAATCTCGATCATAGCAACGCCACCATTCCAAATGAATATGAATTATACCCAAATTATCCAAATCCATTTAACCCTTTTACAACTATAAGATATGTGATCCCAGAGAAGACCAATGTCAGGATCACCATAAGTGATCTGATGGGACGACAGATAAGAGGATTAGTAAATGATGTGCATTATCCCGGAATGAATAAGATACAATGGAATGCTACCGACAATCAAGGTCAGCAGGTCTCAGCAGGAGTCTATCTATATAGCATTGAAGCAGGCGAGTTCAAGCAGACCAAGAAGATGGTTCTGCTGAAGTAGATTTACCCTTTTTACAACATTAAGCCC
>CAYOJL010000157.1:0-3181 GCA_964404235.1 uncultured bacterium | reverse complement strand
ATGTATATTGATCTATCTTTGGATATTATTTAATAGTTTTATATTAAAAAGAAGGCTCAATCAATGATTGCTTACCTATCGGGAGGGATGGAAAATGCTGTAAATGAAGGTGCTGATTGGAGAGCTGATATAAAAATATGGCTCAAAGAAAATCTTGGCCATAGTGTTATTGACCCTGTTTTAGAATCTCAAAAAATAGTCCAAGAGCATAATGCTCAATCTTACCGTAGTTGGAAAAAAACTGAGCCAAAAAAATTTAAAGGATTTATTAGGCTATTAATAGATCACGATATTAAATCAGTGATCAATCATGCAGATTACCTCATTGTATTATGGGATAGAAGTGTTTTAAAAGGCGGGGGAACACATGGTGAGGTTACCTTGGCTTATTGGGTTGGAAAACCAATATTCTTAGTGAATAAGCTTCCCGTGGAAGATTTTAGTGCTTGGATATCTTCTTGTTCTTCAAATATATATAATTCTTTTGACGAATTAAAAATTGATTTACTTAGTAAATACAAATTAGAAGAATGATTGGGCCAAAAGCATACATTGACTTAAATAGATTAAAACAGAATATATGGAACATTCGTAGAAATATAGGAGAAAGGAACTTAATGATCGTAGTTAAAGCAAATGGCTATGGTCATGGAGCTTTAAATATCGCAAAACACCTGTCTGATGAGCCAGGTATTATTTTTTGTGTATTTACAATTGATGAAGCTATTGAACTCAGAAATGGTGGAATTAATAACTCTATCCTAATATTCTCTAGAATACAAAAAGATTGGCTTAAGCTTGCTTACGAGCATAAGCTATGGATCAATGCTTGTCATTTAGATGATTTAGAATTACTAGACCATTTCTATAGTGAATATGGCTTTTGTCCCAATGTCCATTTAAAGTTTGACACTGGGATGACGCGTTTAGGTTTCGATTGTAATGATACTGATAAGGTTTTCGGTTTCTTAGCGGACCATGATTATTTACCATTTATAGGCATTTATTCTCATTTTGCAACTGCCGATGAAGGCGATTTATCATATGCAGAATCTCAATTACTAGAATTCAAAAAAATATTGGAATTGGGTAAATCTTCCGGAATAGAATTTCAATATATACACTGTTCGAATAGTGGTGCTTTATTAAATCTTTCCTCATCTTTATTTAACACTGTTAGAGTTGGCATGCTTGCCTATGGTATTGCACCATCAGATGAGGTCAAAATGCATATTGATGTAGAACCAGTCATGAATTTTTGTGGCCCAATCGTTAATGTTAGAAGAGTAGGACCTGGAACTCAGGTAAGTTATGGAGGTGTCTATACAACAGAAAAATCAACGAATATTGGAGTTATACAAACAGGTTTCGCAGACGGTTTCCCCAGAGCATGGTTTAAAAATGGGCATATAAGCTACAAAGGGAAAACATATAATATTGCAGGACGGGTATGTATGGATCAGTTTATGGTTGATTTTGGTGATATAGAACCTGAATTAGGGGATGAGGTATTAATATTTGGTAAAAAAGATGACGATCATATCCCTATTGAATCAATCGCAGGGAAGATCGACACAACGACATATGTCTTATTGACTGCTATACAAGGAAGAACTAAGAGAATAACTATTTAATCTATACTCTATGATATTTTGTACCTTTTTTAATAGATATTGCCCTAAATAATTGTTCTGTAAGAACCAATAGTGCCATTTCATGTGGTAGGGTCAAATGAGATAAGGATAGAATGCTATTTGATTCTTTTCTTATCATTTCAGGGTGTCCATCAGGACCACCAATAAAAAAGGTCAAATTTTGAGTTTTTTCAAAAATAAATTTTGAAAGTTGTTTTGATGAGAGTTGCATTCCATCTTCGGAAACACAGATAGTATAATTATCAGAATTAAGATATGGTTTCAATTTTTGATTGAGTTTTTTATCGTTAGCATCTTTTAATACGATCATATCCGTTTGGATGTCTTGATTGACCCACTTCATATATTCTAGAATTCGTTGTTGGTAGATCTTTTCTTTTATTTTTCCAATAACTACGATTTTTATTTTCATTATTCCTGCTTTAGTATATACTACAACTATTGAATAATAAGTTTATTGATAATGTATGATTATATATATAGTACTAAATGATATGGAGAAATAAAGAAGAAGAATTATTTTTCAACAGATTCTGTAGGGGTTGCTCTTACCCACGAACGTCTATTATGGAATGCTTCTATTTTAAGTTCAGCCCAATCTTCAACAATCTCAGTTAGCTGAGCAGATTCTTCAGGATGTTCTGATAAATTGTCATTAATAAGGCTGAGCAGTTGTCCTTTACGTTCTTGGACTTGTCCATAAGTAGCAATCTCTTCTTTAGAAACCTCTTCTTTTTCAGCCATTATTTCTTGTCTGCTTCTTTCTGCAACAGAACTTTTTTCCTGATTATGAGATACTATTGCATACAGAATAACAGCTAAAATAACAACTAGAACAATCGTGTTAATATCCATTATAATTCTCAATAAGAATCACATTCAACTTGGATTAATTCCAAGTACATTGCACCACCATAAAATAATGATAGCAGAAAAAGAAAAAAGGGCTGCAGGCCAGCCTAAAGTTGCCATGCGAATAAAATCTTTTGATTCTAATTGACCACTTGCATAAACAATTGAACTTGCTGGTGTACCTATTACTAACCAATATGCCATAGATGTAGCTATAGCAAGTCCAACACCTACTAGTACTGGGTTGGTTTGTGAGCTAATTGCCATATCAAGCACAACAGGGCCAATCACAGCGACAGTAGCTCCTGCACTCATAAGATTAGTAAGCACCGCACCAATAGCACACATCAGTATTACCAGTCCAACACCAGAGTTTAATCCCAGTGGTGCTACCAGCATCATTATTTGATCAGCAAACCAACTTGATGCACCTGTGACCTTAAAAACAGTACCCAGACTAATGCATCCCGCATAGAGAACAATCACACCCCAGCTAACCTTATCTTCATAATCTTTCCACGATGTTAGACCAAATAACATATATAAAACAGCTCCTGTTACCGCAATACCACCCAAGCCAAGTGAAAAACCAAGAATATCTTTTACCAAAGATTTATCTGTGATCCAAAGAAAAACAACTAGCATCATAACTGCTGCTACGAGTTTTTGTTGGC
>CAYOJL010000156.1:0-3190 GCA_964404235.1 uncultured bacterium | reverse complement strand
GACCCGGAGGGAGAAGTCTCTTTTGAGATTGTAGTCATTGATTCAGTTGGCTTGACCAGTAATCCTGTTACTGAAACAACAAATTCTTCACAAGTTATATTTGATAGAACCCTACCAACGTTAGATATTGTGAATATACAGTCAACAAATGAAAATAATTCATCTATTGCTATTACTGGTGATGATGTTGTTATTACTTTTACACCTGCTGAGCCTTTATTGATCGATTCAATAAATGCTACTATTGCAAATGAAACCGCAACAGTGACACAGGATGGTGATAATTATATCGCTACTCTCACTATATCCGGTGATGAACCAGGTGGAATTTTACCTTATACGATTGATTTTAAAGACAGAGCATCAAATCCTGGGATACAAGTAACATCTTCTACAGATGATAGTTACGTAAACCATGATATTGTGCCTCCAGAGTTATTAGATATTTCAATATTCTCAAACAATTTGGATACTACTTGGGCAAAACCAGGTGATACAGTATTTGTAAAATTTGTTGCGAATGAAGAACTAGATAATCTAGATATTACCATATCAGGTGTTAGTTCAGAATATTTGGATGATGGTGCCGCTACTTATAGAGGTTATCATATCATGGATGATAATGATAATGAAGGCATCATTACATTTAACATTTCTTATACTGATCTCGGTGGAGCTACAGGCCCAGATGGTAATGCCACAACAGATGAGACCAGTGTGCGATATGATAGAACATTGCCTATTCTCAATAATATACGGATGTCATCAAATAACGCTATGGGTGATTCAGCAGGAATTGGTGATATTGATTCATTATTCTTTACTGCATCAGAGGCGCAGAGGAATGTAGTAGTTTTGATGTCTGACTCTAGTGTGGTACCTATACAGAATGGATTTGATTTTATAGCAACACGTGAAATGTTGGATAGCGACCCAGATGGTCTGATCACCTTTTCAATCACTTTAGAGGATTCAGCAGGGAATAGTACTGGAGATGTAACAGAAACCAACGATGGTTCATTCGTATGGTTTGATGGAACACCACCATTATTGGATATGGTCTCTTTTTCATCTACAAATGATAATGATTCGGGTGTGGCCATTATAGGAGATACATTATTATTAGATTTTAATTCAAGTGAATTATTGAGTTCTTTATCTGTTTCAATAGCCGGCTTAGAAGCAGATACAACTTTTGAGGTACCATCAAGAACATTATATAGGGCTTGGCATGTTATTGACGGGAGTGAAGACGAGGGTTACATTCCATTCCAAATAGGTTTTTCTGACCTGGTAGGCAATCTTGGTGATACGGTTGCAGCCACGACAGATGAGACCAGTATTTTATTTGATATGACATCTCCGATAGATTTTGCATTGGACACAGTTTATGTAGGCGGTGGAAATATTAAAGCAGGCTATTGGAATGCATCTAATGATTCTATTTTTATAAAAACACCAATACCAACAGATGATGAGACACTGATCGGTGGAGCTTTCCAGCCGCAAGCAAAATTTGATGATGGAGAATTTATTAATTGTGGAGGAGAAATTGAGATCACTAGTATTCCTGATAACGGCCAGATAATACTAGGAATCCCAGGAAATAGTTTTGAGTCTATGGATGGGTATGCTGAAGAAGCAAATGCACAGTTTACAACAATAATCCAGGATCGGGCAGGCAATCAGACCTTGGGATCAAGCGATAATACAGTAATTCATATTGACGAGATCATTCCTCAACTCGATTCAGTGAATATCTCATCAAATAATATTCTCAGTAGTAATTGGGCAAATATTTCTGATATTATTACTATTTCATTTACCTCAGGAGAAGGTTTGGATTCTCCTAATTCAATTATTCTTCAGGATACAATAAATGTAGAAGGCATTGGAGGTGGTACTATATGGAACGGAACATACATTGTTCAACAAGAAGATCTAGAGGGCCTTATATCTTTTAATATTCATTATTCAGATACGGCAGGAAATATTGGTGATCTAATAGATGAAACAACCGATGGTACAACTGTAAGTATTGATAAAACTCGGCCAGATATATCTGATCTTTTAGAAGGCAATGATCAACAGGATCTACCTTATTATAATAATGCTGATTCTATCACTTTATATTGGATCCATGATGATACGGTCTCAGGTATTCGTGAGACCTATTATTCATTAGGCACAGATTCTAACTCTACTGATGTAATAGGTTGGACCCAGGGACAAGAAACTAATTTTGGTGGTTGGAATAATCTAAATTTATCAAATGACGGTATCTATTATGGTGGTGCATTTGTTCGAGATTCAGCAGGAAATTTTTCTGATACGATCTGGGGTAATGGGATATATATTGATATAGAAAAACCCGATACAGGTTCAATTATTGATGGATATTGGGTCATGGATCTTGACTACACCCCAGATTCAACACAGTTAAACTATAGATGGTCAAACTTTACTGATAATACAGAGATCGATCATTTCAAGATCGCTATTGGGACAGGTAATGACACAACAGATGTATTAGACTGGACTATTTCTGATAGTACCGATAGTATGACAATTACTGGTCTCAGCCTTATTAGAGATACTCTTTATAATACCTATATCAAGGCAATCGATCTGGCCCAAAATGAATCAGCCATTCAAAATACAGATGGAATTTATTTTGATGACTCCTTTCCAGTAGTTAACAGGATTAATCCTGATTTTTATGCTGATACGTCTGAATTCCTTTCGGTGCTATCCAATGATACTATACAATTGAAATTCAATAGGCCTATCTATAGTTATGATGTACAAGCTTCTTCTAATGTTGATTCTATTTTTTCTTACACACATGAGTATGATGATTCAGTAATAAGTATAATCATAGATAATATTCTTTCAAGCTATGATACAATTACATTGGTTTTGGATAGTGCGACCGCATACAACACCTTAACCCTTACTGATACAATAAAGTTTTTTTCTGGTCTTTGGGCTGACCTAAATAATGATTATGATATTACTGTAGAGGATATACTTTTATTCAATCAGAATTGGCCAGAAACTGATTTAGGCCCTTTTTTTGATTATCCGCCCCATGTTAGACCCCAGCCTGATGGAGAATCAAATTTACTTGATTTGTCTGCTTTTGCTAAAATGTGGCAATGGAGATATTTCAACCTATCTTTTGATACAA
>CAYOJL010000155.1:0-3324 GCA_964404235.1 uncultured bacterium | reverse complement strand
CCAGAACGATCTCTACTTCAAGGACCAAGTTCTCAACATAAGTACCTTGCGCTACAAGGACGGTATCGCCATCACTGGACGCATCTATCCCTGCCTGGATCGTGGAATAATCATCAGGAACGTTTATCGTGGTTGCGGATAGGATAGAAAAGGTTAAAAAGGAAACTGCTATTGATCGATTCATAATATACTCCCTTATAAAATGAATCTCTTACGTCACCTCAACATAAAAGATATGTCATAATATAAGGATTATATTGCAATATATTTCCATATTGTTAGGATTATGTTAGGGAGTAATAATCATAGTTATGTAAATAAAAAAACCCCACAAATGTGAGGTTTTTTTATTTAATGATCTTTCGCGATTACTATTTCAATAAGATCATCTTTCGGGTCTTATTGAAATCACCTGCTTTAATAGTATAGATATATACACCAGCACTAACTGACTGGCCATAATGATTGGTCGCATTCCACTGTAGTGTTTTGTAACCAGCAGACTGCTTCTCATTGACAAAATTACTTACTATCCTACCCATCATATCATAGATAGTGATATTGACCATAGCATCTTCAGGAAGATCGTAGCTGAGATTGGTCACAGGGTTGAATGGATTTGGGTAATTTTGATGAAGTGCATAGACCTCTGGTATTTGATTCCCATCTACACCCATCCACTCCAAAGTGACCGATATGACCTCTGATAATTCGCTCCAGTCACCCGCGTAATATGATACTCTATAAAAATACTCAGTATCATATTCTAAAGAATTATCTTCGAAATAGTTGGTCATCACATAGTTGCTGACAACGTTTTCCTCAGTGAACTCTGTGTCTGTAGAACGCTCTAGGAGGTAATATTGCAGACCATCCTCTTCTGCAGGATCCCAGGTAAGGGACACATAGGTCTCCATAGGATATAAGGAAAAACCTGTAAGCGCAGCGATGATAGTCTCGTATGCCCCCATATCCGGAGCTGATCCATTATAATCAGTTATGTCATCAACGCCGTCGCCATCAAGATCTGCCGTTCCAGCATCCTTGCAAGGTGATTCCTGAGTCAGAGTATAGTCTCCAGAATTTTCATTAGTGAATAGTGGATCAGCATCAATATTGCCTTCACCATCTAGACCTCCACCAACATTACTATAGTAAACAAAGCCATTACCACCACCACCGTCATAGTCCTCGTAATTGTCAGGAGAGTTATCCCACAGTATTGAGTTTTGAACGATCAAGGTCGCACCATTAAAAATCTCAACTGCTCCAGAACTGCCAGAATTTCCAACAACGGTACAATTTGTGATAGTGCTGATCTCTTGATTACCACCTATACCAACACCACCTGCATAGGCTCCAGCAGAATTATTAGCGATCAAACATCTTTCCATGGTGAGACCAGCAGCGTCGGTGTGAATGTAAATACCACCAGATTCATTAGTAGCAGAATTACCCGTTATAGTACAACCATAGAATTCTGGCATACTTCCTCCCCAATAATTCACACCACCACCATTATTATTAGATGTATTGTTTCTAATGGTGCAATTCTCAAATACAGTGTTTGAATTGTTGGCCCAGACACCTCCACCGTGGCCAACAAACCAGCCTGCTTGAGCCACATTATCTTCTATCGTGACATTGATGAGTGTAGCATTCAGGTCTCCATCATTATGGTCCCAGAATCCAAAACCACCGCCATTATAGGGTGCAACATTATCTTTTACAATTGAATTGCTCATGGTCCAGTCAGAGCCCATGCTTGACCAGACACCTCCACCCATCATTGAGGCCTCATTATCGTGGATATTCATTCCATCATAGGTTCCCCATGTCTGGTTCAGAAATAAACCGCCACCATGGCCAACATTATCATTTCCATCATAGTATGTACCAAGACAAAGATTATCATGGATCTCTACATCTGTCATATTAACATTGGCTGAATAAACATTGATTCCACCACCCATCATAAGAGCGGTATTATTACGTACAATAACATTATTCACTGTAACGCCATCTACTCTAAACAAGGATAATCCACCCCCGTTCTTTGCGTAGCTGTCCTCAATGATCAAATTCTCAAGTATTGCATTATTAGGATGCATTTGAAATGAGAGATCAAATCTGTCATTTGAGGTTACAAGGAGTGCTCCACCACCTGCACAACCATGATGCTCAGCATACCCATCCTTGATTGTCATATTCGCTACTCTCACGTTCTCACATTCAGGAATGATCATGGCTGCTGCTTGATTATCTTCATTTGATCCAGCGGTCAAAATGGTGGTTTCAGCCTCATCACCGATCAAATGGACATTATCTGGCATTACGATAGGAAACACCTCTCCATTTCTATCATTTGAATAAACACCAGGCGCAAGGTAAATAGTTGTTGTATTATCTTCACCTCTTTTGACCAAGCTTAATGCATGACGAATAGTAAGAAGTGGTTCTGTCTCCGTACCTAGATTATTGTCATTTCCATTATCACTTGATACGTAAAATGTATTCTCTTCAACGCAATTTCCTGCTATATCCTCTTGGATATAATCAGCCATTTCTTCAACAGAATGTAGTACAAACTCATTCACAGTATTTGACTCACAGTCGATATTCTCAAAAACACTCCCACTAACATCGATCGATCCTGCAAATCCATGAGAATAAAAGTTCTCACCATTACCACTACTATTATTTGCAAAATAATTATTCTGTATGGTCATGGTTCCAGGTATATCTCTACTTCCATGATCGTTATGGTCATTTCCATTACGATCCTCATCAAACTCAACATCATCATCAGAGAACTGACTGATCGCTCCTCCATTGGCGATCTCCTGTGTTGCATTACCACCTCCAGTTGGTGGAGTTCCATTGCTCATAAAACGATTGTACATGATAATAGGATAAGCCTCATAGGCTAGAATTGCACCACCTGATCGTTCATATCTGGGAATACCACAATCATCAATGACCATCGCTGTACCAAGACCATCCTGTAGCGTGAATCCTAAAATAGTAGGTTCTATATTGCCAAAGCTGACCTGTATACAGCTCCCCTTCTTTGGATCAGTCGGGTTATTACCAACGATCACAGTGTTTTGAATATTTTCATTGTTCATAAAATCTGTGAGATCATCATTGATCGCATGGCTTGTTAAAATTATTTCTTTTTCCAATATAAGATTTTCAACATAGGTACCCTGAGCCACCAGAACGGTATCACCTTCATTGGATGCATCTATTCCTGCTTGGATGGTTGCATAATCATCAGGAACATTTATTGTAGTTGCTGAGATCAAAGATATACTGATGAAA
>CAYOJL010000154.1:0-3332 GCA_964404235.1 uncultured bacterium | reverse complement strand
ATATAACCAAAAATCATATTAAACCTAATACACTAATCTCCATAAAGTGCTCCAAAACCTTTATTGATAAAAATATCAAACCATCCTTCTGAAAAAAGAGCATAGAATAGTAATCCCGTAAAAAATACTAAAAACAACCCCATACACAATATTAGAGTTTTGCCTTTCATATCATAAATGTTAATTAACGATTTTTAAAAATAACTCTAATAAGATTAACAAAAGACCAAAATCTTAGTGCTATGGACTTATGTAACCAGAGATAATATCCCTAAATTAAAATGTTTATTTAAATGATAAAAACATGCCGGTGTGGCGGAATTGGTAGACGCGATGGATTCAAAATCCATTTCTCGCAAGAGAGTGGGGGTTCGAGCCCCTCCACCGGTACAATCTGCATGTTTTCAGACCCTGTTTTTTATATTCAAATTTTTCCTTGACTTGTATTAAATAAACCAATACTTTAACCGTTGAAGGTGCTGGTTTGGTACCTTTGGTATGTGGAAGGGGTAGACGTTCATTCTGTCCGAGGTCTAAATGAACGCTGCCCCACTTTTTTTATATTTACTATTAAACTATATATTAATATATTGCTTATATATTCTATTATTACTATATATATAGTATTATAATATTAAACTTTAAGTATTGCTCTATAATGTTTGAAATTATTATATATATGCATATTCTATAAATATGTACGCAATTTAATATCGGTGTAGAATCCAATATTAATATAGATTATGTTTTTGGATCTTTTACTAAAATGAATTGATAACTGTGGTTATTTCAGCCCAAGAATAGCCTTTTCTTTTTATATGATCTATTAACTTTTTATCATTAATCAATTCAGCATCAAGTATATCTACTTTTTTATTTATTATTTTTTTTATCAAATCTTCTATGGGATATTTTGTATATAGCTCATCTAATATTGGATCAAGAATTTCCTGTGGAATCTGATGTTTTATAAATTGATATTTTACAGCAATTCTTCCTAAATGTTTTGATCTTATTAGGTGCATAGCATACATTTTTGAAAATTCATTATCATCTATATATCCTTTGGATTCCAATTCATCGATAACATATGAGATTTGAGTTTTATCAAAACCTTTAGCTAAATTTCTAGTGTATTATTCAGAGCGGCTTCTAGCCCTATAGGATAATAGAAGCAATATTTTTTCTTTTATCTTCTGATAAATCTCATCATTCTTAATCTTGTTCAACTCTTTATCCGATATATACTCACCTTCTGATAGATTCCTAGATAGTAAAACGTCTCCAGAAATTCCGAAGACGTCACCTGATTCAAAGATAATATTATATCTATTTCTCAATCTTTGAGGTTTAATGGAAATAATTTTATGATCCAGCTTCTGCGCTCTCCCCATTCAAACCCATAAATGATCTAACTTTATATGTAATTGATTCTAGAACTTCATTGTTATCGCTTAAAAAAGTTTTTGAATTCTCTCTTCCCTGCCCGATCTTCATATCATCATAAGAATACCATGCACCAGTTTTTTCTACAATATCACCTGCTACTGCAAGATCTAGTATATCTCCTTCATAGGAAATTCCTTGTCCATACATTATATCAAATTCCGACTGCTTAAAAGGAGGGGCTACTTTATTTTTAACTACTTTTACCCGTACTCTACTACCAACCATTTCACCTCCATCTTTTAAACTTGTAATGCGCCTTATTTCCATTCTGATCGAAGAGTAGAATTTAAGTGCTCTACCGCCAGGTGTGGTCTCAGGGTTACCAAACATAACACCAATCTTTTCACGAATCTGATTAATAAAAATAACAGTAGTATTTGAACGACTAACAGTGCCAGTTAATTTTCTTAATGCTTGAGACATTAGTCTTGCCTGTAAACCAACATGTGCATCTCCCATATCACCCTCAAGTTCTGCTCTAGGTACCAGTGCTGCCACTGAATCAATTACGATCACATCTAATGCTCCACTACGTACAAGTGTTTCACAAATCTCTAATGCTTGCTCGCCTGTATCAGGCTGTGAGATCAATAAATCTTCTGTATTTACGCCTAGTTTTTTTGAATATTCCGGATCCACTGCATGTTCGGCATCAATAAAAGCAGCATGTCCACCTGACTTTTGAGCTTCAGCAACTATATGAAGCGCAAGGGTGGTCTTTCCAGATGATTCTGGGCCATATATTTCTACGATCCGACCTCTTGGGACACCTCCAACACCTAAGGCCACATCAAGTGATAAACAACCAGTTGAAATTGAATTTTCCATTGTAGGAATGTGCTCATCCCCAAGCCGCATAATCGACCCTTTACCAAATTGGCGGTCGATCTGAGTAATCGCTAATTCCAATGCCTTCGCTTTTTTCGTATCGGTTGACATGGTGTCTCCTTAAAGTATTTCCCCTAAAGGAAATGATTTTAATAATGTGTGAACTGTTCCAGATGGCAACAATTCACTACTGAAATATTGCACACGATCTATGGGGAAATCAATTGGATCATAAGATGATTTTAAGAAAGTTGATATATCTGGTGTCCATTTTTGAGGATATTTTATTCGTGCTAAAGTAATATGCGGCGTATAACCTTGTTGTTCCTTAGGGAAACCAAGTAGATCCAAAGCACTTTCAATTTTTGTAAATAGATCATATAATGGGTCCAGATTACCATTGACTCCCATCCATAAAACCCTTGGTCTCTCTTTTATTGGAAAACAACCAGTAGACTCAATAATTATCTCAAATGGCCTAAGTGTACTAGTTACTGACCCTACCTCATTAATGATTTTTTCAATGATCGATTCAGGCGTATGGCTTAGAAATTTTATAGTTAGATGTAACTGAACATTCTTGACCCAGTTGATCTTTGCGGGTGATTCCTCTAGTGTAGAATATAGCATGTTCTTCTTCGATCGCACCTCTAGAGGCACAGGTATTGAAAGAAAGGTTCTTATTAGCTTTTCACTCATTGATCAATGTAAGACGTAACCAATCTAATGCTACTTGGCTTGTTTTTAGTTTATTCTTTTTTCTATCTGAAGAAAAATTAAACTTCCTAACTTCAGTTTTATTCATATCCGATAAACCAATATAGACCAAGCCTACTGGTTTATTTTTCGTGCCACCACCAGGACCGGCCACACCTGTTACAGATAAACCATAGTCTGTTGATAATAATTTCCTAACATTAAAAGCCATATCCTTAGCAACTTCTTCGCTAACTGCACCATATGAATCAATAGTCTTATCATTTACACCTAACAGATTGATTTTTGATTGATTACTGTAAACAACCATTGATCCTTTAAATATTTTAGAACTCCCA
>CAYOJL010000153.1:0-3382 GCA_964404235.1 uncultured bacterium | reverse complement strand
ATTTAGGACATAATATTTTGGAGGATCTCTATGGAATCGAAGGGGAGGAGGCTGAGGCTGTTCTTGAGAAGCAAACCAAGAGAAAGCAGGGCTTCGGCGCGTTCCTGCGTGAACTAGGTGTTAGTCGCAGCGTTGCAATGAAACTCAAGAGGTTGCCATGTGATAGTGACGCGCTCCCCTCGCCCCTCTCATTCGCTGACGAGTTGGTCAGACAGGCTGTCGACCGAGGTATCGCATCAACGGTGTCAAAGGCACGCAAGGGAAAAGGTTTGGACATGGCGATGGGATGGGCCTGGCTTACAGTTCACGAAAGAACTGAATCTGATGCCTGGAGGTTCGACGAAGACAGTCGAGACAAAGGTGGTGACTGGGTTCCCGCTCTTAGGGCACTTTGGGATGCTGCCTCTGAACTTCTGCTCAAAGATAATCTCGATGCGGCTCAGGACTACGAATCCTCAATGAATTGGTTGGCTGAAATCACGGGATCTCAGGTCCCATCTTCTCAGTGAGGCAGAGCAATCCAAATTGCGACTGCGAAGAGGGTTGCGCCCATCGCCATGTTGAGATTCTTTGCTGATTGCTCGGAGTTGAATAACTTCCTCAGTAGAGTTCCAAAGGCTGCCCAGGTGATAACTGCGGGCAGACCGAATGTCAGGTTTAGAAGAACCAAAAGCGCCTTGGAGACGAATCCTGTTCCGAACAATCCACCGAATGCTGTCAAGAGGACAAGAAAGTGAATCCATGCCTTTCCGTTAACAACTTGAAGGGCCATCCCGGTTCTGAAACCCAATCGGTCTGCTTGCTCATGATTACTATCGATGGGAGCTGCTGTGGCAACCTTGTATGACAGATATGCGATGTAAGCAGCACCAATGTAAGTAAGGAGTTGGAAAAGGTTCTGATTCTCTTCGATGAAAACAGTGGCTGCCCCGATAAATAGTCCGAGTGCAGACCAACCAACTGCCATTCCCATAATCAGAGGCATCGTTCCCTTCAGGCCGTGTTGAGAGCCATGTGCGGCGCACAACACATTGTTAGGACCAGGGGAAAAGCACATCGCGATTTGGAAGGCAAAGGTGGCCAGCAGTAGCTCAGTGTCCATGCCATCAAGTCCGGAATCAATCGGTCTTAGCGGCTGCTAATGCTTGGTCTATGTCATTCCAGAGATCTTCGACGTTCTCGATTCCTATACTCATTCGAACAAAACCGGGTACGATCCCCGCCTCAATCCGAACATCCTCAGGTACGAACATGTGACTTGAGTTGAATGGGCATTCTACCAAACTCTCGACACCTCCCAAACTGGTTGCTTCGAAGATTATCTCGAGGTTTCGCATGAACTTGAGTGCTGCCTGATCGCCTCCCTTCACGACAAAGGAGATCATCCCAGTTCCACGGGGAGATATTCTCTGAGCGACCTCATAATCTGGGCTGGAAGGAAGGCTAGGATGGTTTACGTGCTCAATCATGTCGTGCTCTTCCAAGCGTCGTGCGATGTCTGCTGCATTCGCAGTATGAATCGGCATTCGGGCGTGCAATGTTCGTATTCCTCTCTCAAGCAAGTAGCACATGTGTGGATCAGCAGCCCCGCCAAAGTGGACTTTCTTCGGGAAAATCTCGGCCACGAGGTCCTTTCTTCCGACGACCAAACCGGCGATTAGGTCAGAATGGCCACCGAGGTATTTGGTGCCAGAATGGATGACTAAATCGAAACCGAGATCGATTGGATTGCATCCCCATGGAGTAGCGAAGGTGTTGTCGACAATGGAGATTAGGTCGTGTTTCTTCGCCAACGCTGCCATAGCCTCGAGGTCGCAGACCTTGATGACAGGATTCGTGATAGTCTCGACGTAGAGTATCTTGGTGTTCTCCTGGATTGCTGCCTCATATGAAGAAGGGTCGCGCATATCGGCCATCGTCACCTCGATGCCAAAGCGGGGGAGGTCTTCGGTCATCAGACCATAAGCGCCGCCGTAACAATCGGGACTAGCAATCATGTGGTCTCCTTCAGAGAGTAAAGACATCAGAGTTGTGGAGATGGCTGCCATTCCGCTTGCGAAAACCTCGCCGTCTTCTGCACCCTCAAGTTGAGTTAACTTCATTGCGACACCCTCAGAATTGATGCTGGAGAGACGGGAGTAAAGAGCGGTGTGTTGGGCTCCGTCGGCCCAGCCCGCGTAACGCTCGTCAGTCAGTTGATATGTAGCGGTGGTGAAGATGGGAGTAACCGCGGCACCTTCGATATTCTGAGTGCCCGACCATACAGCTCTTGTTTCGAACTCCTTGTCTGAGTGTTTCTCGTTCATGGATGGCCGAGTCGCTGTCTAAACATCAATGATGCGCCTGAAGAGTTAGTCCAGCCCCACAGCCGAGAGTACGGAATCGATGTTGGCGTCAACAAGAATTGATTTTACGTGTGAGTTGTCGACTGCTACTTCTGGATCCTTCAAGCCATGTCCTGTCACAGTAACCACTACTGTGCTGCCATCAGGAATGGTAGAAATCTCGTGGTGTTTCAGAAGGCCCGCTATTCCGGCTGCGGAGGCTGGCTCGACGAAGATTCCGGCCGTTCTGGCGAGAAGTCTGTGAGCATCTAGAATCTCTTCGTCACTTACCATGCCTATTGCTCCGGCCGACTGTTCAACCGCCTCATTAGCCCTGTCCCAACTGGCCGGGTTACCTATTCGTATCGCTGTAGCGACTGTCTCTGGGGAATCCACCGGGGCCCCCCGCACAATGGGAGCGGCCCCCTCTGCCTGCCAGCCAAACATATTGGGCAAACGCGAAATCATACCCGAATTGAAGTACTCTTTGTATCCCTTCCAGTAAGCGGTAATATTCCCAGCATTACCGACCGGGAGGAAGTGCATATCTGGGGCTGCTCCAAGTTCGTCACAAACCTCGAATGCTCCAGTTTTCTGTCCTTCTATTCGATACGGATTGATACTGTTGACTACTTCGAAGTCCTCTCTTTCGCCCAGCTCCCTGACTATTTCCAAGGCGTCATCGAAGTTCCCTCTCACTTCGATAGTCTGGGCGCCGTGAATTAGTGCCTGTGCCATCTTACCTGAAGCGATCTTTTCCTTAGGGAGAAGAACGAGGCAGGTCAAACCCGAAGCGGCGGCGTAGGCGGCGGCCGAAGCACTGGTATTGCCTGTGCTGGCGCAGACGAGGAACTTAGCCCCACGCTCGACGGCCTTTGTGACTGCGAGTGTCATTCCTCGATCCTTGAAAGAACCCGTCGGATTGAGGCCTTCATGCTTGATTAGGAGGTTGAAATCAGCACCCATCTCCCGGACAATCTGCCCTGCATCAATCAGTGGTGTTCCACCTTCGTTGAGAGAGATGATGCAGGTATCTTCCGTCACAGGAAGGAAGTCAC
>CAYOJL010000152.1:0-3385 GCA_964404235.1 uncultured bacterium | reverse complement strand
GATGTGATATTGGTTGGTGAGATGAGAGATCTTGAAACGATTTCTCTGGCCTTGACTGCTGCTGAAACCGGGCACCTCGTTCTATCTACTCTTCACACATCTAGTGCAGTAAAGACCATAGACAGGATCATTGATATTTTTCCAACAGGTCAAAAAGGACAAATAAGATCTATGCTTTCAGAGAGTCTTGAAGCGGTCATTGCACAGAAACTATTAAAAACAAAAGATGGAAAGGGTAGATTGCCTGCTTGTGAGGTAATGATCGCAAACACGGCGATACGTAATCTTATTCGTGAGGACAGGATATATCAGATTCCATCGATCATTCAATCTGGAGGAGTGGAGGGAATGCAGTCACTGGACCAAGACCTCCAGAGATTGGTCTCTCAAGGTGATATAGAGAGGAAAATGGCAGAGAGTATTGCAGAAAATCCAAAATTATTTGCTCAAAACGTATTATGATTTTAAAAGATTCCACTCAAGGCATAGGTTTTATAGAGGTTATGACGGCTACCGTGATTATTTCGATTGCCTGTATTGGTCTGATGATGGGTATCGTACATGCAAGAGGTGAGTTGCATTCGCTAGAGATCAAAGAAAGAGCGACAGAAGAATTAATTAATTATATGGAATATTGGAAAGGGCGTATCGCAGATGGTAGTTTGACACGAACTGAAATGGCTGGAGATATTGAGGGGGACGAAATATTCCTGATAGGTGGTTTAGGTCAGAAGAATTCTGTTGAAGCAAGACTCTATTACGATTTAAGGAGACTACCTGATACCAATGACTATGGTAATTCAGATATGACACGTCTTGAATTGGAGTGCTGGATAAAGTGGGGTGATAGGTTTACTTCACCTACTGGTAGATATGCAGGTGATATAGGACATGAGAGGAGAATATCCACCATTATGACAGAGTTTGAAACATGATCGTAAGACTGCTTAGAAGCACAAGCGCTGGCATGACACTATTAGAGTTATCTGCTGGTATTGTGGTCATGTCGATCATTGGAATAGGTATGACGAGTGGGGCACAGGCCGTTATGCTTCATTATCAGTCTGATACGGTCAGGCAGGACCTTCGCCAATATGGTAACAATATCATGCGAGAGATAGTCCAAGAGTTAAATCGTGCACAAAAGGTAGAGGTAGACACTCACAATGGATTTTCAAGATTGAAATTATATAAATATTTCACAGACCTTTCTCCTAGATTGACCATTACCTGTAATCAAAGGGCAGGTATTCTATTTAACAATGATGAACCTATTGATGGCGTATTAAAATTCCCAAGCGAAGGCGTATTTAGAGGGGCAAACAAAAGAACAGTTTATGTTGATGATTTCATCATAGAAAATGAAATCGGATCAGGCCTTGGATCAACCACCTTCAAAAATTCATTTCTTGGGATCACACTGATATTGGCAATGGAGTCAGATGTTATGGATGAGACCTTTCAGCCGATAAAAGAACAGCATATTTATCATAGAAGTGCTTTTTTGGGGACATCATTTATCCAGGCAAAGTTGACAAATGCAGCGGGGTCAGACTCTGATGCGTAGATTTTTATACACAGGAAGTGCTGCACCATTAGCCCTATTGTTTACTCTTGTCAGCATGTCATTTACAGTTGCTTACTTAAAGAATTCTTTTAATCAGTCTGTCATAGAAAAATACCGTTATGCAGAGTGGAAGGCTCTATATGCAGCCGAGGCAGGTCTGAATGATGTAGCCATGGTCGTGTTGCCTTTTACAGTCTCAGATACGCTATTATTACCTCTGGGTGTTATGTATGGAAAAGATGAGAATAATGACCCTATAGGCATGTACAAGGATATAGCATGCTCTACAAAGCTGATTCCAAATTCCACAAGAAAGGAATATAAAGCATATTCCACAGGCGTAGCAGAATATCTAACATCAAGTGGTACGAATGTTTCTATTGAGAGGCGTGTTTATACTTCTATGATTCCAGAGGGTTTTGAAGATTACATGTATTTTACTCATGAAGAGGCACCAACTGGTCCAGGAAATACTGGTATCGTGAATTTTGGACCTAATGATGATTTGGATGGTAAGATACATACTAATGGACAGATCCATTTTAGTAATTGGGGATGTCCTGAATTTAGTGGGAGTGTTTCTGTCACTGAAGAGGCCATGGTTGAAAATGGGGGATCGGGTACATTTGGAAATAATTATCAGAATTGTGTAAATACTTCTTTAGAAGAAGATGGTGTCTCTATCGTTGATACAATTTCTCAGATCATATTTCCACCAGATAACTCAGCTGAATCTGCAAGGCTAAATGCAACAAGAACTTTTCAGGCAGACCAAAAGTTATTTAGACCAGGTAAAAGAGATACTTTAATCATGACAGAGATAAACTTTGAAGATGGCGGTTATTGGGCAGCTCAATGGTGGTATAATATCCCGCCTGTTGGAAATCCTCCTGCAGAATTTAGTTATTTCTATGATGAATCAGGTCAAGGATTAACATTAGACACTGCTAATGCGTTGCATGTGGGGCCAAATAATGAATTCGATGAAACAACCAATACATACACTGGTAATACGACTTTTATAGTTCTTTCTCCTATTACGTCTGATGGTGTAAATCTATCAAATCTTATAGCAACAGGTGAACTTGTTGCAAATGAAGGAGACCAATTTTTCATTTATAATGATAGTAACACAAAGGTAATGTCATTCGTAGCTAATGAAGCTGGGTTTCTTTCATATGAAAGTTTTATAACACTTGGAATTGAATTTGGGACCTTTACCTATACTGGTCCTGAAGGCGTTGGCTTTGTTCATGGTGAGAATGTTACCATTGTAAATGCAGATGCCAGTGAAGGACTTGATGAAGATTTTGAATGGAACAATCAAATATACTACCATGACCATGATGCAACCCAATTAGACCCTGCTGATTGGACCGGATATTGTGAACCAGGACATAGGCAACATTTTGATTTTGATTATTGGACGGCCGGTGGCACATCTTGCGATATATTTTCTTGTGAGGATGAGATATACAATAGTGAATATGTTTTTATGAGTAGGCAATTTTTTCCTTCAGGGTCCTCTCCGGAGGTCATCTATGTGAAAGGAGGTCAGGTCCTTGTGCGTGGCACGGTCAGTGGTCAATATACCATTGTAACGGATGATTATACTGAATATAGAGTACACGCGAATAGCAATACTGTTGATAGGGTCTGGGGTAATATATGGCTTATCGATGATGTCCTATACGCTGACTCATATGCGAGTGGTATGGTCATACAGCCTCAATATGGTGGTACGGATAACGTTCTTGGACTCTTAGCTGGAGGTAATGTGATCATTGCAAATACTAGGCCCAATGGAGCTAGAGGAGG
>CAYOJL010000151.1:0-3431 GCA_964404235.1 uncultured bacterium | reverse complement strand
CGCGCTATCTTTAAGGCCTTTCTATCTGACAGGGTTTCTGTCATGTTGTGCCCAACGACTATCTTGGCAGACCAGCATTATATAACCTGTAAAGAAAGGTTGGGGCGTCTCGGAATAGAAGTTTCTCTTTTGTCTCGATTTAAAACAAAAAAAGACCAGTCGCAAACCATAAAAAACCTAAAAGAAAACAAAGTTGATGTTTTAATAGGAACACATCGGCTGCTATCAAGAGACGTAGTAATACCTAGGCTTGGGCTTTTAATAATCGACGAGGAGCATCGGTTTGGTGTGAAACACAAAGAGCAAATACGCTTGTTCAAAAAAGGTACGGACGTATTGACCCTGACGGCCACACCCATTCCAAGAACCCTCCAACAATCTCTGGTTGGACTTAAAAAAATAAGCACAATCTCAACCCCTCCCAAATCAAGAAAGCCTATTTTTACGTCAGTTAGGTATTTTGACTGGCAGTTAATATTCGAAAGAATAGAGAGTGAGCTTGCAAGGAGTGGTCAAGTTTATTTTTTAAATAACGACATTGGGTCCATTCCCTATGTTGTTGAGAAAGTAAAAAAGAGATTTAGGCATAGCGCTATTGAGGGGGCAAGCGGAAAAATGGCATCAAAAGACCTGGAAAAAACAATCTTAAAATTTTTTAATGGTGGCGTTGATGTCTTGGTCTGCACCACTATAATAGAATCTGGATTAGATGTTACAAACGCAAACACTGTTATAATTAACAACGCACAAAACTTTGGTCTATCACAATTATATCAAATTCGTGGGCGGGTTGGTCGAGGTGGCCGCCAAGCAAGCTGCCTGTTGTTGATTCCGAAAAAAAAGCTGGAAAAATCAGCGAAAAAAAGGCTTCAGGCGCTAGAAAAAAACACAGCGCTTGGTTCTGGTTATAATATTTCAATGAGCGACCTAGAAATAAGGGGTGCCGGCAGCCTCTTTGGACACAAACAAAGCGGACACATTTCCACAGTTGGCTTTCAAATGTACTGTGACCTTTTAGACCTTGAACTAAAAAAAGCAAAAAACCCGGGTGCCAAAAACAGCGAGCACCCCATTATAAAAACAGCTCTTCGCGCACAGATTTCCGAAGAATATATTGAGGACTCGGCTTTTCGTATTGACTATTATTATAGAATTTCTTGCGCGAAAAAACTTCAGGAAGTTTCTAAGATAGAAAAAGAGCTTGTTGAAATTTTTGGAGAGCTGCCAACGGAGACAAAAAGGCTATTGCTTGTTTCTCGCCTTAGGGTGTTGTTCTCTTCAACGCCCGTTATTAAAATAGTGTTCTTTGATGGCTCTGTTGATGTTTTTATAAAAAACATTGGCGACAATCTTGGCCTAGATGCGTTTTTAAGGTCTATTACAGCGTTTGTTCACGACTCTGTGGCGGAAATAAATCTTCAACCAGAAAAAAACAACTCCCTGAAGGTCTCCCTGGTCCTATTGAACGGAAAAGAGGGTTTTAATGCTTTGTTTTCTTTTGTTCGTTTGTTTGACAAACTGCAGCTCAGTTAAATTGTTGTCGGTTTTGATACATTCTTTTCTATTTTTATTTGTCTTTTTTTTGTTTTCTTGCAATACTGTTCAGGAAAAAAATGTCAGCATAATGGCTCGCGTGGGAAACAAAAAACTGACCACAAAAAACATCGACTCTGTTTATTCCTCCGCGGATATTGAAAAAACACTGACCCCGGGACTTGTTCTAAAGTGGGTTGATAACACCATATTATATACAGAGGCAGAGAAGGCGGGCTTTACAAAAGACAAAAGGCTAAAAGAGAAAAGAGACTCTTTTTATAGAGACCTTGTTGTTTCTTCATATATTAATAACTCGGCAGAAAGATCCGTTCGAGTTACAAAAGATAAAATAAAATCATACTACAAAGAGAACCTGTCCAGCTTTTTAAGAAAGGAGGATGGGGTTTTTGCAACTCACTATACAACAAAAAGCGGCGCTGATGCGGGTGCGCTGAAAAAGCAGCTTTTATCAAAAAGCGGACAAATATTATTAGACACCCTGAGGTATACCAAAGAGACACAAAACATAATAAAGGGCCGCCTTGTCAAGGCTTTGGACAGGCCCCTTTTTTTGGCCAACCAGAGTGTTGTAGGCCCCATAAAAAACAAAAACCGCTATCACCTGTTCAGAGTTTTTAGTCGATATAAAAAGGGCTCACAAAGAGATCTGGTGAGTTGTTATGATGAAATATATCAAAGGCTGTATAAGCGGGCTATCGCAGAAAAATCAACCCATATTTTGGACAGCCTAAAACAAGGCGTTAACATTTATATTAATCCGGAGTATCAGCAACAATGAAAATCTTATTTTTTATCTTACCATTATTCATTTTAAAGGCTCAGACAGCCCCACAATACATTGATGGTGTCGCAGCTATCATAGAAGAACACATTGTTTTAAAAAGTGACCTGGTTCAAATGATAAACATGGCTGCTATACAAAACAAAATAAACCCAGAAACAAATCCTGGGCAGTTTGAAAAGCTCCAGGCCTCTGTAATCGAGTCTATGATAAACCAAAAAATAATGCTAGAAATGGCAGAAATAGATTCAATTACCATCGAAGAAAAAGAAGTAGACCAGGCTCTTGATCAGCAAATTGACATGCTTGTTATGCAAGCTGGCAGCGAAGAAAGAGCTGAAAGCGCCCTTGGTCAATCATTAAGTGATTTTAGAAGAGAATTTTGGTATGATATGAAAGACCGTCTCGTTTCAGAAAAATATCAACAACAGTTGATTAATGCTATTTCGGTAACTCGAAGTGAGACAGAGATGTTTTTCAGCACATATAGGGACAGCCTGCCCTCCATTCCAACAAAAACAAAGGTTAGGCACCTTCTTGTTGCTGTTGTACCTAGCGACGAATCAAAAGAGAGCGCTCGGTCCCTTCAAGAGGGCTTTAAAAAAGAATTATTAGCCGGCACATCTTTTGAGTCTCTTGCAAAAGAACACTCTCAAGATCCCGGGTCAAAAAACAACGGAGGTTCTTTGGGTTGGGTAAGGCGGGGTTCTCTAGTAAAAAACTTTGAAACAGCTGCTTTTACCTCAAAAATAAATGATGTTGTGGGGCCCATAGAAACCGATTTTGGTTTTCACTTAATAGAAACCCTTGAAAAACAGGGGGATAAAATTAAGGTGCGACATATTCTTACCGTTCCAGAGCTTACAGATAGGGATACAGAGCGGGCTTTTAATTTTGCGACATCCTTAAAAAAAGACTCAATAAAGACCTTTGAAGATTTCAACAGCGCTGTGAAAAAACACACGTTTGATGAAACCACTAGAAAGATTGGTGGTGATTTAGGTTGGATAGACCCTCAAAACTACGTTGTGCCAGAAATAGGTCAAGCTATTAAATATGTTGATATGTCCACCTGTAGTCCTCCAATAAATTC
>CAYOJL010000150.1:0-3560 GCA_964404235.1 uncultured bacterium | reverse complement strand
AATTAATAATTATTTCATCCGCGAAGAGCCAGCAAGGTTTACCTGCACCAGGATGATAGTCTGGACAATTATTTAAATTATAACCTTTAACTCGAATATAGCGAGTTTCGACTCCTTTAGGTTGAATCTGATAATTATAGATATTTTGATCAAAACTAAAATAATTATCTGGGTAAGATTCATACAAAATGTCAAAATTATTACCATCTAAAGAATGCTCTATCTCTACTTTTTTTGGCAAGAAGATCCAGACTACCTGGTCTTGAAGAAATCTAACATTTACGGAATTAATCTTTCTGACGGACCCAAGGTCAATAGTTGCAATTAGGTCTTCAGCTTCAAAACCTTGCCAAGATGGATCACGATAATTAATACTACCACCTAATCCATTGATTAATGCCTCTTTACTCTCTCCTGGGTATTTTTTATGTGCATTATTTCCCATTATTATGTTTTTCCCAACTGCTGAATTTTCAAGTTTTTCAACTGGTGGGTCAAATCCACAAACAACATCATATGACTCTCTGCCAACTCGACCTGTTAATTTATCTCCTAGAATAGAACGTGCTTTTTCACCCAACTTCTCAAGGTCTAATACAATATCAGGATGTATCTGAGCTAGATCAACCCGCTCACCTACGTCATCTATAAGATCATAAAGTTCTAACCCAGACCTACCTCTTCCGTAAGGGCCTGGATAAAGATTTTTTCCAGGCTCAACACCTTCATATGAACGATATACATGTGGGAAAACCAATTTCCATTTTCCTTTTCTTACTGCAATCAATTCTTTGCCATAATAATAATACAATTCATTCCTTGGTTCTGCGCTAGGTATTCCTTGAAGAATTGGCATAAGGCTTACACCATCTATCTTATCTTTAAATTCTTTTTGAGCAACTATATCTGCAATTGTTGGATAGATATCTATTGTAGCTGCTATTTTATTATTGGTCTGATCGGCTTTTATTGTTTTTGGCCAACGCATAATGCATGGCACTCTAGCCCCTCCTTCCCACATTGTCCCTTTACCTTCCCTTAGTGGACCAGCTGAGCCTCCCCATTTACCATAATTTAGCCATGGGCCATTATCGCTAGCGTAAATAACCAAAGTATTATCATCAATCTCATTTATTTTTAGGGCCTCTAATATCTGCCCAACAGACCAATCTATCTCCATTATTACATCACCATATAAACCCAATTCACTTTTTCCTTTAAATTTTTCTGAGACTGCAATTGGCTGATGTGGCATTGGATGGGGAACATAAAGAAAGAAAGGGTTATTCTTATTCCTATTAATAAAATCTACAGCGAGCTCTGTGATCTTTGTAGTAAGCTGACCTTGGTCTTTTAGAGATTCAATATGATTAGAGGGCTCATTTCCTATCCAAAATGCCATTGGTGGATAATAGCTACGTTTTTTACCCACGATTGGATTACCATCATAATCAACAGGCCACATATCATTTGAACAAATCAGTCCTGCATATTCATCGAATCCATTTTGTAATGGAAGATATTTTTCCTTATGCCCAAGGTGCCATTTCCCAAATATTCCGTTTATATATCCATGTCGTTTTAGAAGCTTCGCAATAGTCTCTATATTGGGATCTAGACCTGTTACATTCCATGGACTTAGTGCTCCCTGCACTCCAACTCTTTCTGCATAACTTCCAGTCATTAAAGATGCACGCGAGGCACTACAAACTGCCTGAGAGACATAAAAATCTGTAAATAGAATTCCTTCTTTTGCCATTGAATCAATATTGGGAGTAATAAATCCTTCGGCCCCATAGCAACCTACATCACCATAACCTTGATCATCTGTAAAAATAATAATTATATTGGGTAGGTCTGATTTTTTTTCACATCCTATTATAATGATGAAAAAAATGGTGATTAATATATATCTCATTCTCTATTCAACGAATTTTGGCCTTAATCGATATTAGTTAATTTTTTGAATATGATCAATTTTTCTCTTTCCTTTCTTGGTTTAATAGAATGCTCAGAAAATTCTTCCTTCACTATCTCCCAACCATTATTAAAAATTGTTTTAACCTCATTTACACTGGTACCATAAGGAGGTCCCCCTTCATCAATATGCTTATCAAGGGGAAACCATAAACCAACTAATTTACCATTTGGTTTTAGAATACCTTGCACCATGATCTCATATTCTTTACGACGACTTGGATGTATAGCACAAAAACAGGTCTGTTCAATAACATAATCAAATGAATTTTGATAC
Organism: uncultured bacterium; assembly: GCA_964404235.1. GTDB lineage: Bacteria > Fidelibacterota > Marinisomatia > Marinisomatales > UBA1611 > CACEUX01. Next base: position 1,306 of record CAYOJL010000150.1, on the reverse strand, counting down.
GATGGTAGTAGAGCAAATATATCTAACTCAAGAGTATTTACTTCTACTTCTGATTCTACTGCCATTTGCTTAAGAGCTTGAATTGCTGATGGTGCAAAATCTACTGCTGTCACCTGAAAACCTTTTTTAGCAAACATGATCGCATCATATCCTCTTCCGCAACCAATAATACAAAGGGACCCTGTTTTTAGTTTATTCGCTAGATTTTTATATATGGGGGTTGGACCGCTAAGATCCCATCCAGTATCGCCAGCTAGATAAATATCTTCCCAAAACTGAGATCGGTCTTCAGCCTTCATTAAGTATTTTGCAGGTTAGACATTCTATGAATTATACATTTCTATATATTTCATGATATCAAACTTAGATTTACATCCATTATAATTCATATATCTTATCTTACCAAATATGGGTCTATCAAACCAAGCCCTGTCATGCACCCCTCCTATACTCCAAGCAATACCTGTATATCCATTAGGGTCTCTTCCATCTAGCTCATATTTATCATTCAGATCGATGGCAATTTGTAGAGCGACCTCAGGTGAAGGGGTCCATTCTAATATTTTCTTGGCCCAATACATACGCATATAGCCATGCATTTTCCCAGTCAATTTCATTTGATTTTGCGCGGCATTCCATAGATCATCGTGTGTTTCCGCAGCGTCAAATTGACCTATTGGATAAAGATATTCTCTTTCATCATTACGGTGATCATTTAATGTCTTTTGTGCCCAATTATGAAACCCTTCAAAAAAATCATATTGCGGTTCATATTCACAAAAATTATCAGATAATTCACGTCGTATGATCATCTCTTCAAGAAATACATCTTTATCATCTTTCTGAAGGCTTGACCTTTTTATCTCATATGCAACTCTTTGTGGAGAAATATGACCAAAATGGAAATAAGGGCTTAAATCACTTAATGCGGCTTTCATTGGATCATTTCTATTTAAACCATAACCTGTTAATTTTGTTTTTAGTGTCTGCAAGGCATCCTTTGCAGCCAGTTCACCAGCGACCATCCAATCAACCTCTGGAACTGATCTATCAACAGAGATACCATCTAATATTTGATTCAATGATAAGTCTTTTATCTTTGGATTACCGTAAGGATGAGTAATCACCTGAGGTATATCTGTTAAATACCTTTTCAAATTATTCTGGATCTTTGGTCTTATAGTATATGCAGCATATTCTTTTTTTTCTGATGCTTTCCAGCAAGGGACAATATTGTGAGCATCAACTTGGTGAAAAGGAATATTCGTTTTTTCAATCACCCTTTTTATTCTCTTACGATATACTT
>CAYOJL010000149.1:0-3571 GCA_964404235.1 uncultured bacterium | reverse complement strand
AGTATCATCATAACCAATAACAACAAGAACAATATCAACAAGAAAAGAATCAGCAGAACCAAGAACAACAAGAACAAGAGCAACAAGAAAAGAATCAGCAGAACCAAGAGCAACAAGACCAAAAAGAAAGTGATGAGCAAAAAACGGATCAACAGATACAAGCAGAAGCCATACTAAATGCACTTAAGGATCAGGAGAAAATCAATCAAAAGCGTCAAATAAAAACAGCAAGGTCTCGGAAAATGGAAAAAGACTGGTGAAAACTTTACTCACAATTTTTGTAGGTATCTCATTAAGTATTGCTCAGTCAGTACAAATCTCTATTGATCGAAATAAATTACTAGAAGGGGATATATTGACCCTTGCCATTGAGGTCACTGGAGGAGATGAATTTGCCAAAGTAAATCTAAAACCTTTAGAAAAGGATTTTGATATTATTAGTGGTCCTTCTCAACAAACAAATATTCAATGGATAAATGGGAGAATGGCGAGCACTAAAACGCTAACATGGACATTATCACCAATTCGAAGTGGAAGCTTTTCAATTCCACCTTTGTCAGGTACGGTTGGTAATAAATCTTTTAAAGGCAAATCCATACCTATACAAGTAATGAAATCAGGTGACCTTCAGCAGAATACAGTTTTTATTATGGCAGAATTGGACAAAGAGAAAGCATGCTTAGGTGAACAGGTCACACTGACATATAAACTATATAAGGAACCTAATGTAAATATAGCTGGTATAGATCAATTCAAAATGCCTGAGTTCAAAGGATTTTGGGCAGAAGAAATATATACACCACAGCAATTAAAATTTCAGGCACAAGAAGAGATTATAAATGGAATCAAGTATCAAGTAGCGAATCTTGGGCAGAGGGCACTATTTCCAATGCCATCAGATCAACATAAGATTCCTTCTATATCTTTGAAAGTCCAACTTGAAGTAAAGAAAAAAAAGAAAAGAAGAGATCCTTTTTTTGATCCTTTTTTTGACTCGTTTTTTTCAGAAACTAAAACAAAAATACTACGGTCAAATGAAAAAAAACTTTTCATAGAATCATTTCCTGAACCGCGTCCTTTTGATTTTACAGGTGCAGTTGGTGATTTTCAAATGAATGCGGAGACTGACAGGGTCGATGGAAAAGTAAATGAAGGTTTGTCATTCACTATTTCACTTAAAGGGACTGGCAATCTTGGTCTTTTCTCATTACCAGAGATCAAATTCCCTGATGGAGTTGAGGCATTTCCGCCTTCTGACAGTTTTGAGAAGGATGGATTTAGGAATAAACTGACTGGAATACAAAAATGGGAATATATATTAATTCCACGACAAGCAGGAGTTATTGTAATTCCTCGTTTACAGATGTCATTTTTTAATCCTAATTCCAGGTCTTGGGAGCGTATAAGTACAAATCCAATTGAAGTATCTATTTCTCCAGGCGAGATAGATAATCTATATAATGGAAGTTTAACAAAACGTGAAGTAGAATTGCTTGGACAGGATATTAGATTCATCCGTACTGATACAAGGATCTTAACAAATAATAATAGAAATAAAACCAACATAATTATTTTTATCTATATTTGTTCAGTTATTATCTTTATTTCACCACTTTTACTATCAAAGCTCTTGGGATATCGTATAGCAACTGAGGGTGATAGGCAAATCAGAAGAGCGCTGCGTAAGAGCATAAAAATCTTACGCACTACGGATAATGATCCATTTGAAACCGCGAGTAAAGCATTCTATGAATATCTTAAAGACAAATGCTCTTTATCGACCAATAACCTGGATCCGGCATCGGTCGAAATGATATTAAATGATAAATTAGAAAAAAAATTAATTGATCGGGTAATAGAAACATTAATGATATGTGATGCAGGAAAATATTCTCCAAATGCTATTGAAAGGGAGGATACAATAAAAAAAGAAATGGTAGATATAATAAAGCAAGTGGATAAAAATCTATCATGAAGAATTACATATTAATAACAATGATAATCTCATATGGGATATCAGATGTGCCAAATGATATTTTTATGCAAGGTAATCAGTCCATGTTAGAAGAAAAATATGTTGATGCAGTTCAATCGTATGAATCTATTCTTGCTCTTGGATATGAGAATGCCGATATCTACTATAATCTAGGCAATGCTTATTATCGGACTCATCATATTGGACAAGCAATATGGGCTTATAAAAATGCACTTTATCTTGAACCTAGGCATAAAGATGCAATGTATAATTTATCTTTAGCAAATACGCGTATAGTTGATCGTATTGAACTCCCATCTCCTATAATGATTTTAAAAATATATCGAAATATAAAATTATATCTTACCCTTAATGAATGGTTCTTATTTGGAAGCATAATATTACTAGCTCAATCTTTTTGGCTTTTAAGCATCCAAATTACGTTATTACGTGGCAGGATAGTACAGATGGCCTTAAATCTTTTTTTAATATTAACTTTGATTATTCATGCCATTGCATTGGATAAATATTTACAAGAAAAAAGAACTAATACAGCAGTTATAATTGGCAATGGTGTAGATGCATATTCCGGACCATTCTATGGAAATAAAACTATCCTTTTTAGAATCAATGAAGGTAGTATTGCGGACGTATCTAATACACAAAAAGATTGGACTGAGATAATTTTGATAGATGGTAAGAAAGGATGGGTACCAAATGAATCAATACGTATGATAAGATGAGAACAACATCAATATTTGTAATAATAATTTTAAACAGTTTATTGAATGCTCAAGATTCCCTTTATTGGTTTGATATGAGTAAGGTAAGAGATCCAATTCCAAATACACCTAAGGTTCTTGATAAGGTTTTTGGAACATCTCAATTAAATATACTCGATTCTATAAAAAATGAACGTGTTTCAACTAGCGATGGATTTAGATTGCAAATATTTGAATCATCTGCTGCTGATGAAGCAAATAGGGTTATTAAAAAATATGATAGAACTTTATCAGATTCTTTGTATATGGTCTTTGAAGCTCCGCTATATAAAATTCGATACGGTAATTTTACTACTAAGTCAGAGGCAGAGACTGTTAAAAATAAATTAAAGAATAAAGGTTATAAAAATATCTGGATCGTAAAAAGTAGGATTGAACAAAATATATTACTACAGGATAAAAAAAATAGATAGTATATAATCGTTCTCGGTATTTTCCTCAGCAATCATACGTTATATTCATGGCAGGACATAGTAAATGGGCAAACATTCGCCACCGTAAGGGTGCCCAAGATCAAAAACGGGGGAAGATCTTCACTAAAATAATCAAGGAGATCACAATATCTGCTCGGTTGGCTGGTGGAGATCCAAATGCCAATCCAAGGTTACGCAAAGCTATCTCTAATGCAAAATCAAATAATATGCCTAATGATAAAATTGAGCGAGCTATAAAGAAAGGCACTGGTGAATTGGATGGAGTGGTCTATGAAGAAATTACTTATGAAGGGTATGGACCTGGAGGTGTTGCTATTATGATGGATGTGATAACTGATAACAAAAATAGAACTGTCGCTGATATCAGGCATCTACTAGCA
>CAYOJL010000148.1:0-3586 GCA_964404235.1 uncultured bacterium | reverse complement strand
TAAAATGATGCACGCATAGTTTTGACAAGATCATAAGGAGCTTCAGGATTGTCTACTTTAGAACCATCTATTTTGAGAGATCCTTTATCAAATGAGCACTTTGCACCTACTATCTCCATTAATTTGATCATTGTACGTGTGTCTCTAAGATCTGGTACTCGATCTATCATACTGGTACCATCTGCCATAAGAGCTGCTGTCATAATAGGTAAAACGGCATTTTTTGCACCACTGATACTTACCGTACCAGATAAAGGATTTTGACCTTCTATAATTATTTTATCCATTATGCATTAACCAGATCTGTACCAATAAAAAGATCTTTAATTACCTTTGAGCTTTCAACTTTATCCAGATATTTTACTCCTACATGTGTGTACCCATCTTTTATATACTTGACAATATGGAGATGATTATCGGCTTTCATCGCAATTTGTGATAAATGTGTTATGCAAATAACTTGTTTATTCTTTGAAAGGTCTACAAGATGCTTTGCAACCTTTTCTGCTGCATGCCCTGATATTCCTGAATCAATCTCATCAAAAACAAGGGTTTCAACTGGATCTTTATCTTGGAAAATAGTTTTTATCGCAAGCATGATCCTAGATATTTCACCACCAGATGCGATTGAAGCTAAAGGCTTTGTTGGTTCGCCCTTATTTGCAGAAAGATAAAATTCAATATTATCGATCCCTTGAGAATTAGCATTGAATAGTTTATTCTCAAATTCTACAATCCCATCTTTACTCTCCTCTTGCTTGATCAGTATTTCAAATCGTGAACCTGGCATATTCAATTCAGACATAGCACTCTCAATATTTTTTGCTAATTCTTTTGAACGCAAAACTCTGTTCTTATGCACCAAAATAGCTTTTTCAGAGAAAATAATCTCTTTCTCTTTGATTATACTTAATAATTCTTTTTCAGAGTTTTGAGGATCATTAATTGAAGAGATCTCTTTGATAATATTACTTTGCTTTTCTAAAACAGCCTCTATTGAACCTCCATACTTCCTTTTCAATGATTCAATTGCATTAATACGTTCCTCTAAAGAATTCAGTTCCTCAGGATCAAATTCAAGATTCATAAGCTCAGATGATATTTGAGAGCCTGCTTCTTGTAGATTAAGAATAGATTCTTTAATAAGATTGCTTATCTGGTTAAAACTGGAATCATATTTTTCGATTTTATTCAATTCTTGTTGTAATGTAACTATTTGATCAATTAATGATGAGTCATTATCAACTAAATGACCTTTTAGGTTTTGTAGTATTTTTAGTATTTCCTCAATATGACTCAATTTTTTATATGAACGGTGTATTTGATCATCCTCATCCTTTGAAAGATCAACTACATTGATCTCATTTAACTGAAATTTTAAGAGATCAAGGCGATCTTTTTTATCTTTTGCAGATCTCTGCACTTGTTCTAGTTTTGTATTTAGTTCAATTAATTCTAAATATATCTTTTTTAAAAAAAAGACTTCCTCTATGTGACCACAGTAATGATCTAAATAATTTAGTTGACTAGTTTTATCTAAAATTAATTGTTGGTCATGCTGACCATGGAAATCAACACGTAACTGATTTTCTTTTTTTAAATCAATGATTGAAATAGGCTCATCGTTCATATATGATTTTGTTCGACCATTTTTTGATATCAAGCGCCGAATATCACCATCTAAGAATTCCGCTTGTATTACCGCTCTTGGAGCATTACTACGAACCATTAATTTATCTGCCTTAGAGCCTAATGCAACACCTAAAGCTTCTAATATTATTGATTTTCCAGATCCTGTCTCTCCAGTTATCACTGTTAAACCAGATTGGAAATTGATATCTATTTCATCAATTATCGCAAAATCTTTAATATGAAGCCTATGTATCATTATGAATCTTTATATATTAATGTCCCAGTAAATACACCACAAATTACACCAATTAGATCTGCAATAATATCATAATGGCTTGAGAATCTTCCAGGAATAAATGATTGCCACGTTTCATCTAATACTCCAAACAATAAACCAAAGATAATTAATGAATAAATAGGCGATCTAATTTCTGTATGGTATGCACGATAGCCTAAAAAACCCATAATACCATATTCTATTAAATGTAATAGTTTATCCCAAGTAAGTCCCACGAATGATGGCACAGTATCCCCTGGAATACTTGATCCTATTAAGATCAATACTAAATAAAAATAGAAATGATTTTTAGGCTCTTTCATATTCCTTTATTACATCAGGAATCTTAGCTAAAAGATCAGATGCGATTTGTCCTCTATATCCTTTTTCAGAAGCTACGATGTCTGATGCTTTTCCATGAATAAAGGCACCTAATGTAGCTGCATTTAAATTGCTATGCCCTTGAGATAAAAATCCAGATATCATACCTGCTAATACATCTCCTGTCCCAGCAGTGGCAAGACCAGGGTTACCAGATATATTTATTATTGCTTCATAACCTTCCAAAACACAAACTGGGACTTGCTTAGCAAGTATTGTCTTATTAAAAGTTTGCATGACATCAGTTATAATTTCAGGAAAATCTGCTACCAAGATATCCGTTTTAATTCCTTTTAATCTTGCTAGTTCTCCAAAGTGAGGTGTAATGATAAGTGGATATTCTCTTTCATTTAATTGATCTATATCATCTGAAAAAGGAAACAAACCATCCGCATCTAGAATAAGTGGTTTATTTACATTCCTAACAAGATGCTTAATTAGCTGCTGCGTAGCATTATCCCTACCTAATCCTGGACCAATTAAAACAGAATCAGCCCAATCAACTTTTTCCATAATTGAATCAAAATTATTTATCGTTAAAATCCCTGCATTATTATCATCAAGGGGCAACGTCATTCCTTCAATAATTGAACGCTCATATATTTCATTTAAAGAACTGGGTGAAGTAGTAATGGTTAGTCCTGCACCACATCTTAATGCACCGTATGTTGACAGGATAGCAGCACCGGTCATACCAAAAGAACCAGCAATGATCAAAACCTTACCAGAATCATATTTGTGATTGTCTAACGTAGGTTTACAGAGAGAATCCTTAGCTTCTTCTTCATTATAAGGTTTCCATTCCAGTCCTGGGAATTCAACAGTATTAATATTGGGAAAACCAATATCTGCTATAGCGACCTTTCCACAAAATTCTGGTCCTTTACGAAAATACATTCCAAGCTTTGGTGCACCAAACGTTACCGTGTCATTTGCTATTACAGAGCTAGGGTCTACCATACCTGAATTGCCATTTAACCCTGAAGGAATATCAATAGATATTATTTTCGCATCATTGTCATTGATCCAATTGATGAAAGGTACCATACCCTTTCTTACTACACCCTTAAGGCCTGTTCCCAAAAGTGCATCGATTATTAAATCAGGTGTTTCCAAATTAGAACAATCCATTCCAAAAGTTATTGGGATCCCTAATGAAACACAGTTCTTAAAATAATGAAGAGAATCACCTTTTATCTTTTCCTCATCAACAATTGAATGAATTTGTATTGAGTATTTTTTATGATATAATTCAGATGCGGCTGCAAATCCATCTCCACCATTATTGCCTTTACC
>CAYOJL010000147.1:0-3592 GCA_964404235.1 uncultured bacterium | reverse complement strand
AGAATTGGAGTAATTTTCCATGCAAAATAATCTTGCCACTTTTTTCGCAGTTCTCCAGCTAGTTCTAGCAGGTGAACTATTAAGCGGGAGTTTCCTATGTTTATCAACTTTTTTAAAGTAGGCCAACTCATTCACTCATGAGTGTATTCTCATGATCAACGAAATTTTATTTTCATATTTAGAGAAAGAAGTCACCATTTTTGGCACTTTTCCATTCCCCGTTGACCGTTTCTAAAAATCCTCTGGGGAGGAGATGAGGTTTCACATGACTTTCGGCTCAATAAATATGAGCGAAATTGAAATAAAACCTTCAGCCAAAGGCGATTTCTTGAAAACGATCACAAAAGAACGATGATGGCAAAATCCTGGTAGATTTCATGATCCCCTTCAGTATCCGCTCTCTATAACAATATTTAGAGGAGGTCAATCGATTTTTTTTGCTCCTCTTAACTCCTCAGGGGCGAGTGCTTGTCACATCCTGGACTTGATCCTAGCTCCTATCTGTATAAGTTATTGAAAATACTGTGCAATCCTGACCTTCCCGGAGCAAAAAACATGGGATTCAAAGCAAATCATTTCAAGGAGTGATGCGCCCTCAAAATAAGCAGCTTTCGCAAAAAGTTTCTTGAGCTTGCTTCGGAGCGATTCTATTAAATGCCTCTTTCCAGAAACTCTCCCCCTAAAAAAACCTATCAGATAAAATTGGGAAATACGCCAGCGCAGAGGAGGTCACGGCGAGGTGAGCGCTTCCAGGGTCTGATGAATGTCGAGAGGTAGCGGACCTGCCTGTGCGGCCACGACGCTCTCCTCTAGTTCCTCGGGTGTGGAGGCACCCAAAAGGATTGTCGACAGTTCTTTATTTGCGATCAAAAAGCGAACCGTCAATGCTGCGACCGAAATACCAGTCGCTTGGGCCAACTCGAGGAGGCGCGCATCCGCGAATATCCCGCCAACCTGAGCCAGAGGACCTTTGGGGGCGAGCTGAAACGGCGAAGCTTCATTTGACACGCCCCGACCAGCGTAGGAGAAAATCCCTCCCACGACATAAGCAATCCCCTGCTCACGAATGACCGGCAGCATCACCTGCGGGGAACGGCGGGCCAGCAGCGAATACTCGTTGGCTGACAGGCACATGTCGAGTTTTACCCGGTTCAGGACGTGAGCCAAATGCACGGACTGGTTTGAACTGAGGCCAATGTAACGGCACAGCCCCTGCGCCTTTGCTTCACGAAGCGCCTGAATGAGGGCTGCGTTCTGGTAGTCGAACTCCTCATCCAGGTCGAGAAGCTGGCTATCGTCCCGCGCGTTGGGTATCCAAGCTTTTGCCTTCTCTATGTCGTGCCCCAGGAGTACGTCGATCCTATCGCGACGCAGAGCACGTAGGTTGTCTTGTATTTGGACGCGACAGTCTTCTACCGTCGTAAAGTTTATTAGCTTTGTCGCAAGGAGATGCGGTTTAGTGGTCCCCTCAAGCCCCTCACCCATGATTAACTGCGGTTTACCCCTGTCTATCCAACGGCCATCCTCACCCGCTTTACCGTAAGCGGGTGAGGTATCGAAATAGCTAACACCCAGATCAAGCGCATGTTTGACGGTTTCTACCCCTTGTTCATAGGAGTGCTTATACAAAGCGGCGCCACCCAGTCCGATGAGGCTGACCGTCTCTCCTTTACGCCCGAAGGGGCGCTGTTCCAGTGTTCCTGTCATAGAAACTCCTCTAATGGGTTTCATCCCGTCTCTCGTAAACCTGATAGATGCTGGACGGGAAGGTATTTTACACGACTTTCGGCTAAATAAATATTCGCTCAATATGGATTCAGGCCGAGCTGGCGTTCCAGACTTTTCATTTCTTGGCTCTTGTCTGAAATGAAAAGTTATCAGCTATCAAAGGATTCTCAATGCGGGTCTCCCAGGGGATTTCTTCCAACCAAGACTATGAATAAATCTAGTTGTGCACGCCACCATCAACGTTAATTGTCTGTCCTGTCATAAAGCTGGAGGCATCAGAAGCTAGAAATAACGCGGCACTGGCAATTTCATCCGGCTCACCGATTCGCCCCAATGGCCTTCTGCTCTCAAGCATCTTCAAGTTCTCAGGATCACTCAAATACGGTTGAGCCATCTTGGTTCTAGTATATCCCGGGGCAATAGAGTTAATCCGTATATTGTGTTTACCGAAATCCCAAGCCAGGCACTGGGTCAGCATGATGGCACCTGCTTTCGCAACATTGTAGGAAGTCCCTAGCCCACCAGACACTCGTTTTCCGTCACCTGAGGTTATGTTGATAATGTTCCCCTTCTTCTGTTCGATCATCCTCTGACCGACGGCTTGGCAACAAAAGTAAGTGCCTTTGAGATTAGTATCCATAATCAAGTCCCACTCGTCTTCATCCACTTCAATGATGGGCACTGGTTTACCGAGTACTTTTGAACCGACTCCCCCATTGTTCACCAGAATATCAATACGACCAAATTCCTCCATTACCTTTTGAACAAGGTGATCGATATCGGTCTTTTTGGTGATGTCAGCCTTGATAGCCAAGGAATGTCTGCCTCGCGCTTTGACTTCATCGGCCACCCTTTCCAAATTTTCCAAATTCCGACTACTGACCACCACGTCGGCACCAAACTCGGCAAACTCCAAAGCAATACTCCGTCCTATTCCCGTGCCACCTCCGGTAACAATAGCCACTTGATTTGCTAACGAAAATTTAGATTTACCCATTTTTTACCTCCCTTCATGTCACATAAGAAAATCAAAATTTTCAGTAGTACTTAACATTTTGAAAAGGGATGTGTCAAGCGGTATGCCGCTTCGATATGCTTTAAAATTTTCTAACGCCACAGCCTCTTCAGCCATTTTGCCGATCCCGGATAGGCACCGGCAATTAGCGAACCTCGCCCGGGTACTGGATGGCCGCCTAGGGATAGACCGCGACTTTGGCTGTTGGGGATAGGCAGCCTGTAAATGGATCAGGACCTCAGCCCAGCTAGCACACGGCACCACCTGATCTGCTGGGCCCAGCATGTCCAAATCAATCTGAGCCAGAAACTCTGAGCAGACCAGCAGCCGGCTCGCCTTTGGAGTCAGTAACCGTCCCGGGAGGCCGCCCCACATCTTGCTGCCGTAGTCGGTACCGAAACGGCCACCCAGATAATGAGCCGCTTGCCCTTCCACGCTCTGCACCACTACGACGGCCAGCCCCCCTTCTTTCAGTGATAGATTCGCCGGCCAGACCCCTTTGCCGACCTGGTTTTCGAAGAGGAAGGTATTCGTGACCACTATATCACACTCGCTGGGGGTTGGGGTGGCGTAAAGCTGCTTGGCCTGTTCCACGCCGGCGCGATGCTGGCTGATGAAGTCTCCGGCGAAGACGCCCCCTTCGTCTGCATCTGGCACAAGTAGCTTGGGGTGAGATAGCCTTGCCCTCTGAAGTACAAATACAACGCCGAGTGGATGCTGATGGGAAAGCGGAGGTTTCTCTGGGTTGATTCACTGGATCGTCCCCTCACATCCCACCCACAAGCTGATGAATGCCCAACACAACGCGCATCCCCCGGCTCAGGGTCATACCGGGATCCATTAGCAGGT
>CAYOJL010000146.1:0-3634 GCA_964404235.1 uncultured bacterium | reverse complement strand
GTTGGCTAAGTTCGGCTGCCTAATCGTCAGGCAGAATTACTGAACCAACATCCGCTGATCTCTGCGATGCTCTTAAAGAACACCCACATCAAGATAATGAGCGCTGATAGGCTGCCGGTCTATGACGCTAAGGTTCGGTCCCGAATAAGCGAGGGAAAGAATAATTACCGCCCCGACAGTTGTGCCGATAGCATTGCGATCCGGGCGAGCAAAAACAGTCTCCAAAATTGCCAGCAACTTAGATCAGGGTGATCGCGTCGAGCCATCGCCTTGCGTACCCTCCCGAATTTTCACTTGAGCCCTTTGGATAAAATTTCCGGTGCACCGACAATTAGCCAATCTTGACATGTAGATCGTGCGCTTCTTCCTCAAGGTCTTAGGCAGCACGATTCATACCGTTCGAAAACACCCCTCCAAGGCCGTCCATACCATGGCCTTCTTATCGTCTTAGGTCATGATAGCCTCCTAATAATAGTCTAGTATGTGGCTTTATCGAATTTTTGTCAGTTTTCCTTTGGAAAGAGCTTGTTTCGTCAGATTTCTGCCAATTTCCCCACCAGAGCACTTTACCCTGATCATTATTCGCTATATCTCTGGGGGCTTGGAAGGCTTTCGAAAACAGGTATTGGTCCCACATGCAGAACATTCTGATCAAAGGTGCGCGCGAACATAACCTTCAGAACGTTGATGTACAGATTCCTCGCCATAGCCTGACGGTGATCACGGGTCTCTCCGGTTCAGGTAAGTCTTCGCTGGCTTTCGACACCATTTACGCCGAGGGACAGCGCCGCTATGTCGAGAGCCTTTCAGCCTACGCGCGCCAGTTCTTAGAGATGATGCAAAAACCGGATGTCGATTCTATCGACGGCCTTTCGCCGGCCATCTCTATCGAGCAAAAGACAACATCGCGGAATCCGCGTTCGACCGTCGGCACGGTAACAGAAATATACGACTACATGCGGCTTTTATTCGCGCGGATCGGCGTGCCGCATTCGCCGACGACCGGGCTTCCAATCGAAAGCCAGACGGTCAGCCAGATGGTCGATCGCATCATGGCCATAGATGAGGGCACGCGTCTTTACATGCTCGCCCCCATCGCACGCGGCCGCAAAGGTGAGTTCAAGAAGGAACTCCAGGGCCTAGCCAAGCGCGGCTTCCAGCGTGTGCGCATTGACGGTGAACTTTACGACATCGACGAGGCGCCGACGCTCGACAAAAAATTCAAGCACCATATAGAAGTCGTCGTCGATCGTATCGTCGTGCGTGACGATATCCAGACCCGTCTTGCCGACAGCTTTGAGACGGCACTTAATCTCGCCGACGGCATTGCTTATGTCGATGATGCCGATGCGCCACCTCCGTCATCCATCAAAAAGGGGAAAGGCGGCCTCAAGGATCACGTACCACCGGGACGCACCGTATTCTCGGCCAAGTTCGCATGCCCCGTATCTGGCTTCACCATTGACGAGATCGAGCCCCGTCTCTTTTCCTTTAACAATCCGTTTGGCGCCTGCGCCGCCTGCGATGGGCTGGGGACAGAAATGTATTTCGACCCCGACTTAGTGGTACCGGACGAAAGCCTGTCACTCAACATGGGCGCTGTGGCACCCTGGGCCAATTCATCATCTAAATATTACGGCCAAACGCTGGAAAGCATCTCTAAACACTTCGACTTCGAACTGACGACACCCTGGTTCAAGCTACTGAAGAAGACGCGCGAGATCATGCTGTTCGGGTCCGGGCGCCAATTGGTACCCATGTCATATCACGACGGCAACAAGTCCTACGAGATCACCAAACCATTCGAAGGAATCATCCCCAACATGGAGCGGCGCTGGCGCGAAACCGATTCCAGCTGGGTCCGCGACGAACTGTCACGCTACCAGACGGTCACCACGTGTTCGGAGTGCGGTGCCGCACGCCTCAAGCATGAAGCCTTAGCAGTGAAGATCGACAGCCTGCACATCTCGGAAGTCACCGAAAAATCCATTGATGAGGCACATGCCTGGTTCAGCGCCCTGGAAGACAAACTTTCGGAAAAACACCGCGAGATCGCCAGACGGATCCTACGTGAAATCAACGACCGTCTTGGGTTCCTTAAGAATGTCGGCCTTGACTACCTGACGCTCAACCGGTCATCGGGCACGCTATCAGGCGGCGAAAGCCAGCGCATCCGCCTCGCCTCGCAAATTGGTTCCGGCCTCACCGGTGTCCTCTACGTCCTTGATGAACCCTCCATCGGCCTACATCAGCGAGACAACGCAAGACTCCTAGAGACCCTTGCTCGCCTGCGTGATCTCGGTAACACGGTCATTGTCGTTGAACACGACGAGGAGTCCATCCGCACTGCCGACCATCTGGTCGATATCGGACCTGGTGCCGGTATTCATGGCGGCGAGATCGTCGCGCAAGGAACGCCGAAACAGGTGATGCGCTCGAAGCGAAGCCTCACTGCACAATACCTGACCGGCGCTAAGGAAGTGCCGATCCCGTCACCCCGCCGCAAGGGCAAGCGCGGCAATATGCTCCGCGTCAAGGGTGCGACCTGCCACAACCTACAAAGTCTCGACGTCTCGTTCCCGCTTGGCACCTTCATTTCCGTCACCGGCGTATCGGGCGGCGGCAAATCGAGTCTTATTGTGGAGACCCTTTATAAGGCGCTGGCGCGCAAGCTTCATAATGCGCGCCTGCACCCAGGTGAGCACACCGCCATCGATGGACTTGAGCGCATCGACAAGGTGGTCGATATTGACCAGTCCCCTATCGGCCGCACGCCGCGTTCCAACCCGGCCACCTACACCGGCGCCTTTACGCCGATTCGCGATTGGTTTGCCGGGCTGCCGGAAGCCAAGGCGCGTGGCTACAAACCTGGTCGCTTTTCGTTCAACGTGAAGGGCGGACGCTGCGAAGCATGCCAGGGCGACGGCGTCATCAAGATCGAGATGCACTTCCTGCCCGACGTCTTCGTGCAATGCGATGTCTGCAAGGGAGAGCGCTACAACCGCGAAACGCTAGAAATCGAATTCCGCGCCAAATCCATCGCTGACGTCTTGGATATGACGGTTGAGGAAGCGGCCGAGTTCTTCAAGGCAGTGCCCTCGATCCGCGACAAGATGGTGACACTGGAACGCGTCGGATTGGGCTATATCCATTTGGGCCAGCAGGCGACAACGCTTTCCGGCGGTGAGGCGCAGCGCGTCAAGCTGGCTAAGGAATTATCGCGCCGCGCCACCGGCCGCACGCTTTACATCCTTGACGAACCAACCACCGGTCTCCATTTCGAGGATGTACGGAAGCTCTTGGAAGTGCTGCACACGTTGGTCGATCACGGCAACACGGTAGTGGTAATCGAACACAATCTAGAAGTCATAAAGACAGCCGATTGGATCATTGATCTTGGCCCCGAGGGCGGCACCAAAGGTGGGTGTATCGTTGCCGAGGGCACGCCGGAAGATGTCGCGGTAGCGAACGGGAGCTACACCGGCCAATACCTCGCGCCCTATCTCGGCATCATACCGGCGGGGCGCAAGAAAAGGGCATAAAGTTAGACAAACCATTGAATGTCATAAAAAAACCAGAAAAGACAACGCTTGAGAAAGACGGCAATCGTGCCTGGTGCGACGGCTCGTACCGA
>CAYOJL010000145.1:0-3651 GCA_964404235.1 uncultured bacterium | reverse complement strand
TAGAGATCGCTTTATGGAACGGTACTGCATCATCATTATCTGGCTCAGGCAGAAACAAAATAATAGGTAATGTAAAAATACCCCACCAAATAGCAACAGAAAGAAACGAAAGGCGAATAGCAGTTGATGAATCCGGGATCCCGAACCAATCAGGGTTTAGATACATTAGAACATTTACAAGAAATAACAGACCCCCGCCAAGATATCCTAAAGAATATCCCAAAGCTGATACATAGTCTACTTTATCTCTATTGGCCACTGCTGGTAAAAGAGAATCATAAAAGATATTTCCAGCCATAAAACCAATGGTCGCGATAACATAAAAGAACACGGCTAGCTTCCACTCTCCCTGACCAACGAACCATAGCGCTGCTGTCATTAACACGCCTAAGAAAGCAAAAGTAATTAATAATTTTTTTTGGCGGAGCCTCTATCTGCGATTGCGCCTAAAATTGGAGCAAACAATGCTATCACTATACTTGAAACTGAATTTGCAACTCCCAGTTGGTAAGTGCTCTGTATGACATCATCAGGATTAGAATAAAATTTTTCAAAAAACAATGGAAAGAACCCAGCCATCACTGTAGTAGAATATGCAGAATTAGCCCAATCGTAAAACGCCCAAGATAATACTTTTTTTCTATCTTTCATTCTTGATCTTACCAACCTTGATAATATGTTGTGATACCTGCATAAATTTTCCAGCCTATATCTATGTTATTTGCAGATAGAGTACTTGTCGCACCTGCATATAGATCGAATGGAACCGGGCCAAAACGATTTTTTGATAATGAATTCATAAGCCAAAGCTCAGCTTTGATATCTGCCCTATTATAGAATGGCGAATTTCCTGCATATTCTTCCATCCAAAGATCCCATTCTGGATCTTTAGAAATATAATTATCCTGTCCCTTATAAACCGTACAGATCTCTGCACGTAGACGTAGCCTATTCTTGAACCTTTCAAGTTCAGTTCCGACATTGAACATTATTCCAGTGCCTCGGTCAAATTTATAGGTATTACCTACCAGGCTTAATATTGAATCAGGGTTTGTATGACCACCTGAAAATAATAAGGCAGGTGTATTCAAGGTTGTGGTTGTACTAAACTGTAGTAAGGCCTGTCCATAAACTCTAATATTATATTTGTATTTAAAAATTTTACTACCATAAAAACCAGCGGAAATTCTACTAACACCTTTTCCAATTTGAATTTCATTGAACTGTTTTCTCCTAACATCAATAAATTGTGATAGGGTCCTACCATATGGGATGGTTATAAAAAACTGTCCATATATAGCATCGCTAAGACTATCCAATGCCCATGCAGGAGTTCCAGAAAGTAATGCAGTAAGCCCAACCTTAACATCGTCTATACCCTGGGCCTGCTTTTGAACTGGATAATAATATGAAACAAGATCTGAAAGTGAAACTGAATCCTTATTGATCCCTGGTGGTAGAAAAACTTGATCAACCAATAGGTTATTTACTGGGTCATCTTGAGAATGAAGCGCCCATTTAACAGAATAATCTCCATTATTGGTATAGTACATATTATATATTAATTCTAATGTATCTTTAAGACCGCGACGTAGATTTGAAAAGGTATTTGAATTAATAAATGTATTAAACTGCTGCCTTGCATCTTGATGATAATCCACGAGTATTGATGCACCTTGGATTGGGCCTATCGAATAATCTGAAAAAGATTGATCAATAGTGTATGAATCAATAATTGGTATCGATACACTTAAAGTTATCTCATTGGACATGCCATATTCTAGGTCAAACCTTCTCCCAATGATCTTCTTTTTACGTTTTTCTGAAAAGATACCTTCAGGTGACATCCCTTTTGTTGTATCTATATTTTGAGGACCTAGGACGGGTAGTGAAAAACCATGAATCGTATTAAAATTAGTCATCCACTCTTCTACTGTATTTACTGAATCAATATAAACTGTACCAGTATGATATAGGTCAAAATTGGATGAAAAACGAACTGAGTCATTGTGTGTCATGTGGTCAAAATATTTTCTCCCAACACCTTGTAAAGAAAATCGATTATCGTTTAGATCCCAAGTGGCCTCAGAAGTATTATTACCTATAGATACACGGAATACATTACTAGGGACAGTTGGCAAAATCTGTGCTATTAATGATACTTGCGCCGTAAAAAGAAAAGTGAGAAATCTCATCTAATAAATTAGGTATGATTGCCTGAACTCACTGAATTTGTAAACATCTTTGGCCCAAAGTGCTGGTAAATGATCTGGCGGTTTATTTTGTGCTGCTACGACGCGCAGTTCATTGGAACCAAATAGCTTATCTACATAGCCATCTTTTTCCCACTGAAATTCTCTTGGGTGAAGTCGCTGTATATATAGCATCATTGTCGTAGCTGTGGCTATCGGTCTATATATATTTCTATCCTTGATCATTATCTGAATACCACTGCAAGATTGGCTATCAAACTTTGGGACTTTTGTATGATAAATTGAACCACTAGGACGATATTTAACTTCTTTGAATTCTACACCTGGCAATTCTTGTTCATTAAGTTTTTTCAAAAGGAAGGAAGTTGCTAACCATGGAGCGCCCACAACCATATAAGGGGTCTGAGTTCCAAAACCTATATTCATATTTGTTCCTCTAAAAAGATCCATACCTGTATATGCCAATAAATTAGCTTGATCAGTAAGAAATGGTTTAGGATTACGCCAAACCAATTTGGTCTGATCAAACCACATTTCTCGATCCCAGTTAGACATTGGGATTATACTAAGATCAACTCTTTTTGAATCTTTTGTCCATCCCATCTCATTGATGATTATAGAGGTTTCTCCAAGAGTTAAACCATGACGAATCGGAAATAAATGATAAGATTCAAAAGATTGAAATTCGGTCCTTGGTATTGGGCCATCCACTATATCACCTCTAATAGGATTGGGCCGATCTAAAACCATCACAGGCACATCATGATTTGATGCAGCCTCAAAGACCTTTGACATTGTAGCTATAAAAGTTGAATATCTACTACCCGTCTCTTGGAAATCAACTAGGACAAGGTCTATTTTATCCATCACCCAATGTGGTGGATATAGATAGGTATTAAATAGATCAATTATTTGAGCACCATGGATAGGGTCCACTTGATCTCTGCCTATCATTGTTGCACGATTATCATCTATGCCCCACACACCATACTCTAAGGCCAATAAAAAAGGAATCTTAATATCCTTAGAATTCTTTATAAGATCCAAAATATGTTTCCCATTTCTATTTACTGCAGTTTGGTTCGTTAATAGTGCAATTGATTTATTTTTTAAAGGTCTAAAATCCATTAGCTCAATAATAGCAAGTCCAGTATAAACATTAGGTATGAATGATAGATCGGGTATGGAAATGATCTTTGAATACTTTAAATTATTTGACGTAGAATCATTTCCATGCACCTTGGCTGAAATAATTACTAAAAATAAAAAGAGTAATCTGATCGTTAACATATGGTTGCTTGAAATTAGCCGGAACATTAGGAAATCAACAAAGGAAACCCTAACCTGATTAGCACTATTGATTTTAAACTTTTTTTATGCCTCTTTTAGTAAACTTATGAATGATTCAAATAATTCTAACAGTGTCGGTTTCGCCAAA
>CAYOJL010000144.1:0-3690 GCA_964404235.1 uncultured bacterium | reverse complement strand
TTGGTACCGATCAGGGTAAGACTGGAAACATCAATGGGTTGGCGATACTTGCCGATCGCTTGGGGCAGTCTATCCCGGCGACAGGGACCACCACGTTTAGGCCAAACTATACACCGGTCACTTTCGGAGCTATAGCTGGTCGTGAATTGGGTGCAATGTTTTTCGATCCAGTCAGAAAAACACCTATGCATCACTGGCATGTTGCTCACGGGGCAGTTTTTGAAGACGTCGGACAGTGGAAGCGGCCGTGGTACTACCCCAAAGCCGATGAAACTATAGAGAATGCTGTAAGCCGTGAATGCCTCGCTACGCGGAAAGGAATCGGTTTGTTGGATGCGTCTACCCTTGGAAAGATCGAAGTTCGCGGGCGGGATTCGGCAGAATTCCTCAATAGAATCTACACCAACGCTTGGTCGAAGCTCGAAATTAACCGGTGTCGCTATGGGTTAATGCTTGGAGAAGATGGAATGGTAATGGATGACGGTGTCAGCTCCAGGTTAGGCGAAAACCATTACTATATGACCACTACGACGGGTGGCGCGGCACACGTTCTTGGGTGGATGGAGAGATGGCACCAGACCGAATGGCCGGATTTAGAGGTATTTTTTACCTCGGTTACTGATCGCTGGGCTGTCGCTAGTATCGCCGGGCCCAACAGTCGTTCACTGTTGGGCCGGCTTTGTTCCGATATTGATTTGTCTGCGGATGCTTTCCCTTTTATGAGTCTGCGAGAGGGTACCGTGGCCGGTATCAGTGCACGGGTTTTCAGAATCAGCTTCAGTGGGGAGCTTGCTTTTGAGATTAACGTCTCTGCGGACGATGGACTCACTCTGTGGGAAACGTTGATCGAGGCTGGCAGCAAGTATGACATTACACCCTACGGTACAGAATCTATGCACGTTCTGCGGGCTGAGAAGGGATATATCATCGTTGGCCAGGACACCGACGGCTCTGTAACGCCAGCTGACCTTGGCATGGACTGGATAGTTTCAAAAACCAAAGACTTCATTGGGAAGCGTTCACTCGTTCGCGCGGACACGTTGAGAGCAAACCGAAAACAACTAGTTGGTCTCGTGACCGACCAGCCAGGGGTTGTGCTACCTGAAGGCACGCAATTAGTTAACGAACCGTCGACAGTCTATCCGGAACCAATGACGGGTCATGTAACCTCGAGTTACTACAGTCCGATCTTGGGTCATTCGATTGCTTTAGCACTGATCAAAGGGGGTCACAGTCGGCTGGGAGCTTCCGTCTATGCACCGACACTGGACGATCAGCTTATCAAGGCAACTATTACAAGCCCGGTGTTTTATGACCCTGAGAATAAGTTGCATAAAACATAGACTAAACGTACGTATTGTTGATCAGGAAACTTAACACGGAAAACCAGGTAAATGAGTTTTAGTGACGGAGTGATGTCATACCATGACTTTATCGGATCGTAAGTATCCTCAATTCGCGGGGATCAACTGGGGGATATCTCATAAAGGTGTTGCCGGTGACTATGGTGTTTGGTTCAGTGGAATCAGCGTGACTCAGTTTGTCAATTTACGTGGTGACAGCACTAACTCCCGGTTTTTCGAGGGGGTTCAGCGAGTAACAGGGGTTGAACTACCAGTGATTCCGAATACGGTCATCAGGTCAGGTGGTTTGATTTGTCATTGGCTGGGTCCAGATGAATGGCTGATAATTGTTAAGAAATCATCCGCCTCAATAACACAGGATCTGGAGGACAGCCTGACAGGCTTGCACGTCGCGATAACCGATCTGACCGGCGGTCAATCGCTGCTTGGAATCGGTGGCCGTCAGTCCCGGGGCGTGCTGTCGGCTGCGTGTACACTGGATTTGCACGCAGACATGTTTACGCAAGGAAGTTGTGCGCAGACCATTCTGGCACATACGAATGTTTTGATTTCTCCAGTTTTTCCGAGGTCGGGCGATTGTATTTTTGAAGTGGTGGTTCGGCGTAGTTATACGGATCACCTAATCCGGTGGCTAATGGATGCGGCACATGAGGTTGGATTCGAATTTCGCTCGGTCGAAGACTCATAGACGGATTAGCCATGACGCAGTTGACAGGGTTGAATGGTAAACGTGTGCTGGTAACCGCGGCTGCACGAGGGATAGGTCTCTCTATCGCCACATCATTTTCCAAGGCGGGGGCAAAGGTGTGTGTCTGTGACAACGATTCCACTGCAGTGCTCGAGTTGGAAGATGAACATGCCGAGTTACAGGCTTGTGTCACTGACGTTTCACAACCAGATCAGGTCGAAGATCTATTTAATGAAGTCACATCCCGGTTGGGTGGCTTAGATATACTCGTCAATAATGCAGGTATTGGTGGACCAGTGGGTCGGTTAGAGACAGTGCTGGAGTCAGAATGGGTCAACACCATAGAGGTCAACCTTTTAGGGGCCTATTACTGTTGTAGAAATGCGATCCCGCTACTTGATATGGCCGCGGGGGGTAGTATCGTCAATCTCTCGTCGAGTGCCGGTCTTTACGGTCCGCCGAACCGAACACCTTATGTGTCTTCAAAATGGGGGTTGATCGGGTTGACTAAGTCACTGGCAGCTGAACTCGGCGAAAGAAAAATTCGAGTTAATGCTATTTGTCCAGGCTCGGTCGAGGGAGAGCGAATTGACCGTATTATTGCTGCTGAGGCGAGTTTGCGACATGTTGATCAAAACTCGGTTAAAGAAGAGTTTGTGGACAGTAGTTCGATGAAGGTATTTATTGCCAAAGAAGACGTAGCCGCGCTCGTTATGTTCTTGTGTTCGGAACAAGGCCGTTACATCTCCGGGCAGGCTATTGGTCTGGATGGTAATACGGAGGTGAAATGGTAGGTTTTGCTGTCCAGGTAAGGATTGGTCAGTGGTAAAATGTGGGTGATGAAACACTAAACTTATCAGGGGAATCGACACATGCGCGAGTATCTTCACATCGATCTGAATAGTCGAACGGTACATCGGAATGAGCTACACGGCGAAGCCATTGCCCGGAGTGGTCGCTATTTAATAGCAAAGACATTGGTCGAATGTGGCGCTGCTAATGTAGATCCGTTGTCGCCTGAAAACCCTTTGATTTTCTCTGCTGGACCATTCGCCGGCACTAATTTTTCCAATGCGAACCGTCTGAGTATAGGATGTAAGAGCCCTTTGACCGGTGGTATCAAGGAGGCCAACGCAGGCGGAACCTTTGGATTCGCGTTAGGCCAATTGGGTATGGCGGGCCTAACTCTGCATGGGGTTTCAGATGATTGGATAGTGATCCACATCTCGAAAGAGGGTGAAATAAGTTATGACTCGGCCACGCCATATATGGGGCTGGGTAATTTTGCAGCTGCTTCCCGACTACACGAACGGTATGGCAACAAGGTCAGTATAGGTTTGTGTGGTCCAGTCGGTGAGTACGGTGGATTGCTGTCAGGGATCTCCTTCAGCGATACTGATCTGCGTCCTTCTCGACTTGCAGCGCGGGGTGGTGTCGGCGCTGTCATGGGGAGTAAGCGTGTTAAGGCAGTGGTTGTGGATCTAAATCGCATGCCCAAACTGCATGATCGAAAGAAGGTGATGGGGTCTGTGAAGGCTTATAACGCCATGCTTAACGAAGATGAAATTGCTCAGAACATGGCGACTTATGGAACTGCATTAATGGCTGACGTCCAAAATTATTTGGGCGGTCTGCCTG
>CAYOJL010000143.1:0-3699 GCA_964404235.1 uncultured bacterium | reverse complement strand
TGAAAAAAAGGCGGGTGTTATATAGGCACCGACCGCTGGCCTGGAAACCTCCTGCTCCTGAATCATTGTTGTAAAAGGATCCAATTATTATGATAAACTAACATTCAAGCTGGACCACTTAGAGGGGGAAGGTCATTACATATGTATATGTGATTTGAACCACATCAATGTTGAGTTTAATTCGTGGCTGAATCAAAACCCAGAAGAAAGCTTGCTGCAATCCTTGCTGCAGATGTTGTGGGTTTCAGCAAAATGATGGGAGATAATGAAGATAGAACTCTAAAGAACCTGAAAGCCTGTAGGACGATCACTGATGAGAGCATTACTTCAAACCACGGGAGGATTTTTGGCAGTGCAGGGGACTCGATTATTGCTGAATTTGGAAGTCCTGTAGATGCTGTGATTGCTGCAACGGATTTTCAAAAAAACATCCAATTAAGAAATTCGAAAGTAGATGAAAAAGACCAGATGCTTTTCAGGGTAGGGCTTAATTTGGGAGATGTGATTATGGAGGGTGAAAATCTTTATGGGGACGGTGTGAATGTGGCAGCAAGACTTGAAGCCCTCGCAGAACCGGGTGGAATCTCCTTATCGGGCAAGTTTCATGATGAGGTTTCGAGAAAGCTTGAGATGAGTTTTATTTCAACTGGTGAAAAGGAGATGAAAAATATCCTTACACCTGTAACTACCTACAAAATTGAAATCCCAGAAATCTCAGATTTCGAGTCATCTAAGAATTTTGATAACCTTGAAAAAACTTCTACTTCTCTGGAAACGCAACAGGATGAAGAACAGATAAAGCCCCCATCTGTTGCAGTATTGCCCTTTGAAAATATGAGCAAGGATGAAGAACAGGAATATTTTGTTGATGGCATCACTGAAGATATAATCACCAACCTTTCTTTGTGGAGAACCTTTTCTGTCATTTCGAGAAATTCCACATTTAATTATAAAAATGAGCCAAAAAGCATAAAAGAAATCAGTTCTGAACTAGATGTAAATTATATTGTACAAG
Source organism: uncultured bacterium (assembly GCA_964404235.1). Lineage (GTDB taxonomy): Bacteria > Fidelibacterota > Marinisomatia > Marinisomatales > UBA1611 > CACEUX01. The sequence continues at coordinate 2,684 of CAYOJL010000143.1, read as the reverse complement.
GAAGTGTCAGAAAAGGTGGCAGCAAGATTCGAATATCCTGCCAACTAATTGATGCACAAGAGGATAATCACATTTGGTCAGATCGTTGGGACAGAAGTTTAGATGACATCTTTGAGGTTCAAGATGAAGTATCCTCAAAAATCGCCTCGATTGTCGCTCCTTCGATTTCAGGCTATGAACAAAACAGACTTGAGAGAAAAAGGCCAAACAAACTGAATGCTTGGGAGGAATACCTCAGAGGTTTAAAATTATTCAACGACAGAGTACCTACTGACTTTAAAGATGAAAGCTTAGTGAAAGCAAAAGAGCATCTAAATAATGCCATTGAACTTGATAGTACATTTTCTGCTTCTTACTCAAGTTTGGCGTTTTGTTTGATACATGAGGTTGTGCAAAGAATTGCTCAAGATACGAATGAACACCTAGATAAAATTTTAGATTTATCTCAGAAAGCTGAAAAACTTGATCCTCAAAATGCTCATGCAAAATCATGCATCGCATATGTTCATCAAACTAGAGGAAATCATAAAAAGGCCCTTGAAAATTCTAAAAAAGCCGTAGAAATAAACCCCAACTTCCCTATTGCTTACCAGCATTTAGGATTTAATCAACTAAGCCTTGAATTATTTGCTGATGCGGAAATTTCTTTCCGGGAAAGACTCAAACTTAGTCCGCTTGATAATGATCTTAGTTGGACTTATGCCGGTTTAGCCTTAACCTGTCTTGGGTTAGGAAACGATAAACTCAATGAAGCACTTGAGTATATTGACAAAGCACTAGAAGAATCTCCCAATGCGGTTGTTACAATAGGTTATAAAGCAGCTATTTTGGGATTTCTTGAAAGCAATGATGGAAAAGAAGTTTTAGGTCAATATTTAAATGCAAGACCCAATCTTAAATCAAGAGAAGACTATAAAAAATTATTTATACCAAATACAAATTTGGTAGATAAAATGATTGAAGGGCTTATCAAAGCAGGGTGGGAGCCTACGGATTAAGAAAATTAATCACGCCAATATCCTGTAGGAAGATAATTACCTTCATGTCCAAGTTTTGGATCCTTCCCTATACCAATGAGAGTAGGTCTGTTGTTTAGGTAATCTTTAATACCTTTAAGTTTCTCAAAGGCTTTAATAAAATCTAAGATCTTTGGATAGTCATCAAGCAATTCCCCTGAGCACTCTTTGAGTAATTTCATGTGGTGATAAAAAACAAAATCACAATAGTAAGCTTTTTCTGATAATAGGAAAGGCCCATTTTCTTTAAGAAGATTGTAAAAGGGTCGGATTAAATCAGGTAGATTGTTGATAAGCTCTTTTTTGCATTCTTGAAACTCTTCATCTATACGAGCACCAAAAGTTGCATCAATCGGGTATACAAAATCTTTTGTGTTATCGAAAACAGCATCCGCTTTAGCTTTTAAGATTTCATCTTCAGGAATTGTATTTGTTTTTCTAGACAAATAGCGCATTATTGCACCACTCTCCCAAAGGGTCGTATTCTCATCAATGACTAGAATCGGCAATTTACCAAAGGGTACATCCTTCTTTGAATCCGACCACTTCTCTGTTCCAAAATAATCCCAAGGAAAAATGAACTCATATGGAATATTTCCATAATTCATAATCATTTTTATGGGTTCTGCGTATGCCAAGTAATTAAAATAGACGAGTTTCATTTTATTTTAAGTTTTATCGGTTCCGGTTGGATGGGCCTTACCATTGATTACAAGCTTAGGCCCAGTTTTCACATCAATTAATTCAGGCCTTGAGTTGAGATAGTTAGAGATACTTTCAATTCTTTCTATATCACTGACAAATTCATTAAGGCGACTAAATTGCCCCAAAAAATTAGGATCTAGCTGTCTTGATAAATCCAAGTGATGAAAAGCTGTGAAATCACATGCTATTGGATCATCACCCATAAAGAATTTCTTCCCACCATCCAGTAAAGCTCTTTCTAAGTCGGCAAATCGAGAGGATAAATCAGGAAGCATTGATTCTCTCTTCGACTCAAAATCTTCTCCTAGCGCAAAATTGACCGTTGGGTTGAGGGGTCTAAAAAGTTCCTGAGCACTTTCGAGAATCGCATCGGCTTTTGCTGCATCAATAGGATCTTGAGGTTCTATATCAGCTAATTTCTGAAGGAATCTCATGATAGATGTACTTTGAGCAATCTGATGCTCATCATCTACGACCAAAATAGGCAACTGCTTAAACGGGATTGTGGGCTTTACATTTTCCCATTCATCATCGAAGTACTCCCAAGACATCAAATACTCGTATTGCAAACCAGCATAGCTCATCAGCATTTGAGGTGCCTCGGCCAGAGCTCTCATTTTGAAGTATATTAATTTAAGTGTATACATCACTCATTGAGGTAATGGAGTTGATGCTAATTCCATTTTTTGGGCTTTCTCATCCTTCAAAAGTATCGCAGTCAAAACAGCATCCTTTGTACCATTGGGCCAATCTAAAAACCAATGCTGTACTAGGATCTCATCACTTTCCTAGACAATTCTTTGACTTCAAATTGTAACCCTTTGGCAAGTGTAAAGGCAATGTTGACAAGGCGATTGCCGGAATAAACCACATCGCCCTGCTGACAGCAGCACCAAGCGCCTATGACAACTGCACCATGACCCTCACCGACTCGGCAAACAACCAAAGCCGGCCTTTGAAGAT
>CAYOJL010000142.1:0-3721 GCA_964404235.1 uncultured bacterium | reverse complement strand
AACTGACCTTGAAAACTTATTATTTTGTATATACATGGAGTACTAACAAGGCCAGTATAGCTAGCTAATTATTTCATTTATATCCCGAATTCATCCTTTATAAGTTCACCCCATATCACCAATCTTTCTTCGGTCAATTCTTCTTCATTATCATTATCAAGACCCAAACCAAGAAAGTCATCACCATCTAGTGCTAAAGAATTATCGAACTGATATTCCTCAGTAGGATAGCGTCCTATCAGAGTACCTCCATTCTCCATAAAGGGTTTAGCAAGTAGTCCAATAGCATCAAGAAAGTTATCAGCATATCCTACCTGGTCTCCGCACCCAAAGAATGCAGCTGTGATCCCAGTAAAATCCAATGCTTTATACTTATCATAAATAAAATCCCAGTCATCCTGTAATTCGCCTATATGCCATGTAGGGCATCCTATGATCAATCGTTTATATTCTAACATCTTTTCTGGGTCAGTATCCGCAATGTTATACTCGTCCATTTCTATTCCTTCAGATTCCATAAAATCTTTTAGGAAACCTGCAGCCTCTTCTTGATTGCCAGTATTACTACCCCAGAACATTCCTATCTTATCCATTTGAAAATCACCATAATTAACTATAAGATATTATTGCGACTTAGTCTCATTATCAATAATTTATGTAACAAATTTGAAGGTATTATTTTGGGAAAAACCAAATGTTGTAGAAAATATATAAAGAAAGGTAAATGTTGCAAAAAATGCCCACTGGTTTTTTTATAGCCTCGATTGCTATATAATAATTTCAAAGAATCTAATTTGAAACTTATCTTTCCATATTTGTCAGTATCCCCCCGGTATGATGTTTATTGAAATGGCCGCATATTTAGGCGATGTTCTTACTTACTATATTGATATAATGTTTTTCTTTTTTATTATATAAAATAATTAACTATAAATAAATTTTTGATCATGAATAGTGCTAATCGTAGGTATGACATAGACTGGCTTCGCGTTTTTGCACTGTGTCTTCTAATTATTTATCATGTCAGTATTGTTTTCCAGTCTTGGGCCTACTTTATTTATTTTGTCCAGAGTGAGAAACCAGTTGAGATCATCTGGTTGATAATGGGCTTGATCAACATTTGGCGTATTCCGCTTCTTTTTATTATTTCAGGAATGGGTATTGCTTTTGCCATGCGAAGGAGAGATTGGAAAGAATTACTTAAGGATCGAACAAAAAGAATACTACTACCCTTGATCTTTGGTTCATTATTTATTGTTCCAGCTCATGGATATTTATACCAGTTATTTATGGGACTAGATCATATCTATTGGCCAAACCCGGGTCATCTTTGGTTTCTCGGAAATATTTTTATTTACGTTTTAATTCTTTGCCCTATTTTCTATTATATAAAGAAAAATCCAGATAACATTTTACTAAAGTTATTTAAACGTCTATTAGACTATCCAGTAACACTGTACTTGATAACCATCCCATTTATTTTTGAGGTAGTCCTTGTTGCACCAGAACAAGGGTTTACAGGATATGGTTTTACAGCTCATGGATTTTGGCTGGGTTTATTAGCTTTTTTTTCCGGATTCTTTTTTATTGCGACCGGAGATGCCTTTTGGGAGGCAGTTGGAAAAATTAAAGGTTTTGCATTAGCTATTGCCATTCCACTCTATCTGATTCGCTTGATCCTATTTCAGTTTGAAGGCCCACTATATTTGATTGTAATTGAATCTTGGAGCTGGCTCTTTGCAATATTTGGATTTGGAGCGAGCTATCTTAATTATCCCAGTAAAATATTGACATATCTGAGTAAGGCCGTTTATCCAGTTTATATCCTGCATATGATTTTCCTTTTTGCGTCTTCAGAACTGATATTAACTCGGCCAGACCATGTAGACCAAGTCCATACCATTGTAGCCATTGAACCCAATAGTCAGGCTGATAAGGCGATGCTTTTAATGGGTGACCAGTTAATTACAAAATTTGAGGACTGGAAACCAGGTATTCCACTTGAAATTAATGTCAATAGGAAAGAAGACTTTTTCAAGATCTCAATTATTCCAGATGATGAGGGAAAGATTGGTGCTGCTTTTAGTGAAATACCTTATTTTATCCCTAATTTTAAGGAGTCAGACATCACAACGCTCACTGCGTTTCTTCAATTTATTATAATTAATATAATGACCTTCGGAGGTTGTTTTATAAGTTATGAATTAATTAAAAGAATAAATTGGTTGAGACCTATATTTGGCATAAAACCAATGTTGGTCAAAAAATAATTTCATGGATAGAAGAACTTTTATTTCCTTAAGTACCTTATTACCTTTTTTTGGTCTAAGAAAACTATTAGCAAACAGAAATCTTAATTTTCTAAATGAAACCTTTGTGGCTAAAATGACCAGAGATCCAAATAAGATCGTAGATCTTCATCCACAATTGCAATATAAAATTATATCTGAAGCGGGTTCTATAATGAGTGACGGTTACAAAGTGCCCGCACTAGCAGATGGCATGGGTTCTTTTAATGTTGATGATAATATTGTACTTGTTCGAAATCATGAATTAGATATCAGAAATGGAATGAAAAAAAGTGCTTTTGGTGATCCACAGCAACAGATCGAAGAACTAGGTAGTAAACATTATGATAAAAATGCAATTGGTGGGACTACTACTGTTGTTTTAGATAGATCCTCAAAGCGTGTCAAAAGGGAGTACTTAAGCTTGAGTGGAACGGACGACAATTGTTCTGGCGGTGTTACCCCTTGGGGCACCTGGTTGACATGCGAGGAAAGTATTAATAAGAAAAAAGCCAACACCATTCCACATGGGTATGTTTTTGAGGTCGACCCAAGAAATAATACTGTAAATACTCCAGTTCCTTTGAAGAAAATGGGACGGTTCTATCACGAAGCTGTTGCGTTTGATAAGTTCCAAAATGCCTACCTCACGGAAGATAGGAGTGATGGTCTCATATATAAATTCACTCCAAAAAGGTTGAACTCATTGAAAGACGGAAACCTTTATGCTTTGAAAATAAAAGGGAAAAAGGATTCAAGAAACTGGAGGAATCCTGCAATTGAAGTAAACAAGAGATATGTTGCAGAGTGGGTTAGGATAGAGGACGTCGATCCAGACGATGATACTATGAGATATGAAGGTCTGGTGAATGGTGCAACGCCATTTTCAAGGCCAGAAGGGATAGTGGCAGATTATAATTCATTGTACGTATGTTGTTCCAGTGGAGGCCCTTTGATTAGAGGTCAGATCTGGAAGATCATTCCAATCAATCAGGATGAAATACAGGTGGAACTATGGTACGAAGTTCAAGATGGTGCTAGCCTGAATATGCCTGATAATATTGTAGTAGCACCTTGGGGAGATCTTATTGTTTGCGAAGATAATTCTACAGTAAATAGACTATGGGGGATTAATCCAAAGGGACATCCTTATCTAATCGCCGAAAATAAATATTCAGGTGCAGAATTTGCTGGGGTTTGTTTTTCTCCCTTTGACAATACTCTATTTGTTAATCTTCAGCAAAGAGGAGTAACGTTGTCCATTGATGGTAATTGGCAAAACGTTATATCTTAAACAAACGTATTAAAAAATTATTTAACTAGTTTCGCTTGAAAATTTGTTAGTGCAAGCCCCACATTCGTGGGGATATTTGTATATAAGATGAAGGGTAGATTTGTTTATGAAGAATTATCAGATGGTTCCCTTTATCATC
>CAYOJL010000141.1:0-3769 GCA_964404235.1 uncultured bacterium | reverse complement strand
CCGTATTCTGCGTTAAATGCGCCACTCACTACCCGCATCTCCTGGAGAGCCTTGTTCGATATATTTACAGCCAAAGAATTTGTAAAAAAGGGGTTTGAAACAGAAACACCATCAATATAATAACCAACCTCATTGTATCTTCCTCCTCTGATGTGTATTTCTCCACCAGCGCCTTGATTTACTCCCGCTTGGTTTACTAGCACCCCAATAAACGCTTCTACTGGTAGGTCTGCAATTTCATCTGCGGTCGTGATCTTTTGTGAGGCGGTCAGATCACGGTGGATCATAGGGCGGTCGGCAATGACAACAACCTCTTTGCCTTCAATAGTTTCAGGAGTCAGGCTAAAGTCATGGTAGGATGTTCTATTCTGATTGACTAAAATATTTTGTAATACTACTTTAGAGTATCCTATATAGGTAGCCTCAATGGTATATGTGCCAGGTGGGATATTTGAGATGGTATACTCTCCATCAATATCAGAGACTGACCCTGTTCCAATATCCTTAACAAGGATATTTACACCTATCATAGGCTTGCTGGTTTCGGAGTCCGTTATTTTCCCAGATATTTTTCCGGTAGATGCACTTAAGATCCCAAAACAAACAATAATTATTATAAAATGAATTCTTCCCAAGACATGCTCTTAATTAATTTAAATTTAAGTTGATAAATATTAATCAGTTTATTGTTAACTATAATAATTTAAAAAATTTTTTATAAGTATCTTCTAATTTGATTGGAATTGTTAACAAGATTTTACTAATATGATCTATAATATAAATATAGATAATAAAAAAGAAGGAGAAAAAATGAAAAAACTCGTTATTATTTTTATGATACCTGTTGCTATGTTTTCGCAGAGTGTTTCACAGTTAGGGGTCTCACCAGATTTATTATCTGGTACTGATTCTCTTTTTAATGCGAATCCCTATGGTGCTGGAAGAGGAGCGCAAGGTGGCGTTGATCTTGATGGAGACATGAAGAAAGAAGTGTGGATAACAAGCTATACTAATGGTGGAAGAGTATATTGTTTTGAGGAAACAGGTGATGGTGCTATCGCTTTTGTTTGGGCCTCACCAGAGCTTGACTCCACAGATTACGGCTCGACCCCGAGAGATATACACTTTGGTGACATGGATGGTGATGGTAACCAGGAAGTCATTTTCCATATTGGCAGATTTAATGAAACATCTGCTACTCAAGATAATGGTATCTACATTTATGAGAATACTGGAGATAATGCCTATGATAATGTTTTTCATGCAAATATGATGACAGCATTAAATGATAGCTTATACGAATCAAGAGTTGAAGGGTTTAGTGTAGATGACATTGATGGAGATGGTAAACATGAAATTTTACTGGCCTCAAATGGTACAAGTGACCCTGTTTACGGGACACAAGATGGATCAACTCCATATTCTGAAGACAGATATATCGTAATGGGTATGACAGGAACTATAGGCGGAACATTGCAAGATGCGGCGCTAACCACTGAGTTTGCTATGGCACCTAGAGATGTAGATAAAGATGGTGCTAGAGAAAATGCTTTAGGTGGTGGTAGTCCTCAAGATATTATTGTCGCTGATATTGATGGTGATGGGCTTAAAGAAGCACATTGTCTTGCTTGGAACAATGCAGCGTATTTTAATTTTGAGGCAACAGGAGCTGATGCATATACTATAGGCGATACTAATTATGTAAAGTTAGGCGAAGCAGATGATTGGACCTTAGGAATGGCTGCTGCGGATGTGAATAATGATGGAAAGGATGAGGTTTATATTTCAGGTTACTATGATAAAAAAGTTTGGGTAATCACTGATGCTGATAACGATGCAGGTTCTCTAGATTCAACTGGCTCTGCAAGTAAAACATTTGCTGGAAATACAGAAATTGGAATCATGGCTACAAATACATCTCAAACTGCTGTAGCAGCAGGTGCTTTTGGTGTTGCAATGGGTGGAGCTCCAGGTAGTGATTTGACTCACTGGATGGTTTGAAGTGGTAGCGATTTAGATAGTAGTAATTGGACCGCTACGACTCTTTCAGTTGACACTATAGGAACAGGCTTTGTTCCAAAGATTGCTAGCTTAGATTGGGATGGAGATAATGATCATGATGGACCTGATTTTCTTCTAGCTTACCAAGGAGTTAGTAACAGCAAGGCATTTCATGCTGATAGTGCTGCATGGAGTAGAGTTTTTAGAGTTGTTGAGCTTTGGGGGGGCGCTTTAACAGTGGTGGATGAGTTTTCTGTATTAACTCCAGAGGATTATAAATTAAGTCAGAACTATCCAAATCCTTTTAATCCTACAACGACTATAGAATTTTCTTTGCCAGTTGCAAATAATATTTCTTTAACCATTTATAATATGGTTGGTCAAGAGGTTATTACATTGGTAGATCAACCAATGATGGATGCTGGCAGTCACAGTATCGTTTGGAATGGTTTAGATAGAGATGGTACCCCTGTTAGTAGTGGAACCTATATCTATAAGCTTAGGTATGGAAATATGTCTAAAGTACGTCAGATGACATTTATGAAATAAATTTCATTGACTTATTTATTATAAAAAAGCCCTCTATTTAGAGGGCTTTTTTATTTGGAAGATGGTTGGTCTATTTTATGTAGGCCATTCGAATTGCTTTTTTAAAATTATTTGATCTAATAGAACACAAGTAGACTCCTGAGGATACTCTATCACCATTACTATTTTTTCCGTCCCAGTAGACGCTATAACCTTCACCTGGATTATAGGCTCTATTGGCAAGGCTTACTATTTTCTGTCCTAAAATATTATAAATAGCTAGCTCAATTTTTTCTGTTTTTGAAATATCAAATCTAATCTCTGTGAGATTATTAAATGGGTTAGGAAAATTTTGATAGAGCTTATAGCTCATTGGGGTTGGGCCGTATTCTATATAGGATGATATCTCAATTCTAAGTTCGGGCAATAGTGCCCATAGATTATCACCTGGACAGCTTGTGTATTCGTAATCATAATAGTCTCTGTGACCTAAAAGAACGTTAGGCGCTATGTCATAGGAATCAGAGACCCAGGCAATTAGTTTTATCAGGCTATTGTTTGAACTCGTTGACAACTCATCATAGCAATAATAATTTTCGGATGCAGGCGGATGGTAACATCCTAGAACACATGTTCCTATGTTTCCAGTGTTTGCCCCTGAAGTGTGTGCTCCGATCACAGTCTCAGGACGACCCTGATATATGTTTCCTGCTTTGTCTATGATAAAGTGATAACCAATGTCACTCCAACCTCTAACGTCTTGGTGAAAGGATTGTATAGCCTGCATCTGGATTATTCCTTCTTCAAGATTTTCAGCCGCAAAGCCCACTGAATGATGTAGAGTTAGCTTATTATAGTATGGCATGTCTGAGTATCCGAATTGAGGAGGTTTTGCTCCCCATTCGGTGCGTGTTATTATTCTAGGTTTTGTGACCTGAAAATAAACTCTAGAGCTTTTTTCTGTGTCAACCTCAGTCGGAACTGACTCTGGGACTATTAAAAAGAGTCCCATCTTTTCTATAGTGATATCTTGTTCTTTATTTACCGTAAGCTCAAACTCGACACTTTTAGTTGTCTCTGTTTCTGGGACAGTGATTCCAAAGTACCATCGCTCAGAAAATGGTTCTGCTACGCCATTGCATTCATACCAGTCAGAGAGAGTGTTATCGAGATATTCAAAACGAAGTCTGGCAGATGGCCTTTTCGGAGATATAATACTTATCGCTGCGCCCTCAACAGC
>CAYOJL010000140.1:0-3799 GCA_964404235.1 uncultured bacterium | reverse complement strand
CCCTCTCGGCGAGAGTTCTGAGATGAACGTCAGAAGATGAGACTTGGCGACGCCCGGGTCCCCCATTAGCAGGATGTGTATGTCCCCCCTGGATCGGGTTTTGTCATTCAAGCGCCTTGATACCCCTCCAAACAACTGCAGAGCCAATGAACGCTTCACATGCCCCAAAATTCCGGTGGCAAATACAGAGGGAGCTATTGAATCCTGTACCAGTGACATCAAATCTTCTCTTTTCGAGACCTCGATAATTCGAGCGCTGTCTTCCTCGTCGATTGAAATCTCAGTGAACGGAGTACTCTCATGTTCTGAGCTGATCAGATGGAAGATGACGTCGAACATAGGTGTCTTCTTGCGGTTCCTTACCTCACTTCTCACGACCGGGATGACGTTTGCGGTAATCCTCTCTCCTGGAAGGTGCTTGTTCACTTGGTCCCCTTCGATCAGGACCATGCCCCTCCTTGGCTGTGCGCCGCTTGGGACATTCTCCGGTTGCTCTTGGATCTCTATCCACTGATTGTTCACCATCCTTGAGCTTAGTAGAACTAAGTCAAACCTGGTTGCTGGCTTGGAACTGCCACAGCCACCGAGGGCTTGTGGGCAGTTGAGAGGCTCCTTTAGCTCCCTCTCGTTCTCCTGGTCGATCTCGATGTCGTGTCCGCAGGACTCGCACTTGAACACGGCCCGGTGGATCCTGGGCTTAATCTCTGAAATCTTGGTGACTATCACGTCGACGCTTCTTAGCTTGTCGATATCCGTGCTGCCGATCTCACGCAGGGGCTTTCTGCTGTCGTTTGGGAGTTCGCCGACGCGTAGCATAGCATCAATTTCCTCCCCCCTCTCCCTGCAAATCTCTACGAGGGTCCTTGAACCAGAGGAAAGTATCGACTTTGGGCTCTCCAGTATGTCCTCGGCGAAATCTGGGTCAAAGCTCTGCAACTCGTGGAATGGGATAGCGAGGAAAGGGTAATTCGACTGCCTGGAAAGAAGGGCCATGACCTCGGAGTCCTTCGCCTCCTCTAGGAATGTCCTCCATCTCGAGGAGGCGTCATGTGCTGCCATTGTCATAGAATCCACCGCCGGGCTTTGCCACCCTGAATTCACAGCCTATAACCATAGGGTACGTGATTTCCAACCCCCTTCCTTCCACTGGAGGAATTGGGTGATGCAGGTAACCAGAAAATACCGATGTGGCTTCTACTGCAAGGCGCCGTTTGAGGTCGCCAGACATCCAGGTCCGTGGAGCGTGAGTTTCAAGTCCCGTATTCAGATCGGGCATCATGGATTACCGGCGGATAGGGCGAGACCTGTTTGTTAGGCTTGACAAGGGTGAGGAGATTCACGAGTCGATTAGGAGCCTGAGCGAGCAGGGGATTACGGCAGCAGCGATAACCAGTGGGATAGGGAGGATACGTGGTACGGTAATCGGTTACCTTGACTCCAAAGGAGTTTACCAGAAGGTAACCTTGGATGAGCCGATGGAGCTAGTTTCCATGCAGGGCAACCTAGCACCTGGCCCAGAGGGGCCCTTCACACACATCCACCTTGTTGTTTCAGATGATGAGCACATTGTTCACGGAGGGCATCTTTTCGAGGCTACGATCGAAGTGACTGCAGAGATTCACATGCGAATTCTTGGGGAGGCGGATGCTCCTATGGAGAGGGAGTACACTGACAATGAGTTCATCAGGATCTCTTTCTGCGAAATGGGGATGAGTGACTGAAGGTCCTATTCGCCCACGGCTTCGAAGGGAGCGCAACAGGAACCAAGCCAACCTACATGAGAGAGGCTCTGGGTTGGGACGTTACTGCTCCATTGATGTCCGAGTTGGGATGGAGCATCGAGAGCCAGACCGAGGTGCTTCTCCGGCACCTCGACTCGGAGGAATTCGACTTGGTGGCGGGCTCATCGATGGGAGGGCTAGCCGCCGCGAACGCTTCGGCGATGAGGAAGGATGCCGACTTCCGGCTGTTCCTAATTGCCCCTGCATTCGGATTGGCCGAGCATTGGGACGGCATGGAGGAATCGGGTAAGAGGGCTTGGAAACTTACAGACCAGAGGAGGTACAAGGGCTTCGAGCTTGACATAGTTCTGCCATGGGAGTTCATGGAGGCAGCAGATAGGATGTCCTGGCCAATCCCAGCCCATTTCACGGCAATAATGCATGGTAAGTACGACGAGATTGTCCCCATTAGCTGCTCTCGCAAGGTCGCGAAGAAGAACGGCCTAGTGGAGCTGCACGAGGTAGACGACAACCACAGGATGAAGGAGACACTGGGGCTGATTCCGGAAGTTGTCGAGAGGCTAATGGCCCGTTGAGCCGAGGAAGTACTCCCCGATCTCGGGATCGGTGAGTATGTTCTGTGCGTCACCAGAGTGGACGATCTTCCCGTTCGCCATGATGTAGCCCCTGTCGGAGCGAGCCAGGGACAGCCTGGCGTTCTGCTCGACTATCAGGATGGTAATGCCGCCTTCCCTCAACGAGTCTATCCTCTCGATTATCTGCTGCTGGTACAGCGGGGAGAGCGCTGCCGTTGGTTCGTCGAGTAGCAGGAACTTGGGGTCCGATATCAGGGCACGCGAAATCGCTAGCATCTGCCTCTCGCCCCCAGAAAGAGAGGCTGCCAGGTCGTACTCCCTGGAGCGGAGGTCGGGGAACATATCGATCGACCTCTCTATCCTCTCGTTCAGCACGCTGTTGGAAAGGGTGTTGCCTCCCATCTGCAGGTTCTCCTTGACCGAGAGCGAGGGGAATACGTTGTCGACCTGAGGCACGTAGGCTATCCCGTGGTTCACCAGCTGGTCCGTCCTCCATGCTGAGATGTCCTGCCCTCGGTACTCAACATCTCCATTGTAGTAGGACGCGATTCCGAAGATGGTCTTGATGAAAGTCGACTTCCCGCAGCCATTGGGGCCGATTATTGTGACGAACTCGCCCTCGTCGACGTGCATGTCGATCCCATACAGTATCTGTACGGAACCGTAGCCGCCCTCTAGGCCCTTGACGTCCAGGACCCGTGTCATTCCTCCTCCCCCCCAGTGTCACCTGCAGCGCCGAGGTATGCCTCAATGACTGCCCTGTTGCCCCTTACCTCTTCGGGAGTGCCAATCATCAGGACCTCTCCCTCGTTCATCACGATGATGCGATCCACTCCCTGTCTGAGGATGAAGTCCATGTTGTGCTCGATGATCAGGACCGAGATGCCGGTCTCGTCTACTATCCTCCTCAGGTTGTTGAATATCTTCATTGCAAGCGGGCCAGCAACCCCTGCGACTGGCTCATCGAGGAGGAGGAGGCGCGGGTCTCCCATCATGGAACGGCCGATGTCTACGAGCTTGCTCTGTCCTCCGGATAGCTCGCTGGCCAGGTTGAACGCCATGTGGGGGACCTCTAGCTGTTCGAGCGTGGAGTATGCCTTCTCCAGCAGGATTTCCTCCGAGGGGTTCCCGTAAGGGGCAAGGAGCCTTCTGAGCGACTCCCCCAGCGTATCGCCCATCTGCTTACGAGGAGGGACCAGTAGGTTCTCGATTACGGTCATCTGGCGCCATAGTCTGGTGTGCTGGAATGTGCGTGTTAGACCTAGCTTCTGGATCTGGTCCGGCTGCTGGTTTGAGACGTCGGAGCCGAAGACCTCGACGGTGCCCTCCGTCTGGTCCAGTAGTCCGCTGATGCAGTTGAAGGTGGTCGACTTTCCGCAGCCGTTTGGCCCGATGAGGCCAACGAACTCGCCCTCGCCGACGTCGAAAGATACCTCGTTTACAGCGACTAGCCCGCCGAACTCCTTGCGGAGGCCGCTGACC
>CAYOJL010000139.1:0-3802 GCA_964404235.1 uncultured bacterium | reverse complement strand
TTGTATTCTCCCATGACATGTTTGATCAGCGATATCAATGAGGATACGTATTCTGGTCGATCCCAATATCCTTTTTCAGGGCATTGAGGAGCTATAGTTATAAATGGGAATATCTTACCCTCATTGATCAGTTTGGGTATACCATGAAATTTAACCAGCTCAAGATCATCACCTCTCTCACCTGCACCATGTAAGAAAAGTACAAGTGGATATGTTCTTTTATTTCCATCATGGTCAGCTGGAAGATAAAGAATATAATCCAGATCCTTTTGTTCCTTACTATCTGCTTTGAATGTGTGATGAGTCTCTATCATTGGTGTTCCTGTATAGATGATATTTGAAATAAAAATTAAATTGAAAAGGGAAATTCTCAATATTAAAACTTGGCTGATCCTGAAAATAAATGGATAACCACCACACCAGATATGATCAGTATCATCCCAAAAATACCAGGCAGGTCCAATTGCTGTTTAAAAAAAAGTAGGCCTACGATCGAAATAAGAACTATCCCGAGTCCTGACCAAATTGCATAACTGATCCCAATTGGTATATACTTAAGCACCATTGAAAGAAAATAAAAAGAAACAGCATAACCTATAAATGTTATGATACTTGGAAACAATTTTGTAAAACCATCAGATGCCTTCAGCATACTTGTTGCTAATACTTCAGAAAGAATTGCTAATAATAAATATGTATATGCCATTACTTTAATAGAATAAGCTTGTGGGTCTTAACAAATTGGTCTGTTGATAAAGTACAATAATAGACTCCAGCACTAACAGATCTTCCATTTGAATTTTTCCCATCCCATCTAACATTCTTTCTTCCTTTATCTTGTTTTCCATTAACAAGCGTTACTATTCTTCTACCCATAATATCTGATATATACATTTCAACCTTTACATTATATGGTATAGTGTATGATACTGTTGTATAGGGATTAAATGGATTTGGATAAGACTTGTCTATATTGAATCTCATTGGCTCTGTATCGATTGAGATAGATACCTCTTCACCGCAACTTGTAGTATCCTGATCGCCCTCATATCCTACTATACAGGATGGGTAGGGTGCACAAAAATTATTATTGGTTATATTAAAGGATGTGGGATCATCCCATTGAAGCTGAAGATCACATATATCTTCTGGGAGGTCCCCCGAAAAACTATTATTCTGCATTCTGAGTCTCTCAAGAGACTGAAACCCTCCTAACTCTGAGGAAATGGTACCAGAAAGTTGGTTACTATTCAGATAAAGCTGCACAAGACCTGTGAGTTGATAGAATTGATCAGGCAGAGAACCTTCAAATTCATTTTGATGCATATATAGGCTGTGAAGGTCTTCCAAATTTCCTATCTCAGATGGTATCTGTCCTGAAAGATCATTATTAAAAACATTTAGATATTCGAGGCCATTCAGGTTACCTATCTCTGCAGGCAAGGCACCTGATAAAGAATTAACATATAATCTTAATTCGGTCAGCATAGTTAGATCACCAACAGATTCAGGAATAGATCCTGTCAACTGATTAAAAGAAAGATCCAGATACTCTAAACTGGTTAGATAGCCAATCTCATCAGGTATTGAACCAGATATCTGATTATTAGAAAGATCTAAGGAAGTCAAATTAATAAAATTACCTATCTCAGATGGTATGGGCCCTTCCAGTTCAGACTCAGATAGATCCAGTTCGACCAGACCTTCTGCATAATATAGACCACCCCATAGTTCATAGACGCCAGGACATTCAACAATATTCTGATATCCAACGTATGAAGATAGACAATCGGGGTAAGGTGGACATAATTGGTTACCGTCTACATTGAAATTATTTGGGTCACTCCAATCAAGATTTACATCACAGATCGATCCTGGAACCTCTCCTGTTAGTAAATTATTTTGAAGATATAGGTAGTTCAAACTTTCAAGATTTCCAAATTGTTCAGGCAGGCTTCCCGTTAATTGATTATCATAAGCAATGAATTCAGATAAATAAATAAGGTCGCCTATCTCTGCAGGCAACTCTCCGCTTAATTCATTTGAAAATAGATACAGATCCACCAGACCTGTTAGAGAACCTAATTCTGGTGGTATAGATCCAGATAATTGATTTTCTGATAGATTGAGTGTCATCAGACTTGTTAAACTTCCCAATTCACCTGGGATAGATCCAGACAGCATATTATTACTTAGGTCCAGACCCAATAGATTTGTCAAACTGCCTAATTCATTCGGTATCTCTCCATCAAGCTGATTATATGAAAGATCAAGGAACATTAGGTTTGAAAGAAGTGATAGGTCTGTTGGAACATTTCCAGACAGTTCCTGTTCTGACAGGTCCAATTCATAAGTAAAAGCTATTGAATAACATTCTTCCCATAACTCAACTTCACCATCTCCACATTGTCCCCAGAGCACAGAGCTACAGGTTAATATGATCATTATATATTTTGGCATGACGTATTTTACAAATGAACTGAGCATCTTTCTATGATACATATCAATATTTTGGTCAATCAATGGTTAATTCATCTGCTATAGGAAGTACACGATCCGAGTGCTTTTTCTGACCTTGCTCATATTCTCTTATCAGAAATGCATACATTACTACTCCGAGAAAATATAGGAATGCTGTAATAAGAAATATCTCAAAATATCTATAATCCAACAGTCTTAACCATTCAAATATCTTGGCACTAAAGAACCAGGATGCACTCCATAAACTTGAGCTTAATGCGCTTATAAGTTCCTGATTATTCTTGCCAACATAATTCATCATCAATTCATTAGAGGCAGGGTGAGCCATATGCATCAAAGGTTGCCGCAGTATATATGCACCAACGGCTATAATGACCGCATAGGAATAGCTCGTATACATTTCGGTCATGGCCATGACAACCAAACAAATAATTGCCAGTGTCTGAACCACAACAATGGTCATCCAATATCCATACCTTTTCCTTAAGGTAGGTACCAAAAGAGAGAACATGAATACAAGCAATGCAGTAAAACTGCCAAGCAGACTGTACTCACTGGATGTGAAACCAAAAATAGAATTAAAGAAAAGATTTACAAAAGGTATGGTCAGTCCCGCACCGATCGATATAAGGATCAAAGGAGATATCGCTTTGAATATCAGTTTCCAGTCGTATGTTCTATGTAGTGAAAAGATATCGACCCTTTTATCATCTTCTTGAAGATCCTCTTCATTCATCTTTACTACAAAACCAATAGCACCCATTCCTATAATAGTTATGATCCACAATATTCCTTGCTCATTGAAGGAGATCGTCCATTTTGAAACATTCAAAAATGAGATCCAATCCAATCCGCTTATAATAAGGCCGGAAAATATTGTAGCAAGAGACCAGGTCGCCGCACTTAGAGATAAGGCCTCTGTGCTGTTCTCAGAGGTTGTATTGCGGATTATAAATGGCAGGGAGCATACTCTCATGAGCATCATACCTACGCCCCAACATATAAATGATAGCTGGATCAGTGGTACGATCGAGAAATGGATCGATTCAATGATCATAGCGCTGGTAACAGGTACTATTACAGCGGCAAGTTTAAAAAATGGCTTTAATCGTTTACCTCTTATGTAAATCCCCAAAGGTAAAGCAAATGCTAAAGCACCAATGAATCTTAGTGAATTGAATGATGCTATCTCAGGATCAGTGAATCCCTGCTTCCTAAGATATATATTCAAGATCAGAATGAATGCTACATGGATCAAACTTAGATTGAATTCCAATAGGAAAAGCATGTGGATATTTCGAGGTAGATCTCTATAACTGCG
>CAYOJL010000138.1:0-3813 GCA_964404235.1 uncultured bacterium | reverse complement strand
CCCTGTCATTAAAATTGCAACTGTGTCATTGGCGGTTAAATTTAATTGAACCATTAGATCAACAATCGCTGCTGAAAAATTAGGATCCAACGTGGTCAATTTAGAATCAAGATCACCCTCATCCGTTGTGATCAAACTAAAGGGGCTACCCACCAACCCTGTTTCATTTGGGTCATTCTCAATGTCAATGAAGACACTTGATTCCATCCTACTATTTTTCAATACTTCCATTGCATTCTCCATAAGTTGGGCAGCTTTGACCTTAACATCATATGAGCCCGAAACATCAATGGTCCTTACATTGATCGAAATAATAAAACAGATCATAGATAATAATGATAAAAAAACCAGAGTAGAGGTTTTTTGGATAGCAGGTATAAAAGGTTGTTTTTTATAATTATTCAAAAAGAACTCCACTAAAAAGTAGAATAACTGAAAGTTTGACCATTACAGCTGTAAGAATAACAACAGATAATGTTCTTATGATGCCTTGTCGGTCCATCCAATTCGCGATCAAACCAGGAATAATATTTCCGATCACAGCCACTGAGCCTATATCTTGGGGTAAATAAATAAAATTTCTCGAAATATATCCAAAGAAAAATCCAAGGATCAATGCTAGAACAATGCGACGTTTGCCGTAAAGGAACATTACCTTTCCCATGCCCTGAATGATAGCCCATACCAATATAGCAACAAAAAATGTTACTACCACTTGCAAAGGTTCATGAAGATATAGAGCAATATAACCAGGGACGATAATACCGCCTGCCGTAACTCCAAGTGTCTCGGATAGTATTAAACTAAGGAAAATACCTAAACCAATGCTGATTTCAACCATGATGCCTATACTCTGCGATCAATTGTAATATCTCTTGGCCGGCACCAACCTGATTACCAATAGCATATATCAATGTATCATTTGGTAGGTTCTCTAAAAGCATCACCACATCAATAAGCGGTTCATCAAGTCCAATGACCTTTATATCTGTCATTGGTGAATGATCTGCCAGCCCTCTTATGGTAGATGCAACCTTATCCCCTCTTATAAAAAAGTGATCAGGCTTTATCTCTTCTAGTGTCAACTCTATCATTTGACGCGTTCTTAAAGGTCTGTCTTCTCTAGAATTGAAAAAGACACAGGTCCCACCAACGGCTGGGTAACGATCAATAACAAATTTCCAGATCTGTAGTGTTGAAACTGGATCATTCGCGGCCATACCATTTACAAATTGTAACCTTTTTTCTTTTACATCCAGATTCCATGCGATCAAAGCTCCAAGGTCAGGCTGCACCTTATGCATACCTGCTAGTGCAATATCCCTACTAATACCCGCCTTTTCGCAAACATCAAGTGCAACCGCAACATTTGAAGGATGCTCCATATAAGTAAACTGATCTAATTCATCATCTGTAACTGATGTATCATCAGAAAAGATGAAATCAGATCGATTAGAGCTTGCAGCTTGTTCCAATAAACTTGTCTTTTGATCTTCTGCAGTTATGAGAACGCCATCTACAGGAATTGTATTACATAAACTATATGCTACATCATCCTCTGTTGGTCCCATTTCATCCAAATGATCAGGACGAACATTCGTAATGACCCCAATATGTGATCTTACCATTTGGTGCTCAGCTATCCATTGATATTGAGGTTGTACTGCCATGCATTCCATGACCACTGCCTCTGGTTTCTCCGAAGCAAAATAATTAAGTAATCGTACCTGTTCACCGATAGATGGTAACCGAAGCCGATGTATTATACGGTCCTTACCATCTGCATCAATAACCCTGGGGGCAGTACCTGTGGTTTTTGCAAATGTTCTAAGTCCTCCTTCTCGAAGTCCTGCTGCTACAAGGCGAGTTACACTGGACTTTCCTCGAGTACCATTGACATGTATCCTTAGTGGAATCGCTTCTAAAGAACGAAGATGATATTGAAATTCAAGAATGCCAGCAATACATAGTGCAAAAGCGAGTGTGCCAAGCACAATAAGGGGTATAGTTGCCATTACATTTTAAATAGAACTTTCTAGTCTTGGTTATACCCCATGATCATCTGGATCAGAGAGATTAGATCCATCACATTGACCATTCCATCACCATTGATATCTCCAAAGAAAGGGTTGACCTGGCCTTCATAACCTAAATTAAAATCTACTAGTAACATTAGGTCATAGATATCTATGACCTCATCATAATTCAGGTCTCCTTCCAGTCGCATATCACTTCCACGAGTCGTGATCAATACAGCAGTTTCATCTGATAATTCCATTGCCGCAGGATGATAGGTATCATTAAATGTATATTGTAGACCTCTGGTCATGGTATGATCCTCAATACCAACTGAACAATAGTTTCCATGAATCTGATCCCAACTGTAAGATCCATATGAAGTATTGTTAAATTCTTTATATTGCATGAGAATCTCTCCATCTCCAGTAGGTGTAATGTAATAGCTAGGGTCATAAAGAACTGCCTGAAAAGTCTCAAGTGAATTATTTTGATATGTGCGGACCTCTGACCACTCTATATAAAACTTCTTCTCAATTTGGTCATGCCAGGTATAGACTCTTCCACCATTGGATAGCTTGAGGTCATCCCAAAAAACAGCTATCATTTTTGCAGGCCCACCAACCCCTGGCATTTGGTAGTTTCGAAATGATTCCAAATCTGTGTCACCCATAGCGATCCAACCATTTGAGCATATACTGATCTCATCGTACTCCTGTCCATAGAACTTAAAAGTGAATGGTAAGCTTATGGTTTCAACATCATCCTGGTTATTTCCACTATCGGTCAGCGAATTCAAATGAGTACCTGGTCCTCCTTCCCTAGCATCGATCTCTACCCAATTATAAGTGGGTGCTAGAACATAGTTAATATCTTCATTATCGTATATGTAATATCCATAGGAATCAGGTCCAACAGGATCGTTAACAGATGGTTCACCTATTTGAACCTCAATGATAGAATTTGATGAATATCCCTCCTCAGTCTCAACACTAACGATCAAATGAGCGATAGCTCCAGGAATGGTCACATCTAGTGCACTTAATTCAAAATAATCATTGCCATTGAATGAAGATCCTCCAGAATTAACAGAGACCCAAGTTCCACTATCATCTAATATTTCTATGAATGGTGATGCACATGTTATTGTGCCAGAAACTGTCATTGCATGGGTAGAACCTGTATTATTTAATTCGATCTTTACAAACGATGATTCTCCAGGTGTCAATACATCACTGGCTGAACCCAATACATCTAAATCCGTTGCACTAAGTTGATTACCTTGTACAACTATATCTAGAATCCCATCAAAGCTTCCACCATCACTATCTAGAAAAGTTACCAAAAGATCAAGATCTGCTCCATCATGTAGTCCATCATTTAAAACAACAACAAATGGCACAGTTCCATTTGATGTCTCTCCGGAAACAATATCTCCAAATTCTACCATGTTTGCTGTAGTATCAATTGAAACATTACCGCTTGTTGATGTCATGTAACCAATAACATTTGTTGCATCTTCAGAGCCATAGTTCTTGGCACTGACAAATATCTCTAAGGTTTCACCACCATTTGCAATAAGATCGCCATTACCATTTGACAGGCCAGAATCATCATCATCAATTGTATAGGGTGA
This sequence comes from uncultured bacterium, assembly GCA_964404235.1. Lineage (GTDB taxonomy): Bacteria > Fidelibacterota > Marinisomatia > Marinisomatales > UBA1611 > CACEUX01. The sequence goes on along the minus strand of CAYOJL010000138.1, from coordinate 161 downwards.
TGGTGCAACTCCAATCGCTACCCCTGGATCATGGATCTGGAATGAACTTTGGTATGGATAATGGTTTTTCTTTGTAACTGTAACAAGTACCTCATCGGTCTCCGTAGATGTGATCGGTAATCTTACAAACCCCTGAGCATCAGTATACCCGGATTCGAAGA
>CAYOJL010000137.1:542-3864 GCA_964404235.1 uncultured bacterium | reverse complement strand
AATGGATTACCCGAAAGGATAATCCGCTCACCTGGCGCTCCATCGCAAATCGCATCTGGCTGTGGCACTTTGGCCAAGGAATTGTAGAAACACCCAATGACTTTGGACGCATGGGCCTGCCGCCAAGCCATCCGCAACTTCTTGATTGGCTGGCAGTGGAATTCCGAGATTCAGGAGGCAGTTTCAAGCACCTGCATAAATTGATTGTGACCAGCAGCACCTATCGGCAATCCTCGGCACTATCAGAAAAGTTTACTAAGATTGATTCCAATAACCAGCTCCTCTGGCGCATGAATCGGCGCCGGCTAGAGGCAGAGGAATTACGCGATGCCATTCTTGCCACCAGCGGAACTCTAAATCTCCAACTAGGCGGCCCAGGTTTTTATTTATTCAAACTGGAAAAAACCGCCCACTCACCCCACTACGAATATCACAAATTTGACCCGGCAGACGCTAACAGTCACCGGCGCTCAGTTTACCGATTCATCGTGCGTTCCCAGCCCGATCCATTCATGACCACCCTTGACTGCGCGGATTCAAGCCAGAGCACGCCTAAGCGCGATGAGACTCTCACCGCCTTACAGGCTTTAAGCCTACTCAATAATAAATTCACCCTGTACATGGCTGGTCAATTTTCCAACAGAATCCAAAAAGAATCTAAAACCTTAAAAGGCCAAATCCGCAGAGCACACCAATTGACTACAGGACGCCCCCCAAATGCCCAGGAAATGAAGGCTCTTCATACCTACGCACAACAGCATGGATTGCAAAATCTGTGTAGGGTATTATTTAATCTATCTGAATTTACTTTTCTGGACTAAACATGCCGACCCATTCTGCATATCATCACGATAAAGATACTGAGTGTCAGAGTCGACGGGATTTCCTGTGGCAATCAGGCGGAGGATTAGGCGGACTTGCCCTAACCTCAATGTTAGGGCAAGAACCTCTACTGGGTAACGGCATATTAAGTGGCACACTACATCATCCCCCAAAAGCCAAACGTGTCATTCAGCTTTTCATGGGTGGAGCCGCAAGCCATTTGGACACTTTTGACTTCAAACCTGCTCTTATCAGATATCACGGCCAGAAAAGTAATTTTGGCGAACATGTTGAAGCGTTCCAGAACGGGCTGGGACCATGGATGCGTTCACCATTTGAATTTAAGCGTTATGGGCAAGGCGGGAAACATCTCTCCCAAGTCGTGGCTCCTCTGGGTGAAGCAATTGATGATATGGCTTTTGTTCATAACCTCGTTGGAAAGACAGGCGTTCACAGTCAGGCTACCTACCTGCAAGCCACCGGATTCCAACGACCAGGCTTTCCCGGCATAGGTTCCTGGGTAAGCTACGCATTGGGCAGCGAAAATGAAAACCTACCTACCTTTGTGGTATTACCTGATCATCGGGGCTATGCATCCAATGGTCCAAAAAATTGGGCCAGTGCTTTCCTTCCAACTCATACTCAGGGAACCACAATTTTTCCTCAACGTGAAAACCCCATCCCCGACCTGCATGCAAAGTCCGAATTTGTAACCAAACAAAGCCATAAGGAAGGGATAAATCTCATTAACCAACTCAATAGCGACTATGCGAAAACCCGTGGTGGAGATGACCGCTTGGATGCACGCATCAAGACCTATGAACTGGCTGCAAGGCTGCAGCTTTCTGCAACCGAAGCATTGAATATTACCAAAGAACCTGAACACGTACTCAAACTCTACGGCTTGAACCGTGTACAAAAAAAATATCCCAAGGAAATTAACGCAGAAGAGGAAACCGAGTACTTCGGCCGCAAATGTCTAATCGCACGAAGACTGATTGAACGTGATGTGCGGTTTGTCCAAATTTGGTCAGGCAACGACAATAGTTTCCCCCGCCGCAATTGGGATAGCCACGAGGATATTGAACGCGATCATGGGCCACTGGCATCCGGAATGGCTCGAGGCACAGTTGGGCTAATCAAGGATTTAAAACAACGCGGTCTACTAGATGACACCATCATACATTGGACCACAGAATTTGGACGTATGCCCAGCACTCAAGGCAGTAAGGGGCGTGACCACAATCCTTACGTTTTCACCAACTGGCTTTGCGGAGGAGGAATCAAGGGAGGAGTTACTGCTGGAGAAAGTGACCAATGGGGCTACAAGCCTTTGGACCGCAAAAACCCAACCCAAGTTTATGATATCCATGCCACTATGCTGCATCTTTTGGGTATAGACCATAAACAGCTCACGGTCCGCAATAATGGTATAGACCGACGCCTCACTGACGTGCACGGACATGTGATTAAGAAATTGCTCGCTTAATCAGAGCGAACGCCCTTGAATCCGCGGCTCAGGCTTCATTCCGACCTTTCCAATGCGCTGTCGGTTAGGGCGGGCGCGTGACCTACAATTAGCATGACGATTAATAACAAGGATTTGCATGAATGGCTGAACCTTGGGGTGGATTTCAACCCCGGCTCGCCCAAATACGATGAGATGTCGGCCGCCATTGAAGCAAAGCTGGGTGTTGCCCCGGCCGCAGAATTGGCGCCCGTAGATCAACGCATCCAACAGTTCATGGATGAGGTGTTTGGTGAGGATGGCCCACAACTGATACAAGACACTTTTCTACTCGATCAACACGGTCTTGCTCGGACCATCGCCCTACCCAAGAACGGCACCAAGTATGCCAACGAGATCCTAAACACTTACCGTGTGACGCAGGGAATCCTGCACAACCGCTCCAAGGATAAGCGCACCACAAAGGGGGTTTTTCATGTGGTGGAATATGGCCTGCCGATTCCCGATGATAAAAAGGCCGTGCCAGCACCAGTAGCGGGAGAAATCTTCAAGGCAGCGTTTCAGGCACCAGACTGGCTAACTGAACTGCCCTTTACCTCCGAATCCAATCATCCTGCAAACATCTGGCTCTCGCTGCTACTTCGGCCTGTGGTGTGTCCAGCGGTGGAAGGTTTTGTTGAGAAAAAATCTCTAGAAGTGCGATTTTTCGCGCCGGCCTCCATGGCAGCTAACCTGGACTTTGTGGAAAGCGTGTTTGGTAACGGAGGCGACCCAAATTTGCCGACCAACGATGCCGGGTTGGATGTACGCCACTGGACCGGCCATACCGGCGGCGTAATCCTTGCGCCACATTTGATTGAGTTAAAGAAAAAGGATCTCGGTCTACCTCACCTCAGCGAGGCGACCGAGCGACAAATCCGTGACGGCATGTGCTGGGAAACCCCTGATGAACTTTACAACGATGGTGGGGCCTTCGAGCTAACTTGCCGCGATGAACATGGCCGTGTGATTACAGTGATTGCTGACAACTAT
>CAYOJL010000137.1:0-373 GCA_964404235.1 uncultured bacterium | reverse complement strand
CAAGCTACATCCTCAGTCGCACCTTTAACCCGCAGCGTATTTTGCCTGATCAAAATTCCTCATTGGCAGAGAATCTTGAGCGTTACGGCGAGACATTTATGAAGATAGAGGAAGGCGGTTATGCAAGTGACCGAAATTATCCAGACATTTTCTACGTGCCAGAAAACGCAATTTTTAAACTGACGCAACAAGAAATTACTTGGACCAATCCAGACAACTCACAGGGATTTCTTCAAATCCGCCCAGGTCAGGTTTACATGTTACCCAGCGGCTACAAGGTTGAGATGCGCAAAAGCATTCATGACGGCAAGTGGCGCCTGATTGGGACCATCGGTGAAGGGTTTCTATGTCACAAACCCTGCACGGTGTCCGG
>CAYOJL010000136.1:0-3871 GCA_964404235.1 uncultured bacterium | reverse complement strand
TACTCAAATCTAACCATCTTCCCAAGGCTAATGGTAGACCTCACGCTGATTTACATAGCTTTCGTCATACCTTTAATCAAAGTCTAACTGAACTGGGAATGGATATTGAGGATAGGGCAAAGCTACTGGCTCACGCCTCTACTACCGCTACGAAGATATATACTCATCCTAATTTTGACTTAGCGATGCAGTCCGAGTTCCTCAGTTTGGTGAAGAATGTAACCATAATGTAACCAACTAAAGATGACTAAACGAAATCAAACGACACTAAACGAAAAACAAAAAAGCCCTCATTTCAGAGGGCTAATTGACGAGATTCTGGTTTTCTCGAGTGTAGCGGGGGAAGGATTCGAACCTCCGACCTTCGGGTTATGAGCCCGACGAGCTACCAGACTGCTCCACCCCGCGATCAGATTTAATTTTTCAAAGAAAGAGCAAGGATATTAGATAAAAATAAGTGTCTTAACAAGTACACTTTATTCGCTATTTTATATTTTCATTATGAGAAACAAGCATCATCCTTTCTTATCGATAAGACTAGGATAAACTTAATCATTATAATAAAATCCGGGCCAATATTCAAAAAATAGTATGGAAACAGGAAAAGAATTCAGCGCTCTATTGCAGGTATTATCTGGAGAACAGCAAGTAATCCAAAGAACAGATCAAAAAGCATTTACGCTTTTATCTATTCTTGGGGTATTTATGGTCTTTTTTATTGTTCATTTTCCAAAAATTCAAATCAATACCTTTATATTTTTAATGATGATGATCTATTTCACATCAGCAATGGGAACCATCTATTATTTAGTAAGGGTTATTATTCCTCGTATACGTAAACACAAGATTAAAACTACTGGTGAAGAAGTTGCGAAAGATGAAGTAATCAACCCCACATTCTTTGCAGGAATAAGTCAATTTAAGAATTCAGATGAATATGCAATCTATTTAAGATCAATTGCTAAAGATGAAAATAAACTTTATGAGATGTTTGCTTCCCAAGTTTTTGCTCTGGGGAAAATAAATCAAAGAAAAAATGAGAATGTTCGATTATCACTTTTCTTCTTTATTACAGCTCTTATATCTGAATTATTGATCATCATGTCCATGGCATATTCAAGAGCCATACCATACCTTTTTCCCACCGGATGAAACATACCTTATCAATTTTTTTATTTGCAATTTTATTGACAGGTTGTACACCTAGAAGTATTCCTGGTCCTCCTGGCCCAGAGGGCCCAAACGGTGCTAGAGGCGAAAGAGGCATTCAAGGCTTGCGTGGAATTCCTGGTCCTCCTGGCCCAGAAGGTAAACCTGGTAAAAGTATCTCTGAAAATCAATTAAAAACATTTAATGAATTCATCAATGATAATAAATCTGATAAAAAAGAGGTTATTATAGGTACTACTTCTTATAATTTTGGTTTTGCACCAACGATCACAGGTTTTGTTTATTTAACCAATCATGGTAGGGTCTTTAAACTTGATAATAAAACACCACAGACATTAGGACAATCCATAGAATTTATTAGTACTATTGCAGATCGAAAGGACTTCTCTTCTATTAGTAGGATTGCCTATGGAGAAGATATCAAACAGTATTTTACTGCAACCACTAGTTCAGGAATAATCTACACTTCAGAAGATCTAAAAATTTGGAATCAGAATACTACCCAACCGGTACTTGAAAAATAGATATTTGAAACTTTTAATAATCAAGAAGTGTTATAGGATCAAAGGAGCAGATTCAATCCCTTGTAACACATGAGTTACTTTCTCCTTGGTTTGGCCGTATCTGCTCCTTTTTTATAGCTTTTCATTTTACCTTTTCCTTTGGTTGTCTTTCGAATTAATCCAATTAAATCACTTAGATGACCTGAGTTGATCTCTACAATCCACCTTAAATTGTCACTACTTTTATCTTCTATGATCCTCCCATCTATTTTTTGGAATGATCGAATTAATTCCCCATAATAAATAATTGGACAAGAGATGATATAGCTTTCGGTATTGGCCCATTTAATTAGCGTTGAATCATTAATAACATTTAAAGCTGCGTTACCATAAGCATCTATTAGTCCCTTCTTTCCTAATTTTGTACCTCCAAAATAACGGACTGCTATCAAACCACACTGAATTAAGTTTTGTTGTTTCATTGTCCTTAAAATAGGAGCACCAGCAGTACCGGAAGGCTCTCCAGCATCTGATGAATGTTGATGTAATTCAGAATCATCTTGTATTCTATATGCCCAACACACATGAGATGCATCATAATGGTCTTTTTTTATTTGAGATAACCAAGATCTAAAATCAAATGCAGAATCACAATTGCGTATATAAGAGATGAATTGGGATTGTTTTAAATTGAAGGAATGCTTTTGTGCTCGGGAAATAGTAAAAAAACTCATTTGCGGCGAAATGATAGCATGATAGGTATCCCAATCATGTCAAACTCTTTACGCAATTGATTTTCTAAATAGCGCTGATAAGAAACTTTTATTATTCTTGGATAATTTGTATACATTGCAATGACTGCAGGTTCTTTACTTACTTGTGTTGCATACTTTATTTTTATGCTTTTACCTTGCTCTGCTGGAGGTGGGTTTTTATAAATGATATTCTCTAATATTTTATTTAAATGTCTAGTGGAAAGCTTTTTTTGAGCTTTTTCATATACTTCCCAAGCAACTTCTAAAACACGATGAATACGCTTTTTGGTAAGAGCCGAGATGAATAAGATCGGATAATGGTCTAATGCTTTGAATTGATAACTGATCTCTTCCTGAAAACTTTTCATAGTATGGGTATCCTTTTGAATGAGATCCCATTTATTGATAATTATTATTAAACCTTTACCTTTATTTATAACATCATCCACGATAGCTTTATCTTGCTTACCAAAACCTTTTACAGCATCTATTAATACGAGCACAACGTTTGCTGTAGCAATAGCATTTTGGGTTCTAACTGTTGAATAATATTCGATCTTATCTTTTATTTTGGCTAATTTTCTTAATCCAGCTGTATCTACCAATGTAACATCATTCCCATGCCATTTAAGAACTGCATCTACAGCATCCCTTGTTGTCCCTGCTGTAGGGGTTACGATGGTTCTGTCTTTCTGTAAAAGAGCATTTGTCAAAGATGATTTACCCACATTTGGCATACCAACAATAGCAAGCCTAAGCCCAGTATTCTCGCTAGCTGGTATGGGGTTTTCTTTTAAATCAAGCTTTTCCAGTATTATATCCAATAAATCGCCTGTAAGCCTACCATTTAAAGCTGAAATAGGATATGGAGCTTCTAGCCCAAGTTCATGGAACTGATGTACCAAACTATCGGTTTTGTAACCATCACATTTATTTACAGCTAATAAATAAGGCTTACCACTTTTACGCACAACTTGAGATAATGCTTCATCACTGGCAGTAGGTCCTTCTTTTCCATCCACCATGAATAAAACAAGATCAGATTCATTCACTGCTATTTTCGCCTGTTCCCTAACAGCAGAATTGAATTGATCTACATCTTCAGGAATATATCCTCCCGTATCTATAAATTGCATGGAATGACCGCACCATTCCATATCTCCATATATACGGTCTCTTGTGATTCCCTCCTGCGCATCTACAATTGATTGACGCTGACTCAACAAACGGTTAAAAAAGGTAGATTTCCCTACATTAGGTCTACCTACAATGGCAATAATAGGTTTCGCCATTTGGATGTATCAGGATGTCAGTTTGAGTATAAGCCAGATCAAGATAAAGGCGAATAGAACATGCGTTAGTATTGCACCAAATAATTCTTTCATATTTGATTCCTTTTTGTAGTTATTATGAGCGGGTGATGAGAATCGAACTCACGTCTCC
>CAYOJL010000135.1:0-3879 GCA_964404235.1 uncultured bacterium | reverse complement strand
ACATGATATTTGTTAAAATCAACCCTGATGCGCCAACCAAGGCACCAGAAATGATCAAACCTTTATTCATGAGAACGAATCCAGTTGCTGCTGCAGCGATACCAGAATAAGAATTCAATAGAGAGATAACAACCGGCATATCAGCACCACCAATGGGTATGGTAAGTGTGATCCCAAGGATTGCAGAGATGAGTATAACACCATAAAAATAGTTTATTTCACTAGGCTCGTGAACAATAAGGAAGCCAGTAGCTAAAAGGGCTAATGCAAATAAAGCATTAATAAATTGTTGCCCAGGGAATACGATCGGTTGTCCACTAATGAACCCTTGTAGTTTTCCAAAAGCAATAAAACTACCTGTGAATGTGAGGGTACCTACAAAAATAGATACAACTATTGTCCCTAATGTGAATGTTTCTATATCTCCAGTCTTAAGAAATGTAGCAGCGGCAACAAGAGCTGAAGCACTACCGCCAAATCCATTGAATATTGCAACCATTTGAGGCATCTGTGTCATCTCTACTTTTAAAGCAAATGTCGCACCAATTATCGCACCAATGATCATCCCTATAAAGATCATTTGTAGATCTATCTTTCCATAAGATAAAAGGGTAGCAAGTATGGCGATCAGCATACCAGAGGCTGCTATAAAATTACCATTTCGAGCTGTCTTAGGGTGGCTTAGTTTCTTTATACCTAGTATAAATAAGACAGATGCCAGCACGTAGAAGATATTAGAATAATGCATAGAGTACGTTATTTTCGCTTGAACATTTTTAGCATTCTATCTGTTACCATAAATCCACCGACCACATTAATAGTGGCAAAGATCACAGCAATAAGTCCAAGATACGTCCCAATTCCTCCATCTATCTTTGTGGAAATGATCGCACCAACTATCGCGATCCCAGAGATCGCATTCGACCCACTCATTAATGGTGTGTGAAGGGTGGGTGGTACTTTTGTAATGATCTCAAATCCAACAAAGATCGCAAGAATGAAAACAGTGAGAATATTTATATCCATAATCTATCCAGCTAAAATATCTTTGGTCTGTTCATGAGTGATCTCTCCATTATAGGTATACATTGATCCAGATATGATCTCATCCTCTAGGTCTAGGTTTAACTGTCCATCTTTGACCATGTATGTTAACAATGCTGTAATATTCTTTGCATATAATTCACTTGCATGGACCGGCATGGTCCCTGGAATATTTGATGTTCCATCAATAATTACTCCATTATGTTCTATGGTCTCATCCTTTTGCGTGAGTTCACAATTCCCTCCGTTCTCAGATGCGAGGTCCATGATGATCGAACCTGGCTTCATTGCATTAACCATAGAAGTAGGTATAAGTATGGGGGCGGGTTTTCCAGGGATAAGCGCAGTGGTTATCACCATGTCTGCTTTACTTATATGGTCATGGATCAATTGTTGCTGGAGACGTTTATAATCCTCTGATGTCTCCTTGGCATATCCACCTTCACCAACCCCTTCATTCTCGCTTGCGTCAACCTCAATAAATTTTGCACCTAAAGACTCAACCTGCTCTTTTACAACAGGGCGGACATCAAACGCTTCAACATGTGCACCTAAGCGTTTAGCGGTCGCTATTGCTTGCAGCCCCGCTACACCAGCGCCGAGTACAAGTACTTTTGCTGGTCGGATCGTTCCAGCTGCGGTCATGAGCAGTGGCATATAGACACCCAGTCTACTGGCTGCCATTAATACTGCTTTGTAACCAGCGATATTGGCTTGGGATGACAGTGCATCCATTTTCTGAGCTAGCGTTGTTCTGGGTACTAGATGCATTGATAGACCAGTCAAAGACCGATCTCTCATTGCCTTGACAATATCTAGTTCCCTAGTTGTTTGGCATAAGGAGATAATGATAGTATTTGGTTTGATCTTTGATATCTGCTCAACTGAAGGAGGAAGAACTTTTATAATTATATCTGCCTGAGATAAAAGTTCACTTGCTATATCTATGATCTTTGCTCCAGCCTCCTCAAAGTCTTGATCGCTAATGTGTGATCTTAGTCCTGCTTTTGTTTCCACATAAACCTCCATACCAGAACTGATCAGGTCTTTGACCGTTCCCGGTGTGGCTGCTACACGTGTCTCAGTATTGAGATCTTCTTTAGGTATAGCTAGGTACATAGACGTTGGTATTATATATCATCGTTATGAAGGGCAGGAAATTAATATAGGATATAGTGAACTTCATCCTGAATTCCACAATTTTTGATTATAATTTTGCCCCACAAAACCTTTAAAGAAATGCGTAATAAATTCTACATAGTTGTTTTTGTTTTCAGTTCATTGGCCATGACAGAGACCATTCATGTACCAGATGACCAACCTTCAATTCAGGATGCAATAAATATATCAGAAGATGGTGACTCGATCTTGGTCAGTCCAGGGTTCTATCCTGAATCAATTGATTTTGATGGTAAAGCCATATTGATCTCATCACTTTATTTAATCGAAAATGACTCACTATTGATCGGGTCAACGATCATTGATGCCCAAGAAAGTGGTAGCGTTGTTACCTTTTCTAGTAGTGAGACCAGTCAATCCATCATACAAGGATTCACTATTCAAAATGGGACAGGTAATGATGAAGACCCTGATGATAATGGTTCATACTGGACATATGGTGGAGGTATATATTGTGAAGGTAGTGAGCCTGTCATTAGGGATTGTATCATACAGGATAATATTGCTAATGAAGGCGGTGGAGGTGGAATATTTTGTTATAATGCCTCACCAAAATTCTATGGCTGTTCTATAAATGCTAATGAAACAGATGATGTTGGTGGTGGTCTCTATAGTAGAAGTGAATCCAGTCCAGAGTTTTATGATTGTACCTTCTTTGATAATATAGCTGAATTCGGTGGTGGTTGTTATTTGAGGAATGAATCGAGCCCGATCATGGAAAATGTGATATTCAACCAAAATACTGCAAACAATTCAGGTGGAGGAATCACTTTAAAGGATGATGCAGATCTTCAGGCAGACCAGGTCTTTATTATTAATAATGAAGCAGAAGGTTTGGGTGGAGGGTTATATGTTAATAATGCAGACCCACAATTTTCATTTTCTCTTATAGCTGGTAATGTTAGTAGTTCAGGCGCAGGTGCTTATATAAGGAATACATCTATCGTGGATTTTACCAATTTAACCATCGCAAATAATTCTGCGGGACTCTATGGAAACGGGATATATATGAGAGATGATGTTGATGTTAATCTTCTCAATACCATCGTTTGGGGAAATGGTTCTCCTCAGATATACTTTAGGTCAGAAGGTACAGATGTAGAATTAGGAGTGGTATATAGCTTGATAGAAGATGGTGAGGATGGTGTGGAAACCAATGATAATGGTGACCTTAATTGGGGTACGGGTAATTTGGAAGAAGAACCATATTTTTGTAACAGCTCTGCTGGTAATTATTATGTTAGAGAGAATTCATCATGCATTGATGGTGGCGCAGGGGGAGCACTGATCGGTTGTTTTGGAGCCGGTTGTGGTCCAGTTAATGTGGGACCAGTGTGGTATGTCGATTCAAATGGTGATAATGAGAATGACGGAAGCCCAGAAGCACCATTTGAAACGATTGCAAGGGCCGTTACTTCTGCAGTGGATGGTGATACGATCAGACTTAACCCTGGCATATACACAGAAGCACTCGACTTTGATTTTAAAATGGTTGTCCTAGAATCAAGAGCGTTTGATGAAAATGATCCAAATCTTATATTAGATACCTATTTTGCTCCAGGCCCTATTGGCGGAAGCTGTTTATTACTGGATCAGTCTTCAAATAACAATGCGACCATAAGAGGGGTATCATTTCGTGGTGGTTCTCATCCGTAT
>CAYOJL010000134.1:0-3984 GCA_964404235.1 uncultured bacterium | reverse complement strand
GATGGAATTACAGGAGGATCTCACTGTACACAGGCAGATTATGATAATGATGGAGATATAGATATCTACATTGTAAGGGGAGGATGGTTGCAAGAGGAGGCTGGTAAGAAACATCCAAATTCATTATTAAGGAATAATGGAGATGGTACGTTCACTGATATAACCTATGAAGCAGGGTTACTTTATTATTATGGCAGCCATACTGCATCATGGGGTGACTTTAATAATGATGGTTGGGTAGATATTTTTGTAGGAAATGAGAATGGTGTATCACAATTACTTCAGAATAATAACGGCGTTTTCAAAGATGTAAGTAAAACTACCAGATTATTTATTAATGAACTTGTGAAGGGATCTTTCTGGGGCGATTATAATAAAGATGGTCTGCAAGACCTATTTGTATCAGTGGCAGAAGGAAGAAATCTACTCATGACAAATAATGGACCAGATGCTAAAGGACAATACACATTCTCAGATCTAGCGCAATATGCTGGTGTAACATCACCATTGAGTAGTTTTCCATGTTTTTTCTTTGACCATAATAATGACACATATCTAGATCTCTTTGTGTCAAGTTACCCTATGTCTGTACAAAAGCTTGCAGAGCAATACGTGAAAGGATCGAGTAATATTGAATTTTCCAGCCTTTATCTTAATAACAAAGATGGAACATTTAGTGATATGGCAAAGCAAGCCGATCTCCATAGATCGATCGAGTCTATGGGCTTGAATTTTGGTGATGTAGATAATGATGGTTGGCTTGATTTTTATGTGGGTACTGGTTATCCATCACTCGACGCCCTTATGCCTAATCTGCTTTTTAGGAATGATAAAGGTAAACGGTTTCAAGAAATAACAAATGCAGGATTTGGTCATCTACAAAAAGGACATGGAATCAGCTTTGCAGATCTGGATAATGATGGTGACCAAGATATCTACCATAGCCTTGGAGGATTTGTAAAAGCAGATGGTTTTTGGAATATATTATTAGAGAACCCTGGTAGTGGCAATAATTGGATCACACTTCATCTAGAGGGCGTGAGATCAAACAGGTCGGCATTTGGAACTGAGATCACCATTCGAGCAAGTGGTCCTAATGGTGATAGAACAATTTATCGTGTTGTAGGTACGGGTGGCAGCTATGGGTCTTCAACGTTACAACAGGAGATAGGTCTAGGACAGTGTAATGAGATAAACTCTATTAATATTTATTGGCCAAGTTCAAAAATATCTCAAGAATTTCAAAATGTGACCATCAATAAATTTTACCATGTCATAGAGGACCAAAATAAACTTATTTCTCTAAATAGGAAAAAACTTATACTTAGTAAAGCACCAGTGAATGAGGGTCATTCTGATCATCATCATGGAAATCACTGATAAAATAAATGTTTTATAAGCTTATACTCCAATGGTGTTTTCTATATTCTATGACTGTTAGATTCTGACAAGAATGGCAGACCAAAAAAGAAAACTAGCCGCGATCGTTTTTACTGATATAGTCGGTTTTACAAAACTTACCGCTAAGGATCAGACCTTGGCATCCTCGCTATTAACAAAACAACGTGATCTATTAAAACCAATCGTTGAAGAGCATGGTGGTAAATGGATAAAAGAGATGGGCGATGGATTGTTATTGATATTTGATACAGTGACCGAAGCCGTTGACTGTTGCATCAAGATACAAGAGATAACAAAGCCAATCGATGATCTTATTCTTAGGATCGGTATACATCAGGGTGAGATCCTTATGCTTGATAATGATGTGATCGGTGATGATGTGAATGTGGCTGCTCGTATTGAACCCTTTTCAGCACCTGGAGGGATTGCGATATCAGGGAAGGTCTATGATGCTATTGTCAGGGAAATGCATTATCAAACAAAATATATTGGTAAGCCAAACCTCAAGGGTGTTGGTCAAGAGGTTACGGTCTATTGTATCATTTCACATGGACTACCTGAAACAAATATAGCTGATGTATCTGCCAAATTAGAAGATACACGATCAAAATTCTTTTATCCTGGTATTGCGGCGCTAGTACTCATCCCAATTTTTCTCTATTTGTTTGTATTTGGTGAAGATCGAGTGGACTCGATCGCCGTTCTATATATGGATGTAGGTAGCTATAGCGAATTAAACTATCTAGAGACCATTACTGAGGATCTTATCTTTGATCTTACTAGTTCATCTCAAGGCCTTATTAAGGTCTCAGAACCTTCTGTTGTTAAAAAATACAAAGGCAGTGACATGCCATTAGAAGAGTTAGCAGATAATATTGGTGTAGATTACGTCTTTAAAAGTAGCGTACAGCCTGATGATAATGGTTTCATTTTTAGAGTAAGGCTATTTGATTCGGATGCAGGAAAAGATATGTTCATAAACAAGTGGTTCATTGAGAAGAATAGTTTACAATCCGTTGTTAGTGTTTTGATCGATAACATAGTAAAAGAGCTGGGCATTGAACAGTCCGAAGACTATGCGAGGCTTGAATACGATGCGGAGGCTTATGATCTGTATCTGCAATCCAAGAGTATTTATACCCTTGCAAAAGTTGCTGATGATAACATGAAAGCTATTAAAATGATGGAGAGTGCTATAAGCAAAGATGATAATCTTGTAATGGCACAGATATATTTAGGCACAATGCAATACGATATGGGTAATTATACGCAAGCTTCGGTCATGTATGAAAAAGCACTTGGGAAGAGTAAATCCTTACAAGATAATGCAAATATTGCTGAGTCATTAAGAAAACAGGGTCAGCTTCTAAGGAAAAAGAAAGATTATGCTGGTTCTCTTGAAAAATTAACTGAAGCATTATCAATGTCAACGGTCATGAATGATAAAGGGTCTATGGCCAAAACATTAAATAGCATGGCAATATTGAACTATCGAATGAAGGATAATGATGATGCGTTAAAAAATTGGTTACAGGCACTGGCATTGGTAGAGGAGTTTGATGATAAGCCTAAAATATCCAAATATTTGAATAATATTGGTATCTGGTACAGAAATGACCAGGACTACAGTAAATCAGTAGAATATTATGAGAAGAGTCTCAAGATCAAAGAAGAATTGGGTGATAAGAGAAATATGGGGAAGACCCTCAATAATATTGGTAATGTTTACTTTACAATGGGCGAATATGAAAACTCAATAGAGAACTATAAGAGAAGTATAGCAATCAAAGAAGAGCTCCAGGATAATAAAGGATTAGCTAGTTCTCTTAATAATATAGGTGAGACCTATTTTTATCAGTCAGATTATGATAACGCTATACAAAATTTTAGACGATCATCTGGAATGATAAAGGACAAGGATAATGAGTTTGAAAATGAGCGATACCTAGGTATGTCTCACTACTATATGGCTAACTGGGATAGTTGCAATATCTACATGAAAAGATCAGATGAGTATTTTTCGTCCTCTGCGCAGAAAAGGCTTGCCATTCTGCCATATCTCATAGTCTCATATAAAAGGACAGGAGATACCAAGCGATCAAATAAGGTCCTGAAAGAATTCCAGGATATAGTTCAAGAGAATGAATGCGAATCAAAAGATATGATCATAGGTAATTGGGCTGCCTATGAAGCATATGATTATCTAGGTAAAAAAGAAGAAGCGCAGGGATTCTTAGAGGATGCATACTTTGAGATGAAATCTAGGTCAAAGGATATAAAGAATAAGGCTGATAGGGGTAAGTTCTTAGATACAGATCTGCATAAGAAGATCACGGTCGCTTGGACAAGTAAATAGCATATATCAAGAGTAATTTTTTTAGATTTATACTCCCATATATTATTAAGTTATAGCGGTTTTATTGCTTTATTATCCCTAATAATATTTATGATTCATAGGGAATAGATACCACAGTATAAACATTTTATAAAAAAGGAAATGACATCATGAAAAAGCAGCTATTATTATTTTTCATCAGTATATCTTTGATCTCAGCAACTACAATAAATGTTCCTGATGATTAT
>CAYOJL010000133.1:0-3994 GCA_964404235.1 uncultured bacterium | reverse complement strand
CATGCTTGAGGGGCATGTGGGGGAAACCCCGTGCCGGTTCGAGTCCGGCCTTCGGCACACATAAAAAAGTTCTGTTTAAAAAGATTTTTTTTATTTTTCAATCGGTTGCCCCGATCATTCCATTAATTTAGATTCTCTTGTTAAACAAACTGATGTTCATGGTAAAAAAACTCATACTGGTCATTTTTGTGCTCTTCACCTGTTATTTAACAGCGCAAGATATGTCTATCTTTTTTTTAAAAGATGGCTCTATCGTCCAAGGACAAGTTGTCAATGAGAACCAATATCGGATATTTTTAAAGACAGATCAAGGAACAATAAAAATTCTTCCATCAGATATTTTAGGAAGGGAAGATGCTGCAAATAAAGGTGACCTTACTTTTGTATCTGAAAGGCTAGAATATCTTCAGGGTAATGTTAATCATCTCACTGGACAGGTGAATCATTGGAATGATTCTCTTAAAACTGCTTTAGATGATCTATATGAATTATTCAAGAATCTTGAAGTGTTGCAAAATGAATTTGAGATCGATCTACTAAGATTACATTCACAAGGTCGGGAACAAAAAAAGAAGATGGAATATGTAGAAGATGACCTTGTTAATCAGAGGGTTAATATTGCGTCTAATCGTCAAGAAATGGGAGGAATTGATGATACGGTCTCAACGTTGAATGAAGAATTTGGTCAAGTGAGACAAAAACTAGATATAACAGCAAATCAGTCCTATATACTATCGGGAAACCTATCGACTATAAAAAAAGATATACAATCCATAAGAAGCATTCAAGAAAATCAGCAGAATCAAATCAATATGATGTCAGGTGCCCTTGCAAATAACATCCAGGAAGTCATCCAAGTACAAGGAAAGTTCAGTAATGTAGAAAATGGTGTAGATGAGAATCAATTAGAGATCAGAAAACTAAATAAAGAGCTACTTGACCAGACAGAAGAATTATCAAAGGGTATGGATTTGATGTTAAAAGATCTTACTTCTCAACTTGAAAGCATTAGTGATAGAATTGATGAGATGGATAATAATGCACTTAAAGCAAGGAAGAAATTGACAACAGATCTAGGAGACCTAACGAATGAATTGAATATATTGAGTGACAAAGTTATTACATTATCTAGAGATCATCGCGTGACAGATGAAAAAGTAAATACTATAGATGGTAAAATTCGTTCAATTGAAGGTTCCATTGATAAAATCGATGGTAGGGTCACTAACATTGATGCTAGGATCAATAAAATTGAAGGTAGAGTTTCTGACCTTAAAGGTCAAGTGGATCAGATTCCTGTATCAAAAGAATGATTCTAGACTGCTAACCATAGGTATTTTGTATTAAAATTTGACAAAATAATTTCACTATTTTCATAAATAATATTTTAAGAAAGAGGCATTATCGTGCAATTAAGAATATTTGTAATTATACTAACAATCACATTTGCATTTTCTCAAGATCCAGAAGCATTATTAAGCCAAGGTAGATCTCAATTAGAATCTGGAGATCTTGCAAGTGCAGAATCATCATTTAATTCCGCATTAAGTGTTGATCCATCATTTGCCCCTGCATTACAAGCATTATCAAAGTTATTCTTGCATAAGGGTGATCTAAAAAAAGCAAATGAATATTCAATACAAGCAGTGCAGGCTGATGAGGATTTTAGAGAATGGGCAAATCAAATAAGTAAGATAACAGAACATATACAGAATGGTACTCGAAATGTTCAACAAGCTCTTTATGATGAGGCCATCAAAGAATATGATGCAATATCTAAGGCACATCCTTATTTCCCTGATGCTGAATTCTATAAGGGTTTAACCAAGTTTAGACAGAAGGACATAGAAAGCGCTGCAAGGCATTTTAGCAATGCTTTAAAGATCTATCCGGAACATAAGAAGTCACGAAAGGGATTGGATAATGTGACTAAGCAATTCTTAAATGCTGGAAATAAATCTTATAAACGAGGAGATCTTGGAAAAGCAACAAGCTATTATGAAAAAGCACTGGAATTTGATCCACAATTTTATCTTGCATATTTTCAATTAGGGGTTTTACAGAAAAAACAAGGTCAATCTAAAGCTTCAATTGCATCACTAAATAAGGTATTGGACATTAGGCCAGATCATGACAAAACTTGGTTTACTCTTGGTAGCGTGCATGAAACCGACGGGAATAATGATATCGCAATAGAACATTATAGCAAGGCAATAGAAATCAATCCCGGATATTCAAAAGCTTATGGAAGTCTAGGGAAGCTTTATACAGAGAAACAAGAATTCAAAAAAGCAGAGGATATATTAAAAACTGTTGTGCAGATAGATCCTGAATATGCAAATGGATTTATGCGTTTAGGATTGCTTTATATTGAACAAGAAAACTTTAAAGATGCAGCAAATAATTTAAAAGTATCTACCGATCTTGATGATAAAGATCATAATAAATATTTCAATTTCGCTTCTGCATATAATCATCTTGAAAAATGGGATGAAGCAGCAAATGCAGCGCAATCATGTATAGATTTAAAGAAAAAATTTGGTGGTGGTTGGTTGGAGTTAGGAATGGCAGAGATGGGTAGAAGAAACAGAACTCGTGCAAAAAAGCATTTTGAACAGGCGCGTAATGATAGAGACTTCAGAAAATTAGCAGAAAGAAAGATAGATGAGATAAATAACCCTGCTAAATATGAAAAATAAAGTATAAATATGAATTCTATCAAAGGTGTCATTTTTGATTTAGATAATACTCTGCTTGACTTTATGAAAATGAAGGAATTTGCAGTAAAAGCAGCTGTGAAAGGTATGATCGAAGCAGGGTTAATGGTGGGTGAAGACGACTCCTATACTGAAATTGTTAGCATTTATGAAGAATTTGGTTGGGAGAATCAAAAGGTGTTTGATGTATTCATTGAAAAGCAGATTGGTTATGTTGAGCATAAATTTCTTGCAGCTGGTATTGTTGCATATAGGCGAGCAAGAGAAGCTAATCTAATGGCATATCCTAATGTCAATAAGACCCTAATGGCATTAGCAAAATCAGGTATAAAACTTGGGGTCGTTTCTGACGCACCCAGTCGAGAAGCATGGATGCGTATATATTATCTAAATCTATATCACTTTTTTGATGTGGTTATAACCTTTGATGATAGTGGAGAGAGAAAGCCCTCTGAGAAACCTTTTAAAATGTGCCTGGATGCATTGGATCTTGATCCAGAAGAGACCATTATGGTTGGAGACTGGCCTGAAAGGGATGTCGTTGGTGCTCAAAAGCTTGGAATGAAGACTGCTTTTGCAAGATATGGAGATACTTTTGGTACTGTCCATTCTGGAGCAGACTGGGATCTTAATGATATATATCAATTGTTTATGATCATTAATGAATATAACGGAAGTGCGTGATATATTTATAGGAACGGATATAGTTGAGATCTCTAGAATTCGTTCTTCAATTAATCGCACCGGAAAAAGATTCCTTGATCGCATCTATACATTATTAGAACAAAAGTATTGTAGATCCAAGCCTCGTCCAGAAATACATTATGCAGGAAGATTTGCAGCAAAAGAAGCTGTGATGAAAGCTTTAAAATCTTCAGGCTACACTAAACCAATACCATTTAAGGCAATTGATATTCGATCAGGAGATCACGGTGAACCAATTATAGTATTAGACCTTGATTGTGATGGAAAATGTAAAGTATCTATATCACACACTAATACTCATGCAATAGCATCTGCTATTTTCATTTCTGAATGAGATTATTAACATGTAACCAAGCTAGAGAGCTTGATCGAATTTCAATGGTTGAGATGGAGATTCCTGGTAAGACCCTTATGGGGAATGCTGGAAAATGTGTTTTAAATACGCTTGAAGATCAGAAAAATATATGCCCTGTAGATTTTAATGGTGACTATGATTTTTTGTTAAAGAAAATTAAATCTGAAAATATTGATTTAGTTTTTAATGCTTTGCATGGTGGAGATGGAGAAAATGG
>CAYOJL010000132.1:0-4010 GCA_964404235.1 uncultured bacterium | reverse complement strand
TACTCGGTAATTCCGCTTTATTTGTGCCCTTGCTTGCAAACATCACGCACTGGTTTGATCGTCGTCGAGGTCTTGCGGTGGGCATCGTCGCCACCGGACAAGGCGTGGCAGGCACAATCTGGATACCTGCGTTTACACAGCTCACCGAAGCAATCGGCTGGCGAACCACATTCTTCTACTATGGTGCGTTCCTGGTTTGCCTTCTTCCTGCCACTCTGGTCCTTCGGCGCAGACCACCTGACACCGACAAACTAGTGAGGTCATCGACAGTGCCAGGTCGAACTGTCTATGCACTTGGAATTTCATCCAACCTACTCGTAGGCCTCCTGTCTGTCGCAATTGTAGGTTGTTGCATTTCCATGTCGATACCGACGGTTCATTTGGTTTCTCACGTAACCGATCTCGGCTTTACCCGAGTGCAAGGTGCTGAGGTTGTGGCCCTGGCCCTTGCCAGCTCGATTGTGAGTCGCCTAGCCTGGGGCTGGATATCTGACCGTATCGGGGGACTATCGACCCTGTTCATCGGCTCATTTCTCCAGGCACTTTCTGTGTTTCTATTTGCACTCGCTCAAGATATTGCCCAGCTTTACCTGATCGGAATGTTTTTCGGCCTTGCCTTTGGCGGTATTGTTCCAGCCTATACGATCATAATGCGCCATCTGCTACCTCCTACAAGCATCGGCATGCGAGTTGGAATAGTCCTATTATTTGGAACCATCGGCATGGCACTTGGAAGCTGGCTAGGCGGTCAAATTTTTGATCTAAACGGCCACTACGCTTACGCATTCCTGGTGGGCGGCGGCGCTAATTCAATCAACCTTTTGATTATCGGCTTCTTGAATGTTCGTTACTGGCAATCGCGACACAAGCCCGAACCCGTATGATCTAGTTTCAAGGCCTAACTATCCCTTCAATTAGCTCTTTTCATCACAATTCCGATTAATACAACGGTGAATCACAGCTATCCAGAGGACCTCGGTTAGATATGTGCGCTCGAGTTTCGAATGATTGAGATCCGCATACGATAGGTCAGCCTCCTAATCGCAACACCACAAGAGGCAGGCTTAGTAAACAAAATCTGAACCTGACATAACGAGAAATATGCAAACCGTCTTTTACGTGACCCTAATGCTGGATAGGGTCAACCTCGGTTGTCAGAATACCTCGTTAAATAGAGCCTTCATCTCAGACCATGATGCCTCATCAGCACGTTGATCATAAGCCAAGGGCAGACCGTAGCTTTGTCCACGTTCTGTAGCCTCTGGATTGGTAAACCCGTGCAGAGCTCCCTCGTAGGATTCGAATTTGACATTCGCTTCCGCAGTCGCCATCTCCGCATTGAACGTCTCTATATCACTTTCTGGAACCAAGTTGTCTTTAGCACCATGACAAACGAGAATTCTTGATTGAATCTCTCCTGGTCTTGGGGTATGGAATGACCCTAACGCACCATGGAAGCTGACTACTGCTTTAAGCGGCATACCAATTCTGGCCATATGTAGGACCATAGCGCCACCAAAGCAATAACCAATCGCGGCTGTCCGTGTTTCATCGACTACTGACTGAGCACACAAGACGTCATAGGCGGCTCTCAGTCGGGACGTACCAGTTTCCATATTACTTAGTACCGCATTCATCATCCCGCCCGCTTCATCCGGACTATCGGCGGTAGCGCCGTTGCCGTACATGTCGATCGCCAGTGCGGTATACCCTAGCTCGGCCAGCCTATCCGCGCGCGTACGGATATAGTCATCTAACCCCCACCATTCGTGAATAACTATCACGCCCGGCCTAGCACTCTCACTTTTATCATCGAATGCGATGTATCCTTTTAGATCATCGTCACCGGCTGTGTAAGATACTGCTTGACTCTTGATTGTCACTTTCCTGTCCTTTGTAAGATCCGTAGATAATTAACTATCAAAGCGGATGAATCCAGATCCGATTATCATGGAACGCTGCACCACCATTTGGCGCAATTGGATCAGCGCCTGTCAAGACATTGATTCCCTTGCCCTCCTTGAAGGCCTTGTTTGGCCAGATACTCTCAACGACAACCACACCTTTTTGCACGCCCTCAAACTGCTGAACAACAATCGTCAACTCACCTCGAGCATTTCCGATACGTACCTCGTCACCATTGTGTACGCCTAGTGAACTCACGTCGTCAGGATGAACCATAACAGTCGGCTGCTTTTCTCGTCGTATTGAAGTGGGTGTTTCATTAAACGACGAGTTAAGGTAGTGGCGTGCTGGTGCCGTCACCAAACGAAAAGGCATATCAGCAGTCGATTCCTCGATTACCGGCACATGATCAGGAAACCTCGGAATTACGCTATCTTCCGGACCAAACCCCCGGGGTTCGAGTTCAGACCAGTTTGGTGAGAAATGAAATTTTTTATTCTTGTGTGCAAACCCGTTAAGGTAATGGGACTCATCAAACTCCGGCTGGCAGTCAATCCAATGAACACTCTCAAGCTGCTCCAGGGTTCCCCAACCCGAGTCCTGCAAAGTCTGATCGATTATTGCGCGAGCGGTCATGTGAAATCCTCGATGTTCCGCTCCCAGACGGTGGGCAAGCTCACAAATAACTTCATGATTTGAGCGACAACCCTCTGGGGGCTCGATAATCTTAGGACCCAGAATAATGTGCTGGTGACCACCACCCTGGTATACGTCATCGTGCTCCAGAAACATCGTCGCCGGCAGTACGATATCAGCCACCATAGCAGTCTCAGTCATGAACTGCTCATGGACACAAACAAATAGGTCTTCCCGCAAAAAACCTTCGTGCACCTTGTTCAGATCTGGTGCAACTGACATCGGATTGGTGTTTTGAATAAACAGCGCAGTGACCGGTGGACCCTCACTGAGGGCCTGACTGTCACCGGTAAGTATGGCGCCGATGCGCGACATATCTAGAACCCGAATCTTGGAATCACAAACGTCCAGGCCTTCGATAAGAGTTTTGTCCCAGTGATAAATATCACCATTATTGTGCAATGCACCACCACCTTGATGTAACCAAGAACCCGCTACGGAAGCTATTGAAGTGACAGCATGCATGTTAAACGCACCGTTGCGTTGTCGTGCAAAACCGTAGCCCAACCGAAAATAAGTTCTGGGTGTGCCACCAATCATATGGGCGAACTCCTCTATGGTCCCCACATCGACACCACAGATCGCCGAAGCCCACTCGGGTGTTCTGGATTTAAGATGTTGTTCCAACCCCTCAGGATCATCAGTGTATTCGTTTAGATATTCCCAATTGGCGAGCCTATCCCTGAACAACACGTGCATAATGCCGCAAGCCAGGGCACCATCTGTGCCGGGTCGGACGCAAACAAACAGGTCTGCTTGTTTGGCTGTGGCATTGTTGTAAGTATCAACAACCACCAGACGCGCACCACGTTGCTGCCTAGCTTTAAGCACATGACCCATCACATTCACCTGAGTGCTGGCAGCATTCGTACCCCATAGAATCACCTGGTCGGAGTCGGACATCTCCCGAGGGTCAACTCCTGCCAGTTTTCCGGTACCCGCAATGAAACCATTGAATGAAGGTGTTGTACAAATGCTCTTGTGCTCTCCGGAGTAATCCTTCGCGTGACGCAAGCGATTAATTCCGTCGCGCATGACCAGACCCATAGTGCCTGCAAAGAAATATGGCCATACGGTTTCTGATCCGTATTGCTGCTCTGCTTTTAATAGCCGCTCTGCTGTCTCATCAAGTGCGTTTTCCCAGCTAATCGATTCAAATTCTCCCGATTGTTTACCCCCCTTGCGTCGCAAAGGTGTTGTTAACCGATCGGGATGATGGATTCGTTCGGTGTAACGAGCCACCTTGCTACAAATAATGCCATTGGTGTAAGAGTTCTCTATAGCGCCGCGTACCCGGCCAATACGACCATCCTTATCTAACTCAACTTCCAGTGCACAGGTGGATGGGCAATCATGCGGACAGGCGCTATAGAGAATCGGCTTATTCATGTGTCGTAGTCTAAAAGTTC
>CAYOJL010000131.1:0-4136 GCA_964404235.1 uncultured bacterium | reverse complement strand
CCCCCACGAACTTCATGGGCCATATCACCTTGACCCGTTCACGCACACCAGCGAAATGCAGGGGGAATTGGTATCAGTCCGCGAGAATGGCTAGATTCGCGCATAGCGATGGGGATGAAATTGGGTTTGGATAATTGTCAGATCCTACTATCGAGGTTAGGCAACCCCCACCTCGACTTTCCTTCAATCCATGTCGCTGGCAGCAATGGAAAAGGATCGCTATGCGTTCAACTTTCGTCTGCAGCAACTGCGAGTGGGTTGACAACCGGCCTGTTCACTTCACCCCACCTCGTGACTGTTGAGGAGCGCATTAGAATCGACGGCAGACCGATTTCTTCAGATGACTTCGACAGAGCCCTTTCTAGAGTTAGAGAGGCCTCAGAAATGGAGCCCGAATGCAGCCCTACCTACTTTGAGTCCACCTTTCTATCAGCCATGCTGGTATTCAGTGAGGCTGGAGTGCAAAGAGGCATCATAGAGACCGGAATGGGGGGAAGGCTGGATGCAACCAGACTTGTCGATGCGGATTTGTGCTTTCTGACCTCTGTGTCTATGGAGCACAGCCAGTTCCTTGGCGAAACACTTCGAGAGATTGCTTTCGAGAAGGCATCCATCCATCGTCCAGGAGTGCCTATTATCGTATTAGAGCATCAGGACTCCGGAGTTAGGGAGGTCATCGAAGGAATCGCGGGCACTGATCTCACTTGGTGGACCATTCAGGCCAAGAGTCCATGGGAGGGCTATGCATCTATGGTCAAGGAAGCAGCAGAAATTCTCGACTGGTCGGTTAGTTCTGCAGATTGCGTCTGGCCAGGACGCTCTCCGGGCTTTGGCAGTGATTGGATTAAGGGCATTACCACCCGATTCAGCGCTGCTCACAATGCTGAGAGTCTCGCCGCAGACCTCTCTGAAGTCGACAAACCGTGCGTATTACTGCTCGGAATGACTGCGAAGAGTGACCTGAATGAAACCCTCTCGCCGCTTGCTATTGAACTCCAATCAAACCCGCTCTTCCAAGGAGTTGTACTCACCCAGCCGATTACCGGGCGCAACCCAGCGGTCACGATTGAGGAGTTGAACAAGACGATGAACGGTTTGGGGAGTAAGCCCGAAACCTCACACGAGAATCCGGTGGAGGCATTTTTCATCGCCTCACGATTAGCAGCAGATAGAGGCTGTGATCTAATGGTGATTGGCAGTGTGTATCTGATTGGTGATCTATTCAGACATATGGCAGAAAGTAATGGGTGGGACCTCTGGGAAGCTTTGACTGCTCACTAAGAACCCAAGTATGATGACTTGCGGTGGTTCTCGCGTAGCATGACTGAGAAGTCCGATGACAAGGTCGAAGTGAAAGTCGTCGTTGAGTCCAAGGACTCTGCTTCGAAAGTTATTCTCGCTGGACTGACTATTGTCCTCCTAGGCATCCTAAATGTTCTCGCCTCAGCAGGAGGAGTCGACAGCCTCCTCCCTATATCGGTAGTTTAGGAGGGTAACTGCGGCGATGGCATTGACAATGACAAGGGAGGTCAGGCAGACGAGGATGATCCCGACTGTTACTCCAATCCATCCGTCTGGGAGGGCTACGATCCCAGCAGGTCTGAGGCGAACCGAGATAACGACCCGCCCGGTGGCCAACCCTAAGGTGTGAGTATGAGCAAGAAGTGGGACAATAGATTCCTCGACCTAGCCGCCCACATTTCCACTTGGAGCAAGGACCCATCTACGAAGGTCGGATGCGTGGTCGTAGGTGAAGATAGGGAGATCCGATCGACTGGATTCAATGGCTTCCCGCGCGGTATCGAAGACGATGAGGAGAGGCTTTCAGACCGTGAGCAGAAGTACCCACTAATCTGTCATGCAGAGGAGAATGCGATTATGCACGCTGCCAGAACCGGAGTCTCTCTCAAAGGGAACACCGCATATGTGACATGGCCGCCGTGCTCCAGATGTACTAGGTCCCTCATACAAGCGGGCGTCTCTGAAGTGGTCTACCCCTCCGACATCGAAATTCCAGATAGATGGCATGATGACTTCGCGACAGCATCAGCGATGATGAAGGAAGCCGGAATAACAGTCAGGCAGGCTTAGGAAAGCATCTCCAGCATCTCTTCTAGGTCTGAGTACAAGCTATCAATCGAACCATCGTTGAATAACACCAGATTGGCAAGTTCTGCTGTAGCCATCAGAGCTTGTCCTGCTTCATCTGATGCTACTTCCTCTGATTTCTCCTGAGCGAAGAAAGTTTCCTTATCACTGGCATCTCCTGTTCTACCGCGCTCCTGTGAGCGCTGCCAGCGTGAATCTGGACCAGCCCTGATCTCTATCAGCACGAAGTCATCTCGTGAGCGCAGAGCTTCGACTTCTCCAGGGGTGCGTATAGAATCGATTACCGCTTCATCTCCCGAGAGCCTCTCAAGCAGCATCTCAGCGAGGATACCCGGCCCCCCTCGACGGCGCAACTCTCTTCCACCTTCGATTAGGGCTTCACGACTCTCCGAAATTCCTTCTTCAGCGAGCCAGGCTCGGATTGAATCCGAGCAAGATACTGAACGAAATCCATTACTCTCAAACCACTTGACAACGGTGGTCTTGCCGGAGGCGTTTCGCCCTGTTAGGCCAATCAGCACGCCCTGACGGTGATGAACTACGCGCATAGGGATTGCGTCACGACCAGTACCTTCGTGTCCGCGCATACTTGAGCTCAGCATTATGGATTGATCTGAGCAGCCTAATCCTCTCACCCTTCTCATGCCCGCGCATAATTCGGGTCGCTGTCTCCTCTGCTATTCCTCTGCCCATCAGACACATCACTGCCTCTGCACCGTGGTTGCGTACCAATTCGGCATTCTTTTCCATCTTCCCTCTAATCGTAGGATCCTTACTTGATACCCATTCTGCAAGCATGCCCTCCATCCTTTCCGGAGCGCAGGCCTGCATTCTGCCTCCGCAAGAAGAACAGTCTTCTACTCTCTCTTCCATTCTGCCTACTCGACTACGCCGCTTACTCTTGCAGTTGAGGCAGATTAGCACTGCCCTCTCATTTACGAGACGTATCTCTAGCCTCTCTCTAAGCTCATTGTCTGACCATGATGGCAGCAACAGGTCACGCTCGCCCTTGGGACTCATCCCGAGCGGCCCAGTAGCAGTGTGAGAAATCTCGACTACACCTTCCTGAATCTCCCTCATCACATCCACAGTGGAGTCTATGTCCATCCTCTCATGGAACAGTTTGTCTAGCGCCTCCTCGATTACCGGAGTCCCTCGGTACCTCTGCATCAATCCCTCTAGGTTTACCTTCCTAGGGTCGACACCCTTTGCAAGGACGCCCATTCTCCGAGCTACTTGCACTACCCTCCACCTGACAGCAAGCCCATTCGGAATGGTCATCCTGAGAATCGATGGCAGAGCGTTCGAAGGTGTCTCTTGTAACCACTCAATCACGTTGCTTGCAGTCATTCCGGGAACTTGGAACGAGATTCTGTACGGATCCACCAGGGCTCTACCCATCTTACCTTGTAGCATCGAACCCATAGCTTGGATGAAGTGGGCTAGAGTCTCGTTAATCTTGGAACCGCGACAGGTATTCAGTACAATAGTTCCATCTCTGTCCTCCACAGTCATCGTCCTGTCATCAGGAAGTACGCCTGTCGCATCTAGATGCTCTGCAACGCTTGAGACAATGGTCTCTGCTGCGATCTCTGATAATGGATAGGAGGAGAATGACTCACATCCATCCTCAGCTGGCATTGCTCCGATTTCTATGGCAGCGCTTCTGCGCAGACGCCCAACCTCCTCAGCCACCTCGCGAGGTACTGGTGGCAGTTCTCCGGCCCAGATTGGAGCCTCTCCGCTCTCCTTCACGGGCGCTACCAGCAACTCCTCCTGCTCAGGGTCTGCATCGATAATCTCCCAGGTACGCCCAGCCATGACGAATCTACGGGTCCTTCCCAAAGACTCGCCACTGCCATCTCCCAGAGAGAGCACGAAGGCTTCGTCTACCGAACCCAAGACTCGGCGAGTCACAGCATCTCTAACTCTGTAAGACATCTCATCGGGAATCATCGAGAAATGGTCACCACGAGTCTTCCCTAGTCTGCCTGCTGGAGAGAACCAGCCTTTCTTGAGAGACTCTG
>CAYOJL010000130.1:0-4160 GCA_964404235.1 uncultured bacterium | reverse complement strand
ATACTAATTTCCGATTGTCCGGATCCGACAGTTTCAATGACAATGCGCCCACAACCGCAAGCAGATAGTGCTTGGCACATTTTTCCAAAATTGGGTACTATTCCACCGGGGAAGTTTTTCGAGGCAAGAGATCTGAAAAAAATTGAGTCGTCAATATCTGCTTGTGGGATGCGGACTCTATCTGCCAAAAAGGACCCTCCAGAGACTGGAGAAGACGGATCTACGGCCAGAATAGCAACTTTCTCTCCGTTAGATTGCCAATGCTCAATCAATCTTCCAATCAATGTTGATTTTCCGACCCCAGGAGCCCCCGTGACGCCCAGAATCCAGGATGCTTCGGAGGGTATCTCACTCTCTTGACCCCTCTCAATTGCTGTCAGAAGTTTTGCCAAACTGCGACGATTTCCAGTCCGAGCCGATTTAAGCAAGTTGGAGGTGTCACTCAATTCCAGTGCCACCCCGTGTCCGAACCTACCCCCACAGGGTTTCCTGCACTCAACCTATCTGATGCCTCAATCTAGAAATCTAGAACGGAAGTGGTTTTCGTACCGGGGCCAAAAATCGCCCTGACGCCTGACTCATACAGTGCCTTCCTATCTCGCTCGGGAATTATTCCTCCTGCAAAGACAATCACATCACCCAGTCCAGATTCCCTTAGGCCCGTGCAGATAATTGGGATCAGAGACTCGTGAGCTCCAGAAAGTGTCGATAGCCCCAAAACTTGAGCGTCTTCGTAACTATCTATCCTGACATTCTCGTCAGGACTTTTGCGCAATCCGGTGTATATTACGTCATGGCCACCGTCCCTTAGGGCCCTAGCTATCACCTTGGCACCCCTATCATGCCCATCTAACCCTGGTTTTGCCACTACTACACGCATCTTCGGAGCATTGCAATTCGTATTCTGACTTCAAGCAACCGCTACATTGTACATGACAAGTCATCAGGAATGCTCATGGGCGGCCTATTGCCATTTACCAATTCAATGACAGGAGGGTCGGACCGAATTGATGACCTGAGGCGTAGGAAGTCAAAGGCGCATGCAGGAGGCGGCCAAGATAGGATTTCGGCCCAGCATGCTAAGGGCAAGTTGACTGCAAGAGAGAGGATCGACCAGTTGCTAGACTCTGGCTCGTTTATGGAAGTAGATGCGCTAGTTGAACACAGATGCCGGGATTTCGACATGGATAGAAACGTAATTCCCGGTGATGGAGTGGTTTGTGGACATGGAACAATTGACGGGAGGCTGGTTTACTGCTTCGCTCAGGATTTCACGGTTTACGGAGGATCTCTTGGCGAAATGCACGGCCTCAAGATATGCAAGATTCTGGATATGGCCCTAAAAACTGGTGCACCAGTAATTGGGCTAAATGACAGTGGAGGGGCTAGAATCCAAGAAGGAGTGGCAAGCCTTGGCTCCTACGCAGAAATTTTCTTCAGAAATGTTAGAGCCAGTGGAGTAATCCCTCAAATCTCTGTAATTATGGGTCCCTGTGCTGGGGGGGCAGTTTACTCTCCGGCTATTACAGACTTTGTAGTAATGGTAGACAAGACTTCCCATATGTTCATCACTGGTCCTGAGGTTATTCGGACTGTTACAAACGAAGAAGTCAGCTTCGAGGATCTGGGTGGGGCTACAACTCATGCAACAATGTCAGGAGTCACGCACTTTACTGCTGAGGATGACAAAGGTGCGATCGGGATTGTTAGGGAATTGGTGAGTCTTATTCCATCTAACAACTTAGAGAGGGCCCCGATAGTAGAAACCCGAGACCCGTTAGACAGGTCATGTGAGAAATTAGACGAGTTGGTTCCTAATGACCCGGGCCTGCCATATGACATGCAAGTTGCAGTGGAAGAGATTCTTGACGAGGGTAGCTTTCTGGAGGTGCAAGCTGACTTTGCTACAAACATTGTGATTGGAATTGGAAGACTGGGAGGGCATACGATTGGTGTTGTAGCTAACCAACCAATGCATTTGGCTGGTTGCCTTGACATTGATGCGTCAGTAAAGGCGGCCAGGTTCGTTAGATTCTGTGATGCCTTCAATATCCCTCTTCTTACTCTTGTTTTTGTGCCTGGATTCCTGCCTGGGGCCATTCAGGAATGGGGGGGGATTATCAGGCATGGGGCAAAGCTACTCTATGCATTCGCCGAAGCAACCGTACCAAAACTTACTGTAATCACTAGAAAGGCATATGGGGGTGCCTACGACGTTATGTCATCGAAACATATCAGAGGGGATTACAATATCGCATGGCCTTCGGCTGAGCTAGCAGTAATGGGGGCTCAGGGAGCAGTACAAATTATCCACAGAAGAAGGATTGGGGACTCAAAGAACCCTGAGCAAGAGCGGATAAGACTTGTCGATGACTACACCGAGTCATTTGCAAATCCATACAGAGCGGCGTCTCTAGGTTACTTAGATGACGTAGTTCTTCCATCGGAGACTAGGATTTCTCTTACCAAGGCACTGGGGGCTCTAATTGAGAAGGAAGAAGTGAGACCTGCCAAGAAGCACGGCAATATTCCATTGTGAGGATTAGAATGAAAGAGGATATTGATGAAAATAGATTGCTGGTTGCGGCGATTGCGGCTGTATTGATGGAGGAGTCGATAGGCAGCTATCTAGAGCCATCCCTGGGTCGGGGAA
Source organism: uncultured bacterium (assembly GCA_964404235.1). Classification (GTDB taxonomy): domain Bacteria; phylum Fidelibacterota; class Marinisomatia; order Marinisomatales; family UBA1611; genus CACEUX01. The sequence goes on along the minus strand of CAYOJL010000130.1, from coordinate 1,507 downwards.
TGGGGAGTTCCTGGTCTATTGACCATAGAAGATCTCTGCTGGGAAGAGAGTCCCTCGAAACATCTAGATCCAAGAGAAGTGCGACCAGGTGAATCCATGAGTGAGAAAAGGAAGATTGTCGTAGATGGGCAAGAGTTCGAAGTCGAAATTGAGTTAATTGACGGAAAGTGGGAGGTCTCTTTAGGCGGTAAGACATTCATTGTCGAGTCCGATTCTGCAAAAAGGCACGTCAGAAGAGCCGGGGAGTCAGAATCCAGCAGCATGTTAGGTGCATCTGGAACTATTTCGTCTGCGATTCCCGGAAAGGTTGTCTCGATTCTCGTTTCAAAAGGCGATTTGATTTCAGCTGGGGATGTGGTGATAGTACTAGAGGCAATGAAGATGCAAAATGAGATTAAGGCGTCCATTGACGGCGTTGTCAGCGAAATCAAGTGCGAAGCGGGAGAAAGGGTCGAGGCAAACGTTCCATTATTGGAAATGATTCCGGAAAACATTTGAGGTGATTATGTGCCAAAGTGCGACTTCAATGAATGTAATAGAAGTGGTTCGCAGGTCAGTAGACTATCTCCAGAGGGATTCTTAGTTTCTAGTGGTAAGAAAGCCTACTCATTCAGAGAGGCCTACGAGAGATACAACTACTGCAAAGAATGTCATGATCGCCTCATGAAGGATGTATGGTCCAGAGTCAGGGACTCTGGTGGTAAGGACTATGACCACGTTGCTCCCACTGCCGTATAATCGGCATGTTCATCTAACCAACCACTAATCTATGCACATGGCTAGTTTCGTCAGTCATCTAGAGTGCTCATTTACCGGGGAAAGATTTCCGTCGGGGACTATCCAAACGGTATCAAATTCGGGAAAGCCGCTATTGGTAAAATACGACTTAGAAAGGATATCTAAAGAATATAGCAGAGAAGATATCACCAATTCCCAAGAAGCCTCATTCTGCAGATATTCACCGCTTCTACCAGTAGAGCTCGAAAAGAACCGGATTTCCCTCGGAGAAGTGGTTACCCCCCTTATTGAACTGGAAAAGACAGGGAAAATGATTGGTGCCAACCCTGGAATGGCGATAATTAAGGATGAGTCCAGGCTTCCGACGGGTTCGTTCAAGGCTAGGGGTTTGGGCCTAGCCGTTTCGATGGCTAAGGAACTAGGAATAGAACATCTAGCAATTCCAACAAATGGCAATGCTGGTTCAGCACTAGCAGCGTATGCATCAAGGGGGGGGTTGACCACAACTGTTCTCTGTCCCGATAACACCCCAGAGATTAATGTCAGAGAAGCTAGAATTCAAGGTGCAAAGACTCACTTGGTAAATGGACTAATTGGAGAGTGTGGTAAGATCATTGCAGATGGGGCAGAGTCAAGTGAGTGGTTTGCCGTATCCACTCTCAGGGAGCCCTACCGAATCGAGGGGAAGAAGACAATGGGCCTAGAATTGGCCGAGCAACTCAAATGGAATCTCCCCGATGTCATCTTCTATCCCACCGGAGGAGGGACT
>CAYOJL010000129.1:0-4172 GCA_964404235.1 uncultured bacterium | reverse complement strand
GATGTGATCGGTAATCTTACAAACCCCTGAGCATCAGTATACCCGGATTCGAAGATCTCTTCATCCATAAGGATCGTCACCCAAGCATCCTCCACTGGACCATTATCTTTATCTACTGTTATATCAATAAAGTTAGAACCCGTCGTGATCGAATATGGATGTGTGACCGTCGTCATTTCTGGATAATCGGTCCACATTTGAAGAGACGATTCACCCATAAGATTATTCCAATGGGTAAAGATATGGCAGTAATTATTTGGATTTGATGGATAGTTATGATAGAGCATCATCTTTCCATACATTAACGCTGCACCGGGAGTATCAATATCTTTCAATAAAGCTCCATAGTAGAAACCCATATCAACAATATTATTAAACATGGTGTGTGTACCAAGTGTTGCTGTACCTATACAGACAACAGATCCTCTAGGGTTTGATGCTGTGCCTGCTCTTAAAAAAGATTCTGATAGAGCCTCATTCCCAGATGCGAATGATCCGGTACCGCATGTGATAACTGTGGCAACGGGCAACATAAAACCATTTGATGTACTATTTACATTACTAGAACCAAAACCACTTACACCATAATAGCCTCTATAATTGAAAAAGGATACGCCCTCATTCAATCCAGCTACCATTTGACTTGGAAATGAGCCACTATATACCGTATTCACTTCCTCAAAACCAGCCAGGTCCAATAACTCATGTATATGTTCATTAGTAATCACACATGATATACCCGAGGTACTTGCATCTCCTACCAAACATGCCCGTTGGAACCAATTCTCATTCATATAAGGATTTGATTCATAATTTAATGTCTTACTTATAATAGTATTCAAATGCGAGCTTGAAGAGAAAGACATCCTACCAATGAATACTTCAGGATATACATCCCCACCCTCTAAAGTTGTATATGGGTGATCTCCCTCACCATTATATCCACTGTATGATTCGGTCCATGTGGGTATATCGTAACTTCCCGTTGCGTCACCAACAATATTGACATGTACAGGTGGATTGTCCCATGTCTCATAGGCTTCTTCAATATAATCTTTTAAATTGTTCCTATTATTTACAACATTTGAAGACGAGACATATTGCACATCATATCCTACTCTTTTCTTCCAATCCATAAGTTCCTCTACAGTACCTAATAGATTGCCAATATTGTTTGGTAAGACATAGAGTATACAAGGACGTTGGTATTCCATTTCATCTCTAGAAAGAGAACTATAGTTCACCACAAGTGATTCATATAACACCTCAAACTCACGAGACCGTTTTTGCGGAATAAAAGGCATCTCGACAGAGCCAGACTCAACCAACTGGATATCAGCATTTTGAATGACAGTTAAATTTTTTGTTACGGGATCATATTGGAAGGGGGTCAATGAGACTTGGACCATTACAATATCTCTAAATACCATAGGTTCAGAAACAGTAGCGATCTGATCTGGGAATGTCATATTCTGATCATAAACAGTACCTTTGGTAAAATTCCCAGTTAGCTCAGGCTCCCATGTCTCAAATGGTAAAACCTCTACATTTTCGATGATCTCGGATTCATGAATTGATATTTGCACTGCAAAAGACTTCCCTGGTTCAACGGCATAGAAAGTAGATAATGTAGGAAGATCAGGCTCTCCAGATTCTACTCTAGACCCTGAACCATGTATTTCAGGCTTGATATAGGTAATGCCATTTTGTATTACCTCTATTAATTCATACCCTGAATTAGAAAAGGTCAGTTGTTTTTCTATACCTGTAACATCAAAACTGCTATGACTTGCTTCAGGGGTTCCCTCTGAAGCAATTAAAATGCTGAAAACTGAAATTATCCATAACCGACCGCATATTTTTATCATGTCTGCCTCTATTGTAATATCAATAAATGAAAGAATTCGGGATAGTAGAAACTACCAACATAAGTACCCGTTCCTGCAATAGATAAAAACGGTGCCATTGGCATCGCTCTATCCTTATCAAAATCTGTTATTAAAGAAACGCCTATCCAGGTCAATAAACTCAAAACAGACGCACTGAACAATGTTATGGCCATCCTTGTAGGTCCTAACCAAGCTCCCAATACCACGCCCATTTGTATATCTCCAAATCCCATTCCTTGGCGCTTCGTGATCATCCATAATATTCCCATGATCATCAATGGTATCAATGCTCCAACAAAAATACCCCATAAAGCTGAACGAAGGAACATCACATCCGCTACTATGCCGACTATTACTAAACCGATACCAATGAGAATGAAAATAAGAGGTATTTGGAATGTCTTAAAGTCAACAAAAGCAATACCGGCTAGTACAATAGCAATGAATGAAAATAATAGAGCCTCAGTTAATGGTAGATTAAAAAATGCCCATGACCACGAGGCTACACCAATCAATTCAATACTTGGATCTTTGGGGTTCATTACATAACCATCAATAGAAAGCCAATTGATGATCTGCCTTACAGCATACCCTGATATGAGACCTCCAATAATAGGTAAAATCAGATCCATACTATAACCCTGATTGCAAAGCAGAACCTAGATGGAATACAGGTAAGTATGTTAGTACCACCATTAGCGCTATGACTGCACCGACCATAAGTATAAGCAGTGGTTCGATCAATGTGGTCATTCTATCAACAAGTGCATCCACTTGCTTTTGATAATAATCTGCGGCTCTATCCAAAAGATCATCCAATTCACCCGTATCCTCACCTGTGGATGCTAATTGTAGTAGAATGGATGGAAATACCTCAGTCCTTCTTAAGGCAGTAGAAATATTATAACCATCTCTTATAAGATCTGATGCATCATCTATAGCCCTTTCATAGACCTTATTATCAACAACTTTTCTTAATAGAGCTGTCGTCTCAAGAACAGGGACCCCAGCGCCAATGAGTATTCCAAATGTCTTACAAAATTTATTGAGAATGGATTGCTCAATTAAAACACCAAAAACTGGTATCTTCAATTTTATAGTATCCAAGGTATAACCGCCCCTCTGTGTCTTGGATATAAGCCAAATTATAGAGAATATTGTAAAAATCACAAAAGAAAGAAAACCAACATTGTTACCAAACCATGTGCTGAAATCTATCATCTGCCGTGTTGCCGCAGGAAGTCCTGCACCCAATTGAGCATATACTTGAGAAAATTTTGGTATGATGACCAAAAGCATTACCATTAGCATAGCAATAAGGAATAATATCATAAAAATTGGGTAATTCATAGCCGACTTTACTTTTCTGCGTGTATCATCCAGATTCTCAAGATAAGAAGATAATTGATCTAGGATCTCATTAAGATTCCCGCTCACTTCACCAGCCTTTACCATTGCAACAAATAGGGTATTAAAAACACCAGGGTGTCTTGATAATGATTCTGATAGATTTAGACCTTTACGAATATTATCACTTACCGTATTTAATACTTTTTGAAATTTTCTATGTTTTTCCTCTACTCCCAGACTTTGTATGGCACGCTCAAGCGTGAGGCCTGCCGAGAACATCGTGGCAAGCTGTCGAGTAAAGAATACAATATTTGATAGTGGAATCCTATTCTTGGCCTTTTCTATTGATAATTGTATCTCGTCAATAAATGGACCTAGAAAGTCAAAGGTATTATCTACCTCTTTCAGAGAAATAACCATTTGACCATTAGCAGATAATTTCTGTATCGCAGTATCTAGAGAGTCTGCACGGATCTCTCCTTCTTTTCTCTTGCCTTCAGGATCTTTGGTCAAGTAATTAAAAACTGCCATTATAGATCTTCAACGGTTGATCTTAATACTTCTTCAACTGACGTAGTTCCATCTAAGACCCTTTCAAGGCCTGCATCACGCAACGTGGTCATGCCATTATCTAAAGCTGTCTGGCGAATCTCATCCTCATTAGCGTTATCAAATACAAGCTTGCGCAGGTCACGCGCCATAGGTATCATCTCAAAAATAGCAAGCCTTCCCTTGTAGCCTGTATTTCGACATTCTACACAACCTTTTCCCTTATAAAGAGGGCCATCTACTTTTCCTGGTTCAAGCCCGACAAGCGTGAGTTCTTCTTTTGATGGTTCGTATTCTTCTTTGCAGTTTGTACAGATCCTGCGAACCAATCTTTGAGCCATCACAAGGTTCAAGCAAGAGCCAACTAAAAACGGTGCTATTCCA
>CAYOJL010000128.1:0-4228 GCA_964404235.1 uncultured bacterium | reverse complement strand
GATCCAAATAGTATGAATGGAAGTCGTAGATTAAGGGTCTCAAGAGGTAGTGGAAGACCTGTGCAGGAGGTTAATGCATTATTGAATCAGTTTGATCAAATGAAAAAAATGATGAAAAAAATGAAAAATTTTAAAAATATAAAAATCCCACATATGGGAAGCATACAAAGATTTTAATTAAGGAGTGATACATTGGCGACAAAAATAAGACTGAAACGTATAGGACGAAGAAATAGGCCATTCTATAGAATGGTTGTAATGGACTCACGTAAGAGACGTGATGGTGCTGCAATCGAGCAATTAGGATGGTATAACCCAATTGATACTGATCATTCATATGATTTGGATCAAGATAGGATTCTTCATTGGTTAGGTGAAGGAGCTGAACAAACTGATGCTGCAAAAAAATTACTACGTAGTGCTGGTATTAGTCATCGTTGGCACTTAATGAAACAAGGGCTAAATGAATCGGAAATTGAAAAAGAAATGAAAAAATGGGAACTAAACCGTGAAGATGTATTAAAATCCCGTACGGAGAGAGCTGAGAAAAAGGCAGAAGAAAAAGCAAAGGCTGCTATAGAAGAAAAAGAAGCTTTAGATGATGAAGTTCCCTCTAAAAGTGAAGTAGATAGTGTTGAAGCTGGAGAAGAAGAGAAGCAAGAAGAAGATTCAGGGAATGATGCTACTGAAGTACCAGTAGATGAGAGTGATTCTGAAGAAAGCACTGAAGATGAATCATCATCAACTGAAGAAGAATAAGCAATAGAACCATTTATTAGTCAGTTACAATAATGGAGGACGTTATGTTAGAGTTCATTCAACAGGCAATAAAACTCCTGGTAGATAAGCCAGATGAAGTAAAAGTTGACATAGTAGAAACGGAACAGCGTATTATCTATGAACTAACCGTAGGAGATGGTGATTATGGTAAGGTCATAGGTAAGAGCGGAAGAAATATTTCTGCATTACGAACCTTGGTATTTGCAATCAATGCAAAACAAGGGGGTAAACGAGCGAGACTTGACGTTATTGACTAAATGAAAGACAACATTCATCCTATAGCAACCGTGACAAGTACATCTGGTTTAGAAGGGGATGTGCGTTTAAGACCACTATCTAGATATTTTGAGGATTATATTGAAGAAAATGGTCTAAGATTAGGAAATACATCTAGCCAGTCTCAAATCATTCAACTTGAATTAATTACAGGTATTGGGAAAAAACGTCGTTTTAAATTTCAAGGAGTAGATACATTAGATGCAGCAGAAAAAATCGTAGGAAAAACTCTTTTTGTAAGGACAGGTTGTGATGAGAGTATCAATATGATAAGTAAGGATTTGTTGGGCTATACTGTTGTTACTCATAGTGGCGATAAAGTAGGGCATCTTAAAGATGTAATGTGGTTGCCTAGTAATGATGCATATGTAATACATGATGGGAAAAAAGAATATCTGATTCCGATTATTCCCGAAGTGATAAAACGTTTGGACCATGAACTTCAACGGATAGTGATTGCTCCTATGGATGGCCTGTTGGATTGAAGCAAATTGCAGTTATTACTCCCGTACCGGATGTAATTAAAACTCTGATCGATCATAGTATGCTAAGGAAATCTATTGAAAATAAGGTAGTGGAATTTCATGTGATCAATCTTAGAGATTTTGGTATTGGGAGTTATAGACAGATCGATGATGCACCATTTGGCGGTGGTAGTGGGATGGTAATGATGGCAGAACCACTCTATAAAGCAATTGAGTCTGCGATGGAATTAATGGATTTTTCAGATGATATTAGGATAATCTATCCTTCTGCGCAGGGAAAAAGATGGAATCAGGATTCAGCTGAAGATCTTAGCAAAAAGGATAAGATAATTATCATATGTGGACATTATAAAGGAATAGATGAGAGAGTTATTGAAAAATATGTTACTGATGAATTCTCAATTGGAGATTTTGTAATGACCAGTGGAGAAATACCTGCTATGGTTATCCTTGATAGTACAGTACGACTTGTTCCAGGGACTCTTAATAATATTGATTCTGCTTTAACAGATACATTTACATTGGGTCTACTAGATTATCCGCATTATACACAGCCAAGAATAGTTGATGGAATGGAAGTCCCTAGTATACTTCTTAGTGGGCATCATAAAAACATTGAAGATTGGAGACAAGAAAAAAGAGAGATGCGAACAAAGAAGAAAAGATTGGATCTCTGGGAAAATTATAATAATGATAAAGAATTGGAGAAAAATAATGAATAAACATCATGAGACAACAAAAGAGTTTTTAAAATCAGATTTGCCAGAATTTGACTCAGGTGATACCATTGCTATAGATGTTAAAGTTAAAGAAGGCAATAAAGAACGTATCCAGCGTTTTGAAGGTGTTGTTGTAGGTAGGCGTGGTGGTAAAGGTCTAGATGCATCTTTCACTGTAAGAAAAGTAACGAATGGCGTTGGGGTAGAACGTATTTTCCCATTGCATTCGCCTACAATCTCTGCTATTGAAGTAAAACGGCGCGGTAAGGTTCGTAGATCTAAATTAAATTATCTAAGAAATGTCACTGGATCAAAAGCAGCTCGTATCGAAGAAAAACGATAATTCAAATCTTATCTTAATTCAAGCCCCTCTGTAGATAATATTTATGGTAGGGGCTTTTTCATATGCATAAAGACAATAACAATATTCTATATATTGCTGCACTATCCCACTTAATTGTGCATGCTCAAATGATGGTATTCCCAACACTTCTATTATTATTCCAAACTGAATACCAAATAGGGATGGATACTTTAGGTCTAATGGCTACTGTAGGTACTTTTATGTTTGGTTTGGGAGCAATCCCTGCTGGAATATTAGAAGAACATGTTGGAGCTAAAACATTACTTATTATTTATCAAATAGGATCTGCTATTGGTGGTATAATCATTATTCTTTCTAATACTCCATTTCAAATAACGATAGGTTTGGCTATTCTAGGCCTTTCTTCAAGCATATATCATCCAGCTGGTCTAACAATATTATCTAGAAACCTCAAACGATTAAGTAAAGGTTTAGGGATACATGGTATCGCAGGGTCTCTTGGTCTGGCTTTGGGACCTCTTTTAGCAGGTGTTGCTGCAGAGATTGGCTCTTGGCAATTATCATATTTGATATGGGTTCTTCTCCAGCTAGGACTTGCATTAGCATCATATTTTTTGATACCATACAATAATAATAATGCCAATAAGATAATTTCTAATGTTAAGACAAATAAAAGATCAATGTTACTCTATTATTTAATGGCTATTTCATTAGGATTCTCTTTTGGAGGATTCTCTACTTATATGCCAAGTCTATTCGGTATTCAAAATGAAGGAATATTTAGTTTGTTATCAGGTTCTTTAAAAACGGGATTTTTCACCACATTGGTATTCCTTTGTGGAATTGCAGGGCAAGCATTAGGGGGATATTTTGGTGATAAATATAGTAGGACTCATTTACTTTGTATCATAATTATTCTCAATATTCCATTTCTTGCCTTGATAGGTTATACAAAAGGTTGGTTATTATTATTCTGTAGCATTGTATTTGGTGTAGTATATTTTTCAAATCAACCTGTTTCAAATGCTTTATTAGCTGATTTCACATCAAATGCACATAGAGGTCTCGGATATGGTATATCATTTTTCTTAAGTTTTGGAATAGGTGGAATAGCACCTGCTGTATGTGGATGGATAGCAGAGACATATAGACTTGAGATGGTTTTTCCAATTATGGCTCTATGTCTAGTGCCAGGATTATTAGCGTGCATATTTTTAATTAATCAGAATAATCTTCAAAAGTCTTGAACAAATGCACTAGTGGATAGAACTTTAATATAATAATGAATAAAACAACACTAAAAGATTTGCCTTCTATAGATAAAGTATTACTTTATATGAAGGATACTATATACATACACGAAAAATATATAAAATATTTAATTAACACAGAATTAGACTCACTTCGGGTGGATATCAAAAAAGGAGCCGTATCTAAAACCTCCAAAGAACTTTTCGAACATGTAGTTAATCAGGTCTATATCAAATCAGCTCCTAGTTTAATGAATGTGATTAATGGTACAGGTATAGTCTTGCATACAGGCTTTGGGAGAGCACCTTTTTATGCTCGGACCTTAAAGACAATCGCCGATCGAATGGAGGGATATGTAAATCTAGAATTTGATTTATTTTCTGGAAAGCGAG
>CAYOJL010000127.1:0-4248 GCA_964404235.1 uncultured bacterium | reverse complement strand
GCATATTCACCCATTGTAAAACAAAGAAGTATTGGTTTACCAGTAAATGTATAATTCATGCATTCCCAATTTTGTTCATTAACTGATAAAATCCATATCACATCTTTATCCCAAAAAACTTTATCAAATAATAACCAGTGTTTTTGCAAAAGCCCCATTCCTAATTGAGATATTGCATTTTGTTTGCTTTCAGGAAGTGGAGGCGAGAACTCAATATCTCCACTTTTCAATACTCCAAGTGGAACTGTTACAAGAGCCTTTTTTGAATAGAATCGTTTAGTTTTTGTATGTACAATCACTTTTTTATTTTCATGATATTCAATTTTTGTAACAATATGATTAAGTTTTATTTCTATATCATCATTTAGAACATCGGTAATTTGTTGAAGACCATTTGGTAATACCAACTCTCCATCACCATAGCCTTCGCCAATATCAAAATGATCTCTAGATAAGTTATCTAAGTCAGTACCATACTCATTGGATATCTCAGAATTTGCAAGGTAGTTTAAAATATTTTCTTCATCTAAGGTGAAAGGTCTTTTAGCCTTGAAACCACTTACTGTTTTAGCCAAAGATTCATCTTGTCCTTTATATTTTTTTGTAATGATGTAAGACCAAAATTCTTTAACAAGACTATCATATACATCATTATCGATTGTCTTTCCATTCAAATATGCCACCATTGAGTTTAATGGTGTTTTATAGGTAGTGAAACCATGTTCCTCAGCAAATTCAGTCAGTGGATTCCCAACAGAAGTATGTATCCAGTTGGCTCCTTCTTCAATGGTTACTCCATTCCATGAATAAGACCAGATTCTCCCTCCAATTCTATCTCTTGCTTCTAATACTAAAACATCATTTCCATTATCAATCAAATGATCTGCTGCTGCCAATCCGGATATACCAGCACCAATGATTATAACATCATATATCTTTCCATCATTTTGCGCTTTTAACAACCCAGCAATTAAAAACATAATAATTAATATTCTTTTATAAATAATAATCACCTTATCTTAATCTACCCATGCACCCTAGAAACAAAAAACCCCACAAATGTGGGGTTTAAATGCTTAAGGTTAGGTAGTATTTACCTATTCTTAAATTTTTTGTTAATTGGAAATGCAAGGACTAATCCTGCGAAGGCACCATAAACAGTAGTATTAAGTGATGAAGATGCAATTGAGCATACAGAATCACAACCTAATAACGATGCATAGGCAAAACCAGCAGCAGCACCAATTGTTGTTAATATTATAGTTAATTTCATAATGCAATTTATTTATGTAGAATAAAATTAAACAAAAGAAATTATATTATTTTTATTAACATTGAATTACACATAATCCAATAAACAAAAAAACCCACGAATGTGGGGCTATCCTTAATTTCTTTTCGCTACAATTTTAAATTATATGCAAAACCAAATGCATTGATTTGGTCTGGGTTTGTTTTGGTTATATCCTCTAGTTTAAATATATAGAAAATCTTTAATTCTTTCTTTCTAGGAAGATCCACATTTAAGCCAAAAGATACTCTATATTCATCATATTGATATTGATTTAAGCTATATAGATGAAAAATTTCACCAGAAATATATGGTTTGAATTTTTTGTTTATTTTGTATTCCATAGAAAACTTATTTCGTACTAACTCACTAGAGAACTCACTATCTTCATACATCCTTTGAAATTTTGCTCTATATTTAATGCTTATAGGTTTGAGATTGTATCTATATGACCCACCAACGCTTATTCTCTCTTTAATCTTATCTTGGAATATGGCATAACGAATTGGAATAAATATTATCATTCCATCAATAATCTTATATGATATAGATAATTCTGTAAATGTTTGTTTAAATGACGATAGTTGATCTTTTAATCTCAACCCTTGTTCCAATTCAAGTTTAATAGAGTATGGTAGTTTTGTTTCAAATCCTATACTATTCCATGACTCTGTATCATCTGCTGCATATGTCAATTGCAAGAATAAGATCAATAACCAATATTGAATATGTAAAGTGAATCTTTTAATAAGGAAATTCAAATATTCAAACTATTGTAATTAATACAAAAATTCTGGTACTATCATTAATTAATCTTTATAAAAAAACCTAATATTTACTTTATCCATAAAAATTCTTCTAATTTCGAAATATTTAATAGAAAGTCCGGTCCTCTTCTCAAGGTCAAGAAGTAAAATTTTATGATTTTCCGGCTTAATGTTTTCAAGGATATCATATTCTATTGTTCGACGATTAAGTAAATTTTTCTGCCAATATTTTTCAAGAAAATATGTCATTATAACTAAGGTAATATTTGTAAATAATATCTCGTTATAGGATACTTCATTTGTACCTATAGCATTGATAACACCAATGGTAATTACAATAAATAGATAGGTCATTTCTTTAATTGGAATCGGATCGGTTCTGTAACGAAGAATCGCAAAAACAGCAAATAATCCGAAAGCAAAACCAATATTAATATCCATATTGCCTAATATGAATGCAAAAAAGAATATTAGAGAATTGAACATAAAATATGTAAAAACAAAATCATTATTATGATGATCTCGATGATAGATTAACATTATTATGACATAAGCGACAGAAATATTAAAAGCAAACCTTACTACCAAATTAATAAACTCAAGTGATAATTCCATTTTTTCCTAATCTTTTATATTTTAAACGAATGGTAAACTATATCTAAATAGAGCAACCCTATCACAAAACTAACAAATTTTATTATTTAACTACCAGTGTTGATTATATAATACATAAAAAGATTTATTCTATTTATATATCGCCATTATGCGCACTATTGATTGCACCAGGTGTACCAAAACCTTGTGAGGGAGCCCAACTTTCCCAATTTTCATTGTCCAAAGATGGATGTTTTAATTCAAGAGTCGGTCCATCACCATCGGGTGTTATCGGCCAGGGAGGATCATCATCATATTCTACATAATCTACTAATGATCCTGCAGGGTCAAATAATCTAATATGATCACTACCACCACTTAAACCAAAACCCAAATCACCATAATAATAATCCACACTAGGAAAATGTTCAGTGAATCTTATAGTGTCCTGACAAAAAATAATATATTGATTAGGCAATATCATTGTGTTTGATGGAATAGTAAAAATATGGTCATCATTTTCATCTTTTAATAGCCATAAACTCAAATCTATGATATCATTACTGTTATTATAAATTTCCACCCAATCATCAGGATTAAAACTATCTGATGAATTATAATTAATTTCATTTATGACTATACCATAGTCTACAATATTGTTTTCTTTTATTGTATCCTCACAGCAATAAAAAGTGATGATGATAGATATACTTCCCACCATATATTTTGTTGTAGTACAATAAAGTTTTATTGATCTTGAAAATTTTATCATCTAAAATTATATTCTTTAAAATTCTATCAAATCTAGCCATCATCACACAAACAAGAAACCCCACGAATGTGAGGCTTATTTATCGAAAAGAAAAATTTTGAAATCATTATTACTATTAATACTTTTTTATTATAATAGGTTTTGAAACCTTTCTATAATTTTTTTACTCGATTCTAAATTGAAATCTTTACTTTTGTTTACTTTTATTGATTTTGGATAAACGACTACACCCATAAATTCTAATTGCTGTCTAAAAGTTGATAAAAAACTGTTTCCATTACCACCACTATGGGTAGCTATTAATCCAATTTTATCTGAAAAAGCATCCCTCCACTGATCTGTTGTAATAGAAATCCAAGTAATCGCATTTGTCAATATTGGTGCAGATCCACCATTATATTCTGGACCACAAAAAACGAACCCACTAGCATTAATAACTTTATCGCATAAATCATTAATGATAGTTCGATTTTCCAATTTGACTTTTCCTGTATATAAAGGTAGCTGGTAATCTTCTAGTGTGATTATTTCATTTTTTATATCAAATAATTCTCCAATTTTTTTAGCAAGAATTAAATTATTACCAGCAGTAACTGATACTATCAATATTTTTTTCATAACTAATCCAAATCTACCCATCATCCCACAAACAAAAAACCTCACTAATGTGGGTCGAATTGTTGTAAAAAGGGTAGAATTATTTAAGATAAATCATCTTTTTGGTTTGCCTGAACTCCCCTGCTTCAATGCTATATAAATAAACTCCTGTTGATACTGGTATATCATTTTCATTCTTCCCATTCCAATTGATTATATAGCTTCCA
>CAYOJL010000126.1:0-4382 GCA_964404235.1 uncultured bacterium | reverse complement strand
GCACTTGATGTGTAATCTTCTTGAATCCTTCTAGTGGTTCTGCACCAACTCGTTGTGTTGGCGAATGGGTATCAAAAAATTTGGGATTTAATTTTTCTAAATATTCTAATTCTTTAAAAAGACTATCATATTGACTATCTGAAATACTAGGGTCATCTAATACATAATATTTGTAATTATGTTCATTGATGATATTTCGCAACTCTGTGATTCTCTTATCGTCTTTCATCGATTCAACCTTGACTGTTGCTTAAAATATTGAACGGGATCGATCAATAATTTATTGACTGGAGCTAGCTCTCCTTGGTCGTTTATAGGACATCCATGTACGTTTTTATCAGTTTCAATTATAAAATAATATTGTAAATGTGTACCAGGATAGGTTTTGTGTTCGTAGCTAAATTGATATAGGCCTTTGGTACCTTTAAGTGAAAATTCTTGATAATAGGCCATAAAGTTTGTTTTAAAAAATAGAGTTGCTGTTAATACAGAATCATCTGGGATATCTGTAATAAAGTCTAAATTATGATTACGGCCCTTAAAAAATGGCTTCGGTGGTATATGATATAGTCTTTGATTTTTAAAAAGCCCTGGATTATCATCTCGAACTTGGTTCTCAATTTGTCCCCTTAGTATATATGGGGTTGATAGCAAAAGAATCAATAGCATTTTACAATATAGCATTATGTAATATGTTCCTACATTATATGAGATATATCTCAAAATTACATTATTGTAATCTTATCTTATCCATTATCTAATTAATAATTCTGAATAGTGAGACAATTTTTTCTCCATTGTTTTTCATTATCATTACTATAGATAAAGTAGTTCTTAGAGCATTTTAAATTTGATTCTGCAATAATAGGAAGAGCAACTTTATTAAAATGAATTACTAAAATAGAATGAGTGAATTTTGTTTTCGCAACATTAGCGATATCATTAATTGCCTTGAATCCAAATAGGAGAGTGTTGTTTACATCCTGCGTTTTTGTTTTTATTTCGATTTGAAAAATGGTTTCATCTTTATCAGTATAAAATTGATGTCCCATTAGTAATGGAGCTGATTTGTTTGATAAAAAATATTCTTTAAGCATTACAATGATTTGCTCATCTCCAAACCTAAGATCGCTAGCTGCTATTATTTGGATTAGTAGTAATTGAAAAAAGAAAAATCTCATGTTATGATCTATATTTTTTTAACCAATAACCAATGAATAGGAATACTATCACGCCAATAGAAATTAAGATTTTTTCAAGACGCTCTATAGTATAGAGTCTTGAATTTGCTTTAAGCACATAATCTTGATTCAAAAGTGAATCAATTCCAAATTCCCAAATAAGGGTATCATCTATCATATTTATCGCATTCGTTGAAATTATCTGCCCAGGCATTAGCAGCTTGATAATAAAATTGTCGTCATTAAGGTCTATTTTAGATCTAAGGATATCTTCATGGGTCTCCATTGATTCTGCTAACATTGATGGGAAATCTTCGTCTACATTAAATGGAGTAAGAAGATCTTTTAAAAACCTCACTCTGTCTTTTTCAATTATTTCTAAATTCTTTTCAATGTCTACTTTTGCGAATGAATTTCGCATGTGGTTAACTAGTCTTTTATTCCAAATGATCTTTTTGGGTGATAATGAATCACCTGTTAGATCAGAAAGACCCTTATCCATTAATACTATAAGCGCTTCTGGAATCCAATAAAGAGAATCTAATTTTTTGGATATTATCGCATCATATAGTTCAGGGAATTCTGTTTTGATCTTTGTCCCAGAAAAAATTAGACGAAACTCATATTGGACCCCAAAAAAAGAGGGGATGATATTCTTTTCATATCTATATCCTAGATTAGATTTTGCGGAATCTATAAAAATATACTTTGACTCTAAGAAACTGCCTTCTGTGATAAAAGACCAATTATCATTCGTATCATTTATCTTTTTATATGAAGAAGTCCATTGTTCTGATTCATATGGGTGAATAAAATCATTATTATAAATATCTAGAGAATCACCCATGCTTTCAAATTTCATATAGGTCTGTTTACCCGTGTGAATTTGAATAAAGATAAGATTTTCAACACATGAAAAAAAAACAAGCATCACAGGTAAGAAAAAGATTATTAATCTCAGGGCCATTATAATAAAGTTACGGAATCCTTTTGTATTTTGTTGAGTTGCACTACGATATACAAAATTGGTACTTTCTGTTATGCATAGAAGAGGTACTAAATTGAAATACCTAACCACATACTTAATAATTACCGCATCTCTTATTGCCGTTGATTCTCCAAGAACTTCTGTATTTCGAAATGATAATGGGTTTATTGATTATGCAAATCGTGTAATTGTTTCTAGGGGGACAGCTTCTGTAACTGCAAGGGAAACATCCCAAGCTGACCTAAAATTAGTAGAAAAAAACTTAAAATTATCAAAAGGTGAAGCTCGTGCTCAGGCAAGAGAAAATCTATTAGATTTGGTAAAATTAGTCAACTTTGATGGTAGGACAGTTGGCGAAATGATGGTCATTGACCCTCTAACAGAGAGTAGGGTAGAGACCTTAGTTGGAAGCGCCTATCAGCAAGGTGAAATAGAATACTTGGAGCGAAAAGAAGTAGCAATTGCGCTTGCTATAAAGATGTCAGGCCTTGCTGAGATACTTGTTGATGCAGGTGGTCATATGAATGAAAACCTAGCCCAATCCACTTTCTTAATGACACGTAATTCTACACCAAAAAGTGAACGTACATCAGGGATAGTTGTTGATGCGAGAAATATTTATCATGTTCCTGCAATGGTACCAAAAATATTCAATGAAAATGATAAATTAATTTATGGCCCCAGACATTATACGCGTTCACGATCTGTTAATAGAGGCCCAATGGGATATGCACACACAATGGACGATGGGAATGTGCGAAGAAGAGTAGGGAATAATCCGATGGTCGTTGAAGCCGTAACCAGTGATGACACTGTAAATCTTACAATCTCTAATATAGATGCAGAACGTATTCGAAATGCTGAAAAGAAATTTGGTGTTTTGACCAATTGCAAGGTACTTGTTCTACTGAAATAAATAATTGAATTTTCCTGAACATCATTTGATTTTAAGACAATCCATATGAATTTCAGGTATGTATTTTCCGCAGGAAAGGTCATTCTCATAAAAGAATGACCTTTTTTTTAAATATTTTTTTCACTTTTTTATGGATTATTATTTTTTAATATAATGAAAAAAGCAATTCTATTATTAGCTGATGGCAGAATATTTAAAGGATCTGTTTTTGGTGCGGAGGGAGAAACGATTGGTGAGGTATGTTTTAATACGGGAATGACGGGTTATCAAGAAATATTAACCGACCCTTCCTATTGTCGGCAGATTATAATAATGACAGCACCTCATATTGGTAATTATGGTATTAATCCTGAAGATATAGAATCGAATAAAATTCAAGCTGCAGGCTTTGTGATCAAAGAAGAAAGCCCAATTACTTCAAATTGGAGATCGAAAAGTTCAATAAGTGATTATTTAAAGAATGAGAATATTATTGGGATTCAAGGTATAGATACCCGAGCACTTACAAGCCACATTAGGGATAATGGCGCAATGAATGGAATCATATCTACAATAGATATAGATATAAGATCACTAAAGAAGAAGCTCGACTCTGCTCCTGATATGACAGGTCTAGACCTGGCGAAAGAAGTAAGTTGTGAAAAAAAATATTTATGGAATAAAGAACCAAAAGGTAGGTACAATGTAGTAGCAATTGATTTTGGCATAAAATATAATATTCTTAGGCTACTTGAAGAACATGATTGCAATGTGACGGTTTTACCTGCAAGATCCTCAGCATCGGAGATTTTTAAAATGTATCCAGATGGGGTGTTTCTTTCAAATGGGCCTGGTGACCCTGCGGCAGTTACTTACGGTATAAGAACAGTTAAGGATCTTCTTGGAAAAATCCCAATTTTTGGAATTTGTTTGGGTCATCAAATACTTGCAATATCGCTTGGAGCCAAGACATATAAATTGAAATTTGGTCATAGAGGGATTAATCATCCCGTAAAGAATTTAGATAGTGGTGCAATTGAAATAACAAGTCAAAATCATGGTTTTGCAGTTGATATACCATCACTTCCAAAAAATGTTATATCAACTCATATCAATCTTAATGATAGTACATCTGCGGGAATTGAATGTACAGAGCTATCGGTTTTCTCTGTTCAATATCATCCTGAATCGAGCCCTGGCCCCCATGACAGTCGATATTTATTTAATAATTTCATACAGCTGATGAAGGATGCCAAAAAGAACTGATATAGAGACAATCCTGATTATCGGTGCGGGTCCAATTGTTATTGGTCACGCT
>CAYOJL010000125.1:1078-4579 GCA_964404235.1 uncultured bacterium | reverse complement strand
CCAGGTCAAGGGTCGTTGCCCACGGGTGCCACGTTATGCCTTTCGTCAGTTAGGCTGAACCGAAAGTATAGGAGGAGTTTCAAGATGAGTGAAAAAGTTGATAAAGGCAAAGATCAAATAGTTGAAGATCAAAGAGAAGATGATTCTCTCAGTAGGCGAGATTTTATAAAAAGGGGTGCGGTTGTCGGCGCAGGAGCAGCAGCAATCGGTGGGGTTACCAAAACAGCGGTTGCAGCTGACTCATCTTTGGATGACATAGTTTGGGATTACGAAGTGGATGTTCTGGTTGTTGGGGCCGGATGCGCGGGGTTACCTGCTGCCATTCGTGCTAGAGACTTGGGCGCGTCCGTGATGTTGGTCGATCAAAACTTTGACGTTGGCGGAAAGATGCTCCATAGCGGATCATGGACCTCTCTTGGCGGCGGTGACGCACTGCAGAAAAGAGATTTAGCAGGCGCTTCTGATGCCGAGGGGATGGTAACGATTGAACCTCTAGTGGAGCCGGGTGCGCTGGAAGATAATCCGGATCTTCTCTTCGAGGATATGACTGATTGGTCCGTAGTGGACACCGGGGGTGTTCCTCGGTATCGGTTTAACGAACGAGACCTTCATTACGCTTGGGCCAACAACACGGTCGCCACACGGCAGTTTTTGTTGGACAATTACGTTCGATATGCACGGATAAATGGCACTCACCTTGGGGGAGGCGTATCGCGTGCTAGGGCTGCTTCTGCCATACTGCGCCTCGCAGATAAGACTGATATGAAGGCTGGTACCGTTACCCCAGAAGATGCTGGTAAAAAGGGTGAGTTTTCGAGCCAGTTTGCCCCGCGTGTTATGTCTGATTCCACTAAACGCGCTGGAGAGGGCATTGTTCATAACGGCGCTGCGATGGCCCGCCCCTTGGAGTTCAGCGCCCGAGAAAAAGGCGTTCAATTCATGCTTAACCGTCATATGGATGAGATCATCCGCGAAGAACAGCTCTCCGGTAAGGTTTTAGGAATCAAGGCCAGTTACACGCCGAGGTTTCACCTGGATTCAAACCAACGTCTGGAGAGTCTTTGGAACAACGGCAACGTCGATGAGCGCAGGCAGTCGGTGAACATCAGAGCACGGAAGGCTGTCGTCATAGCCTCCGGTGGTTATGCAGGCAACCCAGAGATGCGAAGCATGTTCTACCCGGCAATGCGTGAGCCTTTGTTCCCAACAAGCGGTTGGGCCCTTTTAGGAGGGGCGGGTCGTGCCGAGGATGGCAGCGCAATGAAGGCTGGCCTGGCAATCGGGGCGAACCTCGCTGGGATGCAGCAGAATTACAACCACACCGTTACGTATCACATCAAAACACGGTTAGCGACTCGGGATGCCTACACTGATATGTATCCAGGGCACCCGACATTCCAGTTCCGTGGTTCTGCAGGTGTTGATATTGGAACAAAAGGATTTGAGCACATTATCGCGGTGAACCAGGTTGGGAAACGATTCTTTAGTGAGATCGACCTTCCCAAGCGGCCCAGACATCCCAGATGGCCGGGCGGCGCTAAGGAAGGCGTGCCGAATGATTGGAGTGAACATACGCCGGGAGACTGGCGCAACTCTCGTCCAGAGTGGATCGCGGAATTAACACAAGGGGCCTCTCCGCGGTATGATGGCGTGGATGCAGCCCTTGCAATAAACGAAGGGTCGCAGGCCCCGGATTTTCTCTCCGGACCGCTTTGGGCAATTTTTGATCAGGCTGCGGTGGAGCGTGGTGAATGGGATATTACTTATCCTTTCACCGCCGACAATGGCTATTTCTTTAGCGCTACGTCGATAGAGGAGCTAGCCGAGAAGGTCATGCAAAATCCATTCTCGAGGGTCCCGATGTCTCACCTGAAAGAAACGGTAGACAGATGGAACGGTTTTGTCGACAAGGCCTATGATGATGACTTTGAGCGTGAAGGTGAGGCTATGCACAGGATAGATGGACCTACCTTCTACGCAGCTTCATTAATGATCGTCTGGCACGATACCTATGGCGGTCTTCGGATCAACGGGAAAACGCAAGTCGTAGATATGCAAGGCGAGGTAATACCGCGCCTATATGCTGGTGGTGAGGCCAGTGGCGGCGGTGGACAACATGGTCTTGGTAGAGGCGTGGTCCATGGATACATCTCTGGCACGCAAGCTGCGATGGAGTCCAGTTCCTAAAATAGATAGCCAATTGGTCTAGAAGTTTGCCCCCGGTGGTTATTCCACACCGGGGGCAATTGTTGTAGTGAGGCTACTGATGTGCATCACCCGCGGTGGCTATTTAAGGGTCACGAATTATTTCAGCGAATCCATTATGATTAAACCCGGGTAAGTTAGTATGTCGTATTGACTACAGTACTCGACACAGCAACGTGATATTATTTTTTTGGCACGAGGATTTGATATTTACTGCGGAAATTTTTCGAGGCACAATTCCTTTCACCTCTCAGTTTTCGTAGTAGCTCGCAGATAAACGGCAAACGGGTTCGGCTATTTATGCGTAAGATTCTGTTCATCGCTCTTGTAAGCATGCTATTTCTCAATGTCGCGTCGGCGGCTGCTGAGGAAGTGGATGAGGTACTATTTAAACAAGGTAAGACTTTGTTCGATGGGAATTGCGCGCTTTGTCACCAATCATCTGGAAAAGGAGTCCCCCCAGCCTTTCCCGCCTTGGTAGACAACGAAAATCTGCAAGATTTGGTTTTGATTGTTACCAATATCCATAAAGGCGTAGGCGCAATGCCGGCTTTCCCACAGTTGTCGGCTGTGGATATTGCGGCGGTTGCTGCCTATATTCGAAATGCTTGGGGAAATGAGTTTGGTGGTGTAACTACCGAGGTAGTAGAAACCATTCTGGAAGGATTGGATGTTGATGAAGAAGTTGTTGATATACGGTCCGTCTGGGATGGTGTCTATACAAAAGAACAGGCAAAACGCGGGAGACCTGTTTATGGGAAATATTGCACAGAATGTCATGGGGATACCCCTGTTGCGTTAGCCCCGGTACGACCGAATCAGATGCTATTGGAAGGTCAGCTCGATTTTCTTCGGGTTAGTGATCCTGACGTTGGCGGATTTGCGTCAGCACCCCCGCTTTCGGGGGGAGTTTTTCTTAGGGGTTGGAAGGGCCAGACGGTCGGTAACTTGTACCAGTATG
The DNA here is from genome assembly GCA_964404235.1 of uncultured bacterium. Lineage (GTDB taxonomy): Bacteria > Fidelibacterota > Marinisomatia > Marinisomatales > UBA1611 > CACEUX01. Next base: position 1,413 of record CAYOJL010000125.1, on the reverse strand, counting down.
CTCGTACAGCAATGCCACAGGAGACACCAGGCTCGCTTACCGATCAGCAATACGCAGACATCATTGCCTATATGTTTAATTTAAGCAGCCTTCCTGCTGGTGAAAACGAACTTCCCCCTGATGCACAACAGCTCAACATGATTATCATCGAGCCGGTAGCAAGTAAATCGTCTTTGTAAACTTTGGGCACTGAGTGCCCACCTTTAAAATCAGAATTCAATAGGAGAATCGGGTGTCAAAACTAGGAATAAGAACGAGACTGTCCAATATTTGACCCATTGTCCGAGATTATTTTCCAGTTTGGGCTTGTTCCCCCTTTATTGGCTTGATTCGCT
>CAYOJL010000125.1:0-1068 GCA_964404235.1 uncultured bacterium | reverse complement strand
ACAACAACTCAACTAGATTGTCATTGAGCCTTTAGCGAGCAAATCGTCTTTGTAAACTTTTGGCGGTAATTTCCACCTTGAACACCAGGACCCAATTAGGAGGCTTGGGTTTCAATAGGAGAGTGCAATTGTCAGAAACGTTTTAAGTCATTGAAAATTTGGCGCACCCGGAGAGATTAGAGCCGCCGACTACCTGATTCAATAACAAGATACGGCTGGTTTCTGTTGGAGGACAATGAAACGATTTTTGGCAGTGTTTTTCAGTGCCTCGTCAGGACCCGACTGTCAATGGGTCAACCAGGCGTCGCAATGCGGCAATGATACTCAAAGCGACGATACGGCCAGTACGAGGATTTTCTTTGCTTGGCACGTTTTCTATCTTCAGTTCCATACGCGCAGTGTCGGCTTCCACCTGTATGCTGTGGGTGTTTTTATCAATACTAGGGTCGGCCCAGATTTCGAGCATCGTTTGATCAGGACCAATACTGGCAAGCCCCAGTGCGGCCGCTACATTTACATTAGCCGGAAAGGCGGCGACCCCACTCCGCGCTGTCCCTTCAAATACTTTCGTTGTCTCAGTGAGCTTATCGACATGGATGTTGTTGTCGATTAAATAGGAAGATCCTGCAAGACCGGCAGGTGGTTTTCTAGTAATTATAGTTACGCCGCTGACCGTGCCTTGGGCCGCAGCCAGCACCGCATCAAGCCCGACAAGCGCGCCGGTTGGAATATTAATCCGGGCACCCGTCTTGGTCGCTTTCTCAACCAAATCCCAGTTATCAATCAGAGCGCCAACACTGATTGGTATTAAGATCCGACCGAGTTCGATCGTAGACTCAGCCACCTGTCTAAACACAGCGGAAGGCGCACATTCGACCACCACATCTGCTGTCTCTGCTAGCTCAGCAAGTGGAAGCACGGGAATCGGTCGGTGAAGCTCCTTGAGTCGATCTTCGGCACGACGTCGATGGAGCGCGGAAACGGCTTGTAATTTGAGGCCGGGGATGCCCGCATCTATCCGCCGCGCAACATCAAATCCTACGGTACCCAAACTGCCAATCGCAATTC
>CAYOJL010000124.1:0-4582 GCA_964404235.1 uncultured bacterium | reverse complement strand
CTACCTCTAGACCAGAGATTGCAACGGTATGTGTGATGCCATGACCCATAAGACCAGCACCCAGAACGCCTACCTTTTTTATTGATCTATTTGGGACATTATCAACCATAAACGATATATCGAAACTATAATTATAGTTCTAGGTGATATCGTATGGAATTTCTTATATGAATAAAAAAGAACTTCGATATTATTATATACATTAAAATTTAGTTTGCAATCTTAGAAGCATAACTCTACCGAGCGAAGGACCGCCAATTATTTGTGTGTGGCGATGGTTCAAAAGATTTGTCACAGTAAAGTTTGCTTTTAGGAACTTATTAAACTCATATCCAAGATGAACATCAAATAGTGTATATGGAGTGATATTCCCAAAATATATACCAGAGGACCATTTGAATCCATCAACATACCTAGCATTTATAGACCCTGTTATTGGTGACTTTCTCGAGTTGTATTGTAGTTTCATCCCCATCTTATGTCTTGGTGCATTGATTGGATCCATAGAGTTCGTTATAGGATTTAAAAATTCAGTCATTCCAAGGTAAGAGTAATTCGCATCGATTGACCATTCTAGATTTAGTAGTGCGGTCAAACTTGCATCAAAGCCCCACATATCAACCTCTCCATAATTAATATACCCAACAACAACAGGTGGTGTATAACCTGGGATAGTATCCATTGCTGTTACGCCTTGAATTGCTCCACGCCAATGATTGAAAGATTCATCATAATCTTCCCTGTCAGAGATATCATTATTTGATATATCTTCAATTGTATTTATGAGCCCATCTCCATCATAATCTGTCTCCAGTACTGATTTTTCAATTACGATCGGAGTGATGAAGGTAACAGGGCTGACAAAACTGCTGTAGTGGCTAGTATATACATCCAAAGTTCCAAATAATAGGTTGCTCAACCTACCCTTGTAGCCAAATTCCCAGGTTCTGACGATCTCAGGTTTAATTTCGGGAAGGTCTTTTACTTGCCTGCCATAGAAGCCTTCGATCTTTGGATCAGTTGACGGGTAAAAATATATTGAGTTACTCGTATCAACTGTTTCATACACACCCTCATATGGTTTATAATAATATGGATTTCCAATTGAATCCCTTGGGAATACATATCCACCATCAGCTCCCTGAGCATATACTTTAAATACAGAAACACGTGTTACAAAAATATCCAGAAACAAAGCTTGATTGCTTGGTGTATTGAATGCCTGGGCCCAAGTTAATCTAAAATTCTGATTTTCTTTTGGACGATGTACAAGACCAACTTTTGGAGAGATCTGGAGTCCATCCTTATCATTAAAATTGAATTTCCAGTCAAAAGGACTATAACCCATTCCATAGCCTTGGTTATTGAATTGAATAATATCTGTCAGCCGGTCATGAGCATCAAGTCTGGTGGCTTGAATGAATTCCCATTTTTTATTTATCTTCCAATTCAACTGATAATATGCACCTAATTCATTTACCGTATATCGATTATCTTCCGATATTTCATCAATACCCTCATCTATATTCTCATCGATCTTTCCATCTCCATCATTATCAATACCGTCAGAATAAACATAAAAGTTTTGTCCTCCTAGCCATTGGACCCCTGGCTCTATTATTTCGCCTGAATCATATTCGCCATTACCATTTGCATCAATAAAGTCTGGAATCCCATTCCCATTCATATCTTGAAAGTCATCACTGTCTCTATCATTATCTAATCCATCTGCAATTGCCCCATAAACGGCATCAGAATTAGATGAATCAGATGGTAGGGAAAATTGTGAGAGATCTCCGGTACCCCATCGAGTGAATCTTTCTCCATCATCATACCATGTATCATCATTCCTATCATCAAATACGTATGGAGATCCTGCTTCTCCATTTCCATTGTTATCACGCCTGTCACTTAGGTCCTTATCTGATAGTATAGTGCCTCTAGTATCTGGCATCGTCAAGAAATAATCCATGCCCCATACAAACCTTAGATCCCCATCCATCCATTCATTTAGATGTTGCAATTGGAGACTGAATTTTTTAGATCGGTCATAAATAATACTACCAGTTGCTAGGTTCCTTGTTGGATGTTCCGGATCACCAGAGTAACTAGTATTCAGGTATGACTGTACAAAGATATTTTTCCATCTTAGTCTACTTTGATAGTATCTGTATATCCAACCATCGGCGAGATATCTAGCGATCCCAGTGATATTTATATTTTTTGCCCAAGCAAAACCATGTGAGAAATTCAAGGAAAAATCAGAATTAGGTTCCCAATCAACTCTCATGTCATATCGATAATTACGCACCTTAAATTCAGGAAAGTCCTCAATCCCGTCATCATTAGCATCTTTATAAGCATTAGTAAGACCACCATAATTCATAGAGAAATCTTTTTCATCAAACTCATCAACACCATTCTCACCTATACTTGGTTTGCCATCACCATCTAGGTCATTATTATCAAATACGTCCCAGATCGGGATACTTTCCCCATCAATTATTTCAGTATTACCGTTTAAATTCTCAAATGTTTCTCCATCCCATACACCATTACCCTCACCATAATCAGGTGGAATATCTCCATCATCATCATAGTCGCCATCATCGTTAGCATCAAATGCTGGTATCCCATCTAGGCCAAAATCCAATAATACCAATGTACCAAAAAAATCTGCATAACCTTCACCTACATCACTATCGTATACTCCATTACCATTAAGGTCTGTGAATGGCTCATATGGAATATCATAAGCATTACCAAGATCATCTTTATAAGGTCCCCAGTCATAATCATCATCCAATCCATTTGAACCCCAGTCATCTGCATAGATCCCATTCTTATTGGTATCAAACACAATATTACCATCAGAATCATAAGTATAATTGCCAAATCCAAACTTATGGTATTCATCCAAAACGCTCCATGTCGAGTCTGGATTGGAATAAATAGTTGTATTTGGCTCTAAATTAGAAACATCGGTATTAGAGCCAAATCGATCTAACCATGCACTGCCTAATTCATCACTCTCATCTATGAGGCCATCACCATCATTATCAACACCGTCTACCCAGGCTTCTTCTTCATCATCAATACCTATGTCGATCTGTTCATCAATGGCACCATCACCATCATTATCAACGCCATCTGCATATATTTTCCCTATTTTATCTTGAGTAACGAACCACAATACCATTCCATTATCAAGAGTAAAACGATTAAATGGGTCTGAAGATGCTTGATCGATCATATCTTGAGTAATTACTGGAGATCCATCTTCACCACCTATCTCAGAAATGTAATCTCCCCAATAATAACCGAGCCAAGATTCATCAGAGCCTTCAACATGGTCTATCATATCCTGAGTAAATCGAGGGTTATTATCATTCTCTGGTGCCAGTCTACCACCTCTGTCCAAGCGGTCATGTTTAAGATTTGCCCTTCCAATAAATGCCGGATCATGTCCTTCAAATTCATCCTGATTAAAGTGTGTCCAATCTTGACCGGCTAATGCAACTCCAGATAGTTTAAATCCAATATTCCCAAATTTGTGCGCAGTTCTGAATGTTAATTTTTTCAATAGATCTGTATCAGCTTGATTTAACAGACCTCCTTGGATATTTATGCTCGTACCAGTAGATCTTAAAGGGGAGGATGTGACTATATTGAGTACACCACTGTGAGCATTTGGTCCATAAAGTGCAGAAGAGGGACCCAGAACAACCTCTATTTGCTCAACATCCTCAAATGAAACAGGTATTACATTATATGCTGTTAATCGTAAAGAAGGAACATTTGCCATCCGTCCATCGGTCAAGGTCAAAAGCCTAGAGCTAAAAGAAGAGTTAAAGCCTCGAGCTGTCATATTATAACTATCGATACCTGATTGTGTGAAATCGATTCCCTTGGTTCCTTTTAAATAGTCACCAAGATTGGTATTGCTCTCACGACGGATCTCTCTTTTTGAGATGACTGAAATAGCTGCCGGGGCATCCTCGACACGCTCTCTGCGCCTAGATGCGGTGACCACATATGTCTCCATTTCGATTGCCTCTGGCCGGAGTGCCAGATCCTTCGATATCTCCTGAGCACCATCCAAAGTAATATCCTCTTTGTAACTTTGATAACCAATATAAGAGACCATGATCGTATAGGTGCCAGGGTCTAATTGTTTGATCATATAACGACCATCAGCATCCGTGGCTGCACCTTGATCCGTTCCTTCGATCACTACATTTGCACCGATCAAAGGAGAATCATTAGTAGAATCAGTGACCTTTCCTGATATCTCACCCTTTTGGGCAAATAGCATAGAAATAGTTATGATAATTAATGGATAATATATTCTCAATATCAGCTCACAATAACAAACAGCCCCGTGAAACGAGGCTGTTTGTTATAAGTATGTTTAATTGTATTTTATGATGTAATGTTATTTTAACAGTAACATTTTTCCTTTCTGAATTCTATCATCAGAACGTACCTCATAGAAATAAACCCCACTTGGAACTTTATTACCATTAGAGTCTGTACCATACCATGTAATATCATAAGTACCTGATGATAACTCTCCATTATG
>CAYOJL010000123.1:0-4674 GCA_964404235.1 uncultured bacterium | reverse complement strand
CCCGTCCCGTACCGGAGAGATCCAGAAGACTTTGGGGATGATCGAGAACCAGTGCAGACTGATTGTCGATGATCTGAAGATCCCCCGCACCCTTGATCTCCATCGCGTGAATACCTAACTGAAGATCCCCGTCACCGTAGCTCAGCGTCTCGCCTTCGAGAATCTCAACACTTGCATTGTCACTCTGGCTCCAGCTGCCCGTCCAGCTCATCGACTCTTCAGCCCTGAGAACACCACCGGAGAAGCCGAGTGTCGAGAGTACTTCTCCCGGACCGGTCAGTTCCAGAATCCCGCCACCTGCCAGCTCGATGTGACCTGCCAGGGTCGCGTCCTGTTCGATGGAAAGTGGAGTTCGATGAAGAACGCTCAGGGTTTCAATGCCTGAAGCGTTGTCAACGGAGACACCCTGGGAAACGGACGTTGTGCTCACGTTGTCGAGAGTGATTCCGGAAAGCACCAGACGACTCTGGCTGTCATTGAGCCGGATCGCTCCGGAGCTCTCAAACCGGCCGCCGCCGACAAGCGTCAGACCGTAGGCGCCCAGGAGCAGACCACCCGAATGGGTCTGCCTCAGCGTCCGGTTCTGTCCCACCTCAAGCACCGAGTCCGAACTCAGCGAAACAGGACCCTTGACTTCAAGATCCTCCAGAAAACGCAGACTGCCGCCGGCCAGATCGACAGAGGAAGCAAGCGGACCGCTTCCCGATACTACCAGAATGGATTGGGAGGCCAGCGAAAGCGCTCCGGAAAGACTGTCCGAAAGCAGAAGCGTCGTCTCCGATTCGTTGTCGATGCTCAGTGATGAAACCTGTACCGACTGAAGAACCTTCAGACCACGACCGGACTGGGTATCATCGCTCACGAGCACCGGACCGGTTTGTGAAATCCCATCAAAACTCAGAAGGCTTTCGGGCTCGTCCAGACTCACCGGCTCGGTGTTGAGCAGACTGCCGCCACCGGTCAGGATCAGGCTCCGTGAACCAATGCTCAGCGAGGGACCGCTGTAGGTCAGCGTCCGGTTGTCTTCAACCTCCAAAATGCCATCATTGTCAAGGCTCAGGCTACCCGAAAGAGTGGCGTCTCCACTGACTCGGAATGCTCCGGAACCCAGCTCGACCGAACCACTGATACTGACGTTGTCCGAAAGATCCAGACCCACTCCGGACTGATCCAAAACGAAAGGCTTGACGTTGGCAAAGGTCCCGGGACCCTCCAGGGACAGGACCGATGAACCAAGACCAACCGACTGGTTCGTGGTGAGAAGCGCACCTTCCAGAAGACGGATACTCGAAGCACCCGACTGGCTCAATTGACCCGAAAGCACCGGCTCTCCCGTAACCACCAGTGTGCCGTTGTCCAGTTCCATGCTGCTCGCGAAGGTGCCGTCATCCTCGAGAATCAGTGTCACCCCGTCAACCAGTATTCCTTCATCAACACTGAACTGGTTGGCCACCGACAGGGACGTGTCGACCAGAAGCTCCAGACTGCCGAGGGTCGGCTGACCGCTGATCTGAAGACCCCGCCCCGAAGATGGCGAAGCCTGAATGCGCACACGGCCCGCCCGTCCCGTACCGGAGAGATCCAGAAGACTTTGGGGATGATCGAGAACCAGTGCGGATTCACTGTCGGTAAACGTAAGCGTCCCCGCTCCACTCAGACTCAGTGCATGAACTCCCAACTGAAGATCCCCATCCTCATAACTCAACGTCTTGCCGTCGGCAATGTCGATGACTCCATCCGCTTCCTGGCTCCAGCTGCCCGTCCAGCTCAGCGACTCGTCAACATCCAGAATTCCTCCCGAAAAACTCATCGACGAGGATATCGTACCCTTACCGGTTAACTTTAATGTACTGTTGTCATTCCCGAGCGAAAGCAGATCCACATGCCCCGAAAGAACCTCCCCTTCAGCTACTGCAAGAGGCATCTCATGAAAAACCGACAGCGAACCCACAGTCGATGTGCCTTCGATACGCAATCCCTTCGAAACCGACGCTGTGGATACGTTATCCAGTGTGATTCCGGAAAGCACCAACTCACTCTGTGCATCATCCAGCCGAAGCCCATCGGCGACCATCAGCGATCCTCCGCCGAAAAGACTCAGAGCATAGGGGCCAACACCTAGACCACCAGACTGCACCAGCGTCAACTCTCCAGAAATTTCGAGAGAGGAATCGGCAGTCAAATCCAGATTACCCGAAAGGCTCCGCTTGTCGGCAATCTTTAAACTCCCTCCCGAAAGAATCACGTCTGCGGCCAAAACTCCCGCACCCGACGGGGTCAACTCCGAATCCGTATTCAAACTGACGGTGCCAGAAAGAGCCGCGTTGCCGTCGATCAGAATCCCGCCTGCTGCGTTGAATTCCAGTTCGGCCACTTCCGCCGACACCGAAACACGAATCCCTCCGCCTTCGGCATCCTCATTCACCTGAACCGCGCTCACATTGCCGATGCCATCCAGCCAGAGACCACTCGAAGAATCATCCAGAAGAATCGGATTGACACTGTCAAGCTCTCCACCACCAGTCAGCCTCAAACCCTTCGCACCCAAGTTCAGCGAAGGACCGGAGTATGACAGACTGACGTTGTCATCAACCGAGATCGTGCTGTTGTCATTCAGACTGAGCGCTCCGGAAAGGAATGCGGCTCCCTTCACCTCCAGCGTTCCACCGGAAAGGGCCAGATCTCCCTGGACCTCCAGCGAGCCTTCAACAGACAAGAGCGAAGAGGGATCATCCAGCGTAAACGCCTGCGCATTGTTCAGTTTGCCCGGCCCCTCGATCCTCAGGGTCTCTGCACCGAGTGCAAAGGCTTGCTCGATGTTCAACACCGCCTGCTGATCGAGGCGAAAAATCGATTCCCCCAATGAAGTGAGCTGACCCGCCAGAGTGGGCTGGCCGCTGACCCTCAGTGTCGCATCGTCTAGCCGCAGTCCGGCATCCAGCGTACCCGAAGCATTGAGGGTAAGTTCAATGCTTCGAACCTCGACAACCTCATCAACGCTCAACTGGTTCCCGAGATGGAGTACCGTGTCCGCCTCCAGAGTTAATTTCGAGAGCCTTGGCTGACCGCTGATCTGAAGACCCCGCCCCGAAGATGGCGAAGCCTGAATGCGCACACGGCCCGCCCGTCCCGTACCGGAGAGATCCAGAAGACTTTGGGGATGATCGAGAACCAGTGCAGACTGATTGTCGATGATCTGAAGATCCCCCGCACCCTTGATCTCCATCGCGTGAATACCTAACTGAAGATCCCCGTCACCGTAGCTCAGCGTCTCGCCTTCGAGAATCTCAACACTTGCATTGTCACTCTGGCTCCAGCTGCCCGTCCAGCTCATCGACTCTTCAGCCCTGAGAACACCACCGGAGAAGCCGAGTGTCGAGAGTACTTCTCCCGGACCGGTCAGTTCCAGAATCCCGCCACCTGCCAGCTCGATGTGACCTGCCAGGGTCGCGTCCTGTTCGATGGAAAGTGGAGTTCGATGAAGAACGCTCAGGGTTTCAATGCCTGAAGCGTTGTCAACGGAGACACCCTGGGAAACGGACGTTGTGCTCACGTTGTCGAGAGTGATTCCGGAAAGCACCAGACGACTCTGGCTGTCATTGAGCCGGATCGCTCCGGAGCTCTCAAACCGGCCGCCGCCGACAAGCGTCAGACCGTAGGCGCCCAGGAGCAGACCACCCGAATGGGTCTGCCTCAGCGTCCGGTTCTGTCCCACCTCAAGCACCGAGTCCGAACTCAGCGAAACAGGACCCTTGACTTCAAGATCCTCCAGAAAACGCAGACTGCCGCCGGCCAGATCGACAGAGGAAGCAAGCGGACCGCTTCCCGATACTACCAGAATGGATTGGGAGGCCAGCGAAAGCGCTCCGGAAAGACTGTCCGAAAGCAGAAGCGTCGTCTCCGATTCGTTGTCGATGCTCAGTGATGAAACCTGTACCGACTGAAGAACCTTCAGACCACGACCGGACTGGGTATCATCGCTCACGAGCACCGGACCGGTTTGTGAAATCCCATCAAAACTCAGAAGGCTTTCGGGCTCGTCCAGACTCACCGGCTCGGTGTTGAGCAGACTGCCGCCACCGGTCAGGATCAGGCTCCGTGAACCAATGCTCAGCGAGGGACCGCTGTAGGTCAGCGTCCGGTTGTCTTCAACCTCCAAAATGCCATCATTGTCAAGGCTCAGGCTACCCGAAAGAGTGGCGTCTCCACTGACTCGGAATGCTCCGGAACCCAGCTCGACCGAACCACTGATACTGACGTTGTCCGAAAGATCCAGACCCACTCCGGACTGATCCAAAACGAAAGGCTTGACGTTGGCAAAGGTCCCGGGACCCTCCAGGGACAGGACCGATGAACCAAGACCAACCGACTGGTTCGTGGTGAGAAGCGCACCTTCCAGAAGACGGATACTCGAAGCACCCGACTGGCTCAATTGACCCGAAAGCACCGGCTCTCCCGTAACCACCAGTGTGCCGTTGTCCAGTTCCATGCTGCTCGCGAAGGTGCCGTCATCCTCGAGAATCAGTGTCACCCCGTCAACCAGTATTCCTTCATCAACACTGAACTGGTTGGCCACCGACAGGGACGTGTCGACCAGAAGCTCCAGACTGCCGAGGGTCGGCTGACCGCTGATCTGAAGACCCCGCCCCGAAGATGGCGAAGCCTGAATGCGCA
>CAYOJL010000122.1:0-4682 GCA_964404235.1 uncultured bacterium | reverse complement strand
TTTGTGGAAAATAGTCATAGTAATCCCCACCAACCTCAGAGGCGGTTTCTATTGTGGCAGAAATCTCTAAGCCCAAATCATCTGGGGTTTCTTTAGGTAGCATGTCAAGCTGAAACTGCCTGGCCTCTTCAAGCTCTTCTTCTTTTCTTTTTTCTTCGGTGGCCTTAGCTTGCGCTCTTTTTTGATATCTAACATAAAATGCAAATAAAAACAAAACAGTAGAAACATAGAGAATATAAGCCCACCACGTTTTCCACCAGGGGGGCACAACTTGAAAACCAACCTGCGCGGTGTTTTTGCTTTCATACCCATCGCTATTGTATGACCTTATATTTGTGATATATTGCCCAGGCTCAAGGCCCTGTAGTTCTATATATCGACGGGAGCCGTTGTTGATCCACGAATTGTTATACCCCTCAATAAAATAAGAGTACGAGGTTTGGTCTGCCTTATAAAAAGATGGGGAGGCATAACGAATATTTATTGTTGGTGTTTTGTGGGTCACCCGAATGTTGTCAGCGGGCGCACTATACATTTTATTGTTTCTATCTATTAGGGTTATAGACTCTATTTCTATCATTGGTTCGTGTTCGTTAATATATATAAGGTTTTTGTCAATATGATAATATCCACCAGGCCCGACAACAAGCGCATTTCCATTTTCTGTAGAGGATAGGGAGTGTTGGTTTGTTAGAAAGTCTTCAAGGCCCTCTTCTTTATGTATGTTTTTTATATCCAATCTGTTTGTACCAACAAGCGACAGCCCCCCTTTCGATAAAACCCATAGCGAGGTGTCTGAGGACGCCCTAATAGAAATTATATTATTACTTGGTAAACCATCAACATATGAAACCCTATTAAACACACCTCCTCCTTTATACATAAACATCCCATCCCCGTTTGTGCCAATATATAGTCGCTCTTTGTGGTTGTAAAGACAAGAAACAGAGCTCGAAGCAAAAGATGTTTTGTCTTCGCTTTTGTAGGTGTGGTGTTCGATTAGCCTTGGTCTTTCCAGGTTTGAGACATCGACCTCATAAAGCCCTGATTCTTCGCTCCCCACCCAAGCCGTGTTGCCCGACAATAAAATAGAAGATGCCCCCGACGGTAGGTTTTTGGCAACAAGTCTATTGGTTCTATAGTCGTGTGTTTTTTTGTTTGTTAAATCAATGGACATTAGCCCGCTGTTTTTTATTGATGCCAAAATAAGCTTTTCATTTGCCGCTATTATATTTATTGCTCCTCCGTAGCCACCAAGTCTAGTCGTTCTGTTCTTTTCCAATAGATAAATGTTGTTGTCATAAAGGTATGTTTTGTTATTAGAAACATATAAACCCGCTGGCTTGGTGTTGCTTGCCGGGGGTTGAATTTCGTATAGTTTTGTAAGGCTACTTGGTCCAGTTTTATACAAAACATTTTTAATCAGCAGCGTGTGGCTATCTTTGGACTGGCTAAACGGGGTTGTTGTTTTTATATCTGCGATTGGCATGAAGGTGGTTGGTTTTTCTATGCTTGAGGCGCTAAATAGTCCCTCGTTTGTTGCAACCCAAATATTCGATTCTGTATCAACCAAAATATCTTCTGGAACAATATCAAGAAGACCAACCTTTGAAAAAAGACCCCCAGGTGAGCCTTGACCAACAGAAACAACAACTGTTTCTTGGCTTCCCTTAGACCAAAGCAAGTATTGACCAAAATCAAGAGCATTGATTTCGTGCTTTGGGTTCTTGTGTGACACCACGTGTTCCACCTCCAGGTTCCTACCTAAAATCAGCGTTCTATTTTTGCCAAGAATGGCCACGCCGTCTATTTCTTTTATTTGTACAATATTGTTTACACTACCGCTGGCTATTTTTTTCGTTTCTTTTTGTTTTTCATCATAAAGAACAAGACCCTCTGAGGTTCCAACAAGAAGGCCTCTTTCGGTTTGGTGTATAGCAAGTATGGTATCTGTTTCTACGGCCTCTTCTTTTTCTTTATAGTATCTTGTTGCGCTCTGTGTTTGAAGGTTTATTTTATTTAGTCCGTTTGTTGTGCCAAGCCAAAGACTTTCAAAAACCCTAACGGCCGGGGTCGTTTGTTTTTCGCTAAACCTTGAAGAAGAAATTGAAAGGGGGTCTAGGGGGTCGAAAGAGAAGTTTGTTTGTTCTTCTGTCTCTTTTTGAATAATAAAAAGACCATTTTGGCGAGTTGTTAAAAAAATTCTATCTTTTTCGTTCAAAAGGTGTAGGGGTCGAGACTTTGTATAAAACCTTTTAAAGTTGTTTTTGGAGCGATTATAGAGGTCTATTCCTCTATCGTTTATAACCCACACTCTGTTTTGTTCATCAACAAAAATTTTCCATATTCTGTTGCTTGAAAGGGTTGTGTTGTCAAAAATGTTTGATTTATATTTTGTGTTTTTTATACCATCAAACTTATTAACGCCTTCATCGGTGCCAAGCCAGAGATAGCCGGTGCTGTCTCTTGCAACAGAAAACACCCTATTGGATGTTAGGCCCTCAATTTCTTTAATTTTAAAATCTTCTGATTTTAAAGCACCAAAAAAAAATAGAAATAAAAAGAAAAATATGTATTTTTGCGATGTGGTCAACAGCTCTTCTTCTTTATATATTGTTTAACTGGACCTGGGCGAGCCCCTTTACAAGAGAAAGCTCTAAATAGCTAAAATTTTCGCTAGCAATGGATCCCAAAACCTCTTTTGCCTCTTCTTTCTTTCCGTTTGCTTTTAAAGCAAGGGCTTTGAAATAATTAAAGTACACCTCTCTTTCATCACCTTTTCTAAACATTTTTTCAGACTTTTCTGGGTTTCCCTCCATTAGCTGAAGCATGCCCATCAATCCATAATACCCATCAAAGGCTGTTGGGCTTTGATAGGTTCCTGCTAGTTTTTCCAGCTCTTCAAGTCTTTTTTTAGCGGCTTGGTAGTTTCCAAATAATATGTCGTTCCAGGCTTTGTTGTATATTTTAAACACCCTGTGGTTCTTTTTGCTGTTTTCGTCTTTTCTCATAGTTACAATCTTTTCGTTTAAACCGATGGCTTCATTAAGAGACCTTTCTGCTTCTTTTTCCATTTGGTTGTGAGCATAACATATAAACTTTAGCCTTTCTATCTCCCTAAGCTCCCAAAGCAAATATGACTCCTCTAGGTCTGTTTTAGATTCAAATATTTCTTTCATGGAATAAAGGTTGTCTAGCGCACCTTCAAAGTTTCTTTGGAACAAATAAGAAATAGTGATGAACTGCCTTATTGCTTTTTCTGTTTGAAATTCTTTAACAACTTTTATTGCTTCTCTATATCGTTTTCTAGCTGCATCAAAATCCCCAGCAAACATTATATTGTGCCCTGAAACGTAATTTTCAGCAGCTTCGCTTGTTGTACCCTTGCTTAACTCTACAGACTTATCATAAAGTGGAATTGCTTTTTCAAAATCCCCAACTTGTCTATAACAATTTGCTTTTGCATGGTATCCGTGTGCTCTTTTTGGTTTCATTTTTATTAATTTTTCTGCGTATTCTAGTCCTTTTTGAATATCTCTTTCTTCTGTCGGTAGAAGATAATAATATCCATATGCCACGTGTTGACCAAAGAGGTATGTATATGCTTTATAATTATTTGGATTTATATCTATTGCTTTTTTAAATGCTTTTTCAGAAAGACCAAACTCATTTCTTTGACCATAAATTAATCCTAATTCATTGTGTGCCTGATATGAATTGGGGTAATCTTTAACTAATTTTTCAATGTAATGAAGAGCGCTGTCCAGGTTCCCAAGGTCTTGAAATTGTTCTGATTTAAGAATGTATTTCTCGGGAACCGAAACATTATCAATCAGTGAATAAGCTTTTTTTCTGTTTTTTATTCTAATACTTGGGTCGGGATGCCACCTCCAAAGACTGGCTAAAGCAAAATTTGGATCAAGAGCGAGGGCACTGTCTAACATTGCCCAACCCTCGGGGAAATCAGTGGTTAAATAATAGTCTTGTGCTTTTTTATAGTATTTAAGGGCTTTTTCTGATGAGGTTGTTATTGGCAGCTCTATTAACTCTTTTTTAGAACAACCAACAATAACAAAAAGAAGTAAAGAATATGATATGTTTTTCATTTTAAAAACCTGTTTTAATTATTAAAAAGTAGAAGGGCTTGGATTAATAGAAAATGGTATGTATATAAATTTATTTATCATTATTCATTTATTCCACTTATAACTATAAAATTATATGTATATAAAAGATTTATTTTTTATATAGACTGTTAATATCTTTAAAACTATTATTAAAGCTTATTACTAATACAGATATATATATGATTGTATATATAAACTAATGTTATACTTTATGTGGAAAAGTGGATAAAACTGTGGAAAACCTAGTGATTGTTAAGAAAACATATAACATATTTAAAAAACATTTTGTTTTTTTATTAGGTGTAAAAACCCGGGGAAAACACTAATATCCTAAGATTTCTACATAAAAGTTTTCCTTAGCTGAGGTAATCCAGTCATCATACCAATCCATCTTTTTTTTGTTAAGAGCAAACGCCTCTATGTCGGGCCAATGGTCGTTAAGGTTGGGCCTCCCCCCTTTTTTAACCCCCTCAACCCAAAGTAAATGAAAGCCTAGTGATGAATTTATTGGAGGACTACAGGTGGACATATCAACATATTTAATAGCTTGACCTA
>CAYOJL010000121.1:0-4955 GCA_964404235.1 uncultured bacterium | reverse complement strand
GCGCTACCGGGCTGCGCCACGCTCCGATATATTATTCTGAAATAATAGATAGAATATTTTCCAAATCATCACGAATTTTTTTAACTATTAATCTTTGTTTTTCAGTGATGGAATTTGACCCTATCACGCTTCCTTTAATATTCTCACCTTTTAAAACTGAACGGGCACCATCTATAGTATATTTTTTATTATAAAGAAGATCCTTTATGTTTAATAAAAGATCAATATCTTTTTGACGGTAGGTACGATTACCAGCCCGATTCTTTGGTGGTTTCAATTGTGAGAATTCTGTTTCCCAATATCTTAAAACATAAGCTTTAAGCTTAGTCAATTCACTAACCTCACCAATTGAATAATATAGTTTTTTTACATTTGGTTTTATTTTTGGCATAATAAAGATTACTTAAAGTTATACTTTAATATAAAGAAAGCTTTATTAGTGTACAATATAAATGTATTGAATAGTTATTTATAAAAATTATTAAAAAGGATAGATAAAATTTTAGGAGCTAGATTCATCTTTTCTGCTGATTCGACAATTGCAATTCTCAATTGAGACTTACCTAATTCCGAATTTGAATAAAATCCATTCATTGGAGCTAATAATAGTGTATAAGAATTGTCCTTAATTATAACTTTTCCTTTTTTTGCGCAGTAATTAACAAATTCTATTGAATCAAATTTTGAATCGACTATATTTTTAAAATCGATTATACAATATATTGCTGCTTCTGGTTCAGATACAATTAAACCTGGAAGCTCTTTTTTAAATTCATTTTTTAGATTAACCAAAATAGATTGATAGTATGACCTCTGATTCTTATACCACTTTTGAATATTTTTATGAGATTCATGAGCTAATGCTCCAAAGATATCTTGACCAATAGCATTAGCACATAAATTTGCGGTATACTCCGATATAACTTTTACATGAAATTCTTCATTATCAGTTAATAGCGCTCCTATTCTTAGCCCGCAAGCGTTCCATACTTTTGATGAAGATTCAATACTAATCCTAACTCCAGATATTCCTGGTACCATATGTTCTTTTATCAGCCATATACTTGATTGATTATTATTTTTATAGAACAGTGGCCTATAAGCTTCATCGCTTACTAACCATAGACCATTTTGAACACAGATTTTAGCAAGTTCAATCAAAATCTCTTGTGTTAAGAATTGTCCAGTTGGATTATCGTAAGGAATAACTATAAGTGCTTTAGGTTTATAACGTTTTATATTTAATCTAATTTCTTCAAGATCAATTTTAGCAAAAGAACCATCTTCATTAATTCTTCTTGGAACAGTAATAACATCAATAGCAAGTCTTTTAGCAAACTCTAGATAATTAGTATATGCAGGATCTAAAAGCATAATAGGTCTATCTGACGCAGGTCCACACACTCCTAACATCATTAACTCCATTGCAGAAGATCCGCCATCTGTGATGTTTGGAAATATATTAGATGTGTCTATACCCTCTGCTTCCAATATATTCAAAAAAGAATCTCTTGTTTCTTTATTACCTACAGTAGAGGTATATCCTACAACTCCATCAGTGAACCTTGTTTTTCCAATTTCCTTCATCCTTTTATGCATTGCAGGATGCATAGGTAATGATATATTTCCTATTGCCAAGTTTATTACTTCTACAGAATTTTTATCTTTCCTATTAGAATACTCTATTTGTGCATGCCTTATAGCCGAAGGCAAGCGATCTTTATAATGCTGAGATAGTTTAGGAATCTTCAATTTTTATTATTTTAACAAAAAAAACGGTGAAAATACATCATAATAGTATATTCACCGTTCTTTAAATAAGATAGAGATTTTGCTACTAAAATCGTCTTTTCTTAAATGGTTTTTTACCTCCACGTCCGCCATCACGCCTTGGACGTTTAGGTCTTTCAACATAACCTTCAGGCTTTTCTAATAAAGCTTTACGACTAAAATCAAGTCTTCCTTGGTCATCTACTTTAATAAGCTTGACACGTACTGGATCGCCAGATTTTAAAACATCTTCAACTTTCTCTACTCTATGCCATTCTAATTCAGAAATGTGGACCATTCCTTCTCTACCTGGCGCAAATTCAACAAACGCACCGAAAGACATAATTCTTGTAACAGTTGCATCAAATTCCATCCCTACCTCTGGTTCAAAAGTAATAGCCTTTACCAATTCAAGAGCTTCATTACATTTTTCTGTATTCATACCAGCAATTGTCACAAGTCCATCATCATCAACATTCACCTCACATTCAGTATCTTCAATAATCTTTTTAATGTTTTTTCCTCCTGGTCCAATAAGTGCTCCAATTTTTTCAGGATTAATTGAAATAGACATTATTCGCGGTGCATAAGGAGATATTTCATTTGGTTCTGATAGAACTTCATTCATTTTATCAAGAATGTGCATTCTACCTTCTTTTGCTTGTTGAAGTGCTTTTTCCATGATTTCAAATGATAAACCTTCTATCTTGAGGTCTAATTGTATAGCTGTAATTCCATCGCTTGTACCAGCAATTTTAAAGTCCATATCACCTAAATGGTCTTCCATCCCTAGTATATCACTCAATATTGCATGGCGTTTACCATCGGTAATAAGCCCCATAGCGATTCCAGCGACATGAGTTTTAAGTGGAGCACCAGCACTCATAAGTGCAAGACTTCCTCCACAAACTGATGCCATTGAAGATGAGCCATTAGACTCCATAATTTCTGATACGATTCGCATTGTATATGGAAAATCATCGTAATCAGGTAATACAGGCTTTATGGCTCTCTGAGCTAGATTCCCATGCCCGATTTCTCTCCTACTTGTAAATCCAATTCTCCCTACTTCTCCAACACAGTATGGTGGAAAATTATAATGCATATAATAAGCTTTCTTGAAATCTTCATCCATACTATCAACTATCATCTCATCTCTTTTTGATCCTAGAGTAGTAACGACCAAAGCTTGGGTCTCGCCCCTAGTGAAGAGGGCTGAACCATGGGTTCTTGGCAAAATATCAGGTTCCACTGTGATTTCTCTTATATCAGTCGTGGATCTACCATCGCTCCTAGTACCTGTTGCTAGTACCTGCTCACGGAAGGCATGTTTAAAACGTTCATCTATTAAAGATCTTATATTTTTCTCTTCCTCTGGAAAATCATTTTCCATGGATTCGAGAATATTGGTGACCATATTATCTTTAGCATCTGAACGCTCTTTTTTATCAGCAATATTTACTATATCATCTACCTGTGCACCAATCTTATCCTCTACAGTTGATACTAATTTTTCATCCGGCTGAGGTATAACAACATCATCCTTTTGAACATCACATAATGCAATAAGATCATTCTGTAATTCAATTATTTCTTTTATAGTATCATGTGCAGTTTTTAACGCTTCAAGCATTTCTGCTTCTGAAACAGAATCAGCTTCTCCCTCAACCATCACTACGGTCTCACTGTTTCCGGATACAACCATCTCCATATCAGATTGTTCTATTTCTGAACGAGTTGGGTTCATAATAAAACTTTCATTGACTCGACCAACACGTACTGTTGCGATTGGGCCATTCCAAGGTATAGATGATAACATCAATGCAGCAGAAGCACCAACGCCAGCTAATACATCTGCCATATTTTCACCATCACTTTGTAGAACCGTGATCATGACCTGAACCTCATTTTTAAAACCCTTTGGGAATAAGGGTCTGATAGGTCTATCTGTTACCCTACTTGTTAATACTTCATGTTCAGCGGGTCTTGCCTCTCGTTTGAAAAACCCACCAGGTATTTTCCCACCTGCATAATGTTTTTCTCTATACTCAACTTGTAATGGGAAAAAATCTATATCTTCTCTCGGTTCTTTTGCTGCATTAACTGTGGCAAGAACTGTTGTCTCTCCTAGCGTAACCAAGACTGAACCATTACTTTGACGGGCAATCCTTCCCGTTTCTAATCGCATATTTTTTCCAGCGATCTCTCTTTCTTTAATTTGCATTTTCTTTATTCTTCTTCTTTTTATGAGTTATCTTAGTTTATCCTCTAATGGATAACTCTTTTATTAATTTCACATAAGACTCAGGAT
The DNA here is from genome assembly GCA_964404235.1 of uncultured bacterium. Lineage (GTDB taxonomy): Bacteria > Fidelibacterota > Marinisomatia > Marinisomatales > UBA1611 > CACEUX01. The sequence goes on along the minus strand of CAYOJL010000121.1, from coordinate 874 downwards.
TAGACCGAATTAGATACTTTAACAATTTCTTCCTTTTAGAAACCAATTGCACTAATCCTCTTCTAGTATGATGATCTTTTTTATGTTCTTTTGAATGTTCTGTTAATTCTCTGATACGATGAGTAAGGATCGCAATCTGAACTTCAGATGATCCAGTATCATTTTTATCATTTCCAAATTGATCAATATATTTTTGTTTATCTTCTTTACTGATAGGCATTCTTCGTTCTCCTATTCGTACTTACCCTGCAATTCAAGGCATTTTCGTTTATCTATTTCTAATTGTTTTATTAATATTTCTGAGGAAGGAAATTTCTTTTCGTCCCGAATTCTTTCTAAAAACTCTACTCTTATTTCTTGCCCGTACAGATTACCTAATTTATCATGAAAAAAGTGAATTTCCATTATTAGTTCTTGCTCGTCGAAGGTAGGTCTTACTCCGAAGTTACACATTCCAAACGCCTGAAGTCCAATAATCCTTCCACGTATAAAATATACCCCCTTTTTAGGCATAAGTTGGTTTTTTTCCAAAGGAATTACATTTGCGGTAGGAAATGTTAAATCTTTACCTCTACCAGCTCCTTTTACAACTTTTCCTTCAAAACCAAATACCGATCCTAATTCAAAATTAGCTCTTCTTACAAAACCATCATTAATTAATTGCCTAATGCGTGTACTAGATATATGATGCCCATCATCAGATACTGGCTCTATAATTTCAAGTCCAATCCTTCTTTTAGAGCAAAATTGATCAAGAAATTTTGGGCCTCCCTCTCTTTTATTACCAAAATGATGATCATATCCTACAATTAGATATTCTGGTTTAAAATAAGGCAATATTGTATGTTCAAGAAAATCTTTTGCGGTGGTTTTT
>CAYOJL010000120.1:0-5104 GCA_964404235.1 uncultured bacterium | reverse complement strand
AGAGTGCGTCCGATCTATACACTGTCCGCGACGGGTTTTTCCAACAGAACAGGGATTCCAGCAGTGAGTCAATTTATTGCATCTGTAACGTGTTGTGTATTTTGTGTGGATATGATGATCCCATCGGGAGTTTCCGATTCTATTAGTTTTAAGTGATCCAGATAGTGTCTGACTTGCGCGAAGCCCGGATTAAGAGAAGCACTCTCGTCGGGGTCCGCAAATCCTGCCATGACTGCAATGTTTGAATCTGCCACCAACTTTGCGTGCCGTTGTCCCATCTCGCCGGCACCAACAATTCCGATTCTGATTGTCGAGTTCACCGTACAAATTCCCAATCATAGAGAACCCGCTTAATGTTTTTAGTTTCGTTGGAGAAATTAACGCGGTTTTCCAATTTTTATAGGGAGGTTAATGGCGCTTCTTTTCATTTATCGTTGATCGTTAATGTTGTCAGCAATGATGCACAATATTTCAAACATCAAATTTGCATCCGTGATACTGGTAATGCCGGTGGGGGCATGCAGCGGGGAAACTTCCGAAATATCGGCGCCGATTATTTCCCGTCCTTGCAAAGAGCGGATAATAACTTGAGCATCTCTTGGCGTGATGCCACCAATTTCAGGCACACCTGTGCCCGGCAAGAATGCTGGATCCAAACCGTCAATATCCAAAGAGATATAACTCGGCCCATCGCCTAACACGTGGGCGATCTTTCGAATCACTTCGGTACGTCCCATCTCTTCGTATTCGTCCATGGTGATTATGGAAAATCCAACATCGTAACCGAACTGAATATCGTCCGGCGCAAAGCGACTGCCACGTAGGCCAATTTGAATCACCCTTTTTGGATCAACCAATCCTTCTTCATAACCTCGGCGAAGAAATGTTGCATGGTTAATTCGATCGCCTACTAACTCATCTAAAGTATCGGCGCGGGCATCAAAGTGTAACACACCAACCGGATTATTCTTAGCGATTGCTCTCAAAATAGGCAGAGGGATCGTGTGGTCGCCTCCACAAGCAATCGGCACGATTTCGTTTTCAACCAGCTGTTCGAAGAATTTCTGTATCTGCGCTATAGAAATATCTTTGCTCTTTGGATTAATGGGTGCATCTCCTAAATCCGCCACATTGCATATTTCAAACGGAGCTATACCGCTACTGGGATGAACACGGCGAATGACACGAGAACCGTCGCGTACACCCGATGGACCATGTCGCGCGCCGGTGCGATGGTTCACACCCAGATCAAAAGGTACCCCTACTAAACCTATGTCCACTTGCGGGGAGATATCATGTCGACGGGTTCGCATAAACGTCGCAATATCAGAAAATCGTGGACTAACGGCGGGATCAATTAGAAGAATTGCTGGTGGTACCTAACGCAATCTTTATACTAAGCTCTAATTATCCGTGAAGGCTGCGTTTCGCTACCCTTGGATGAAGATAACAATGAGTACATTGATTATTTGTAACAGGAACAAGATAGCGGTATAAGATGGCTCTATCGAGCGTTTGGCGGGGAGAGCAATAATGGTGAAGCTAGCGAATGAAGACATCAAGACGCGGGAAGTTCTCGATTGGAAAGGATTACACGTTTTCCATTTTTCGTTTTCATCTTGCTCACAGAAGCTTCGAATTTTTCTCAATCTAAAGGACATCGAGTGGGAGCCTCATCTCATAGATTTAATGGCCAACCAGAACCTGACCGACCATTTTCTGGGTATTAATCCACGCGGTTTGGTGCCGGTACTGGTTCACGATGGTGACGTCCACATAGAAAGTAATGACATCATCACATACCTTGAAAGTGTTTTTCCCGAACCGCGACTAATACCGGAGGGGTTAGAAAATAATGTTTCTGAGTTGTTAAAGCATGAAGACGATCTTCATCTCGATCTTAGGGCATTGAGTTTCCGGTTTGTTTTTAATCCACCTCACAATCCTAAGTCACCAGAGGATCTCAAAGTTTATGCCACAGCGGGTTCTGGAACAGTGAGGGGTGAACCGGATCAGCATGCTGGCGTTGAAATTGATTTTTGGGAGCAATATGCATCTGAAGGCATTACTGACGAAGCAGCCAAGTCGGCTGTCGCAAAGTTTCGGGATATATTCGCGCAACTCGATAATACCCTTGCAGGTCAAGACTATCTTTTAGCCGAAGGGTTTAGTGTGCTGGATATCGCTTGGTTTATTTCTGTTAACCGCTTGATACTTACCGGATACCCAATCGGCCGATTGCACTCAAAACTGGGAGCTTGGTACGACCGTTTAGCTAAAATGCCGGAGATTGCTAAAGAGGTGGCGTTGCCTCCGCGAGTCAAGGAGAAATTCGATGCTACGCGAGCACAGCATCTTGCGGACGGGGTTCACTTAGAAGCTGTTGTCGGTTTGTAAACTAGGCGAGGGAACGCCATCATGAGTACTTTTTTAAACGAATCCTTATTTGTCCTCCATTGGTTTGGGGCGTGGTTTCACAATCATAGTACTTGTCGTGACGAAGACTTCCTCACCCTCTTGATTGCTTAATTTGGAGGTGTAGCGAACAAAGCCCAAGTCCGGTTTGCTCGTCGACACGCGGCTTTCCATAATTTCAACCTATCCACTCAATCGATCGCCAGGACGCACGGGTGTCGTCCAGATCATTCCTTCATGCCCAGGCGAGCCTAAGGTTGTCTCGTGACATAGGAATGTCTTATGCATTAATCGAAGCCAGACCAGAGCTGTCAGCCAACCGCTGGAGATAATGCCTCCAAAAACGGTTGCTTGAGCCGCCTGGTCGTCGACGTGAAATGGGAAAGGATCGTACTTGCGGGAAAATTCTATGATCTCTTCTCGTGTAACGTTGTATGTCCCAAGGTCAAATACGTCGCCCGCATTGTAATCTTCCGTATATTGAAACTTCACTTGGTTCCTCCTCCATGATTGCGATCAGGATAGAAAATAGGGTGTGCATTCATAGGTGTTGTCCCGAACAGGGTGACGTCAAACATTAGAAGTTGTTTGTTTAGACATTACACTATACTTTCTGAAGCCGTGAAAACAGACAACGATAATTAGTTGATGACCATATCCCAAGATAATCCGGTTGAGGGTGACCGTGCTGCCGGAATCCAGACTACCGACCGATTTCGTCGCTTCGCTCAGCGTGACGATATGTTCAATCGCGCGTTCTGGGACGACGATGTTCGTCGTCCCGAGATGATGGAATTCTTCGAGTCTTATCGTGTGGCGCCCGTATCCCGTCGGGCGGACGGGTTTACCCAGAAAGATTTTGCGCTGCGCAACGCAGCGTGGGCTGTGTCCGATGAGTTCTCGAGCCGGGGTGAATCTGAAGGCATTAGGGAGGGTTTCAATGCCCTGTTGCAACCGACTGCCGAGCCAGCTACGACGCGAGTTGGCGTCGACGATCCGGACGCCATGGCGACCGAGATCAAACGTGTCGCGAAACTGTTTGGTGCCGGGATCGTCGGCATCGCGCCTTATGACCCGCGTTGGACATACGCAACGCGTGTGGACTCGAAAACCTTTAAGGCGCGAGAAACCGGGTTACCGGATGGGGTGACCTCCGTAATTGTACTTGGTCATCAAATGGACATCGACATGGTCGCAACCTACCCCTCAGCCGTTGCTGGGGCTGCAACGGGGAACGCCTATTCCGAGGAAGTGTCAACGGTCACTCGCCTGTCTCAATATATCCGCAACCTCGGATGGCAAGCGGCGGGTTCAATGAATGATACTGCACTGGTGATTCCTTACGCGTTGCAGGCGGGGCTGGGTGAATACGCCCGCAACCAGCTAGTGATCACGCCGGAGTTTGGGCCCAGGGTCCGATTTTCTAAAATCTTTACTGATCTACCGTTGGCGCACGACGGACCACGGTTGCTCGGCGTTCGGTCATTCTGCGATGCATGCACGCGCTGCATCAATGCTTGTCCGGTCAAGGCACTACCCAATGGGCCACCAACCGAAGAACAGCCGAACCGCTCGGCTATTCGCGGTGTCGTTAAGTGGACCTCTGACGCGGAGAAGTGTTTCGGCTTCTGGGCTGATCTTCGCAGTGATTGCGCCATCTGTCTGCGTGTATGCCCCTGGAACCGGGATTTTGGCAAGTGGTCCAATCGATTGTGGCGCTGGCTCGCCGGAACCTGGGCACGACATCTGCTAATTTGGCTCGAAAATATGGTGGGCCGCGGTAAACGTCAGCGGAGTGCGACCTGGTGGGGAGCCGGCGACTGAAAAGTTTTCAGCGTTCGTAGTGTTCGGCTTCTCGCGGACCAGCGCGCATATCGTCAATTGCTTTCACTACGTCCTCTATGGCGGCCTCAAGGTGGGCGACAACAGCATCGTTGTTCTGGTCGAACTGTAGCGTCTCAATAATCGTTTCTAATCTACCTTGCGCGCGCCATGCCACATGTTTGGCCCATTCAGTGTAGAGCACAGCAGGATCATCGATTCCGATAAGATCGCGTGCTCGACTTTGGTCATCGCGAGAACGATCAACCGCGATATAGCCATTAACCATAGTAATTCGCTCTGCTTGTTCGTTAAGTGGCGCACCTCGATGCACCACCATGTCGCCATGTAGTGCGATGGCATATCCTGGACCAGGGAAGTCTGGCGTTACAACTCTGTCCAAAGGAGGTTTACGACCTTCGACGGTGAAATTGGCAGCCTCTTCTTTTGTCCCAAGGAAATACTCAAACTGGCCACCATGCAGCCTGGTGGGGTCGGTGACCATCATCACGTAATCCAAGGGGATAGTGTCATGGTGCCATTTATCGACCGCTTCCTTGGGGTTAGTGGGTTGATAGTTAATATGCCCAAGATGAACTGGCATGTTATGTGGGAGAACGTCGACACCATATATATCAATCATGACTTCAGTGACCTCAGGACTTAAACAGAGATCCCGGAGCCATCGAGATCGGTAACAGCCGCTCCGGACTGTATTTTCTATTCGATTACCAGCCCTGCGAGCATGAGACCGCAGCATCCGAGCGATTTTCAACATAATCTCAGCGCCTTCGCTAGAAAGGATTCGAAATGGAGCAGACGCGGCAATTGGGGTCGCTGTTGGTGCGATTTCGGATTTGTTATAGCC
>CAYOJL010000119.1:0-5127 GCA_964404235.1 uncultured bacterium | reverse complement strand
TAATAATGATCTATTCATTATTAGTGGTGGCGGTGGAGGAGCTGGAATAGGTGAAACAGGAGAGAATGGTAATAATGGAAACCCCGCAACAATTGAAATGGAAGGAAATATTGCCAATGGTGACATAACTGCTAATGGAGTACCTGGGTCTAATGGTAATGGTGGTACAGGTGGGACCTGGTATGCTGGAAGTGGTGGTGCAGGGTGGTTTACAAATGGGAATAATGCTACAGGAGGTGGTTCTGGGTCACAAGGTGGAACCAGTTTGAACACAACAGGTTTAGGTGGCGAAGGTTCAGATTATTTTAACGGAACTGGTGGAGATGGTGGATTTGGTGGTGGTGCTGGTGCAAAGCTTGGTGGTGGTGGCGGTGGTGGTTATTCTGGTGGTGCTGGCGCAGCTCATGGTGGTTCTATGAATGCAGATGGTGGTGGTGGCGGTGGTTCATATAATGTAGGAGACAATCAGGATAATGAAGCTGATATTGGTTCTGGCCATGGTCTGATTATTATTACTCTTGATAGTCCTTCTATTTCATGGGTATCGACATCAGAAAATTCAGGCGTTATCCCGGTTGGTGCTTCAGATACATTGGATGTTAGTTTTAATGCATCTGATCTAGAATCGGGAAGTTATTTAGCAGATCTAGTTATATATAGTGATGATCCTGATGAGTCACAAGTGAATATACCCGTATCCCTATCAGTATTTGACCAGGTCTTATTAGAGGCTATGCCTGATACATCGCTCAATGAAGATTCAGAACTCTACTTAGCCCTAGATGCAGATTATCCTGGCTATGAGTATAATTTTTCTGTGACCAGTGATACGACTGGAGTAGATGCATCTGTAGAAAACGATAGTCTATTATTATTGCCTGCACCTGATTGGACGGGAAATGCAACCATTGAGCTTATATTGACCCTTGAGAATTCATTATCTGATACGGCATCTTTTTTCGTCACTGTCAATGAGGTGAATGACCCTCCAAATGCCTATGATCAAATATATTATATTGATGAAGATGATTCTTTATTAACAACGGTCCCTGCGGATGATGGTGATAGTTTGAATGGTGCCCATGATGAACAGACTCTTATGTATTTAACACTATCGGAATTCAACCACGGTTCTTTTGACCTGGATCGTACGGATGGAATACTTAGTTATATTCCTGATCCTGATTATTTTGGACCAGATAGTATGGAATATGTTTTGATGGACAATGGTACAACAGCTGGGCAATCAGATCCGCTTTCTGATACAGCTCTGATCGTGATCAATACTCTTCCTGTTAACGATGATCCGATCTTAGAAAGTCTGTCAGATACCTCAATGTATGAAGATTCAACTCTTTCGATCGTTGTATCTGCTTCAGACATTGATAGCGAGGACCTATCATTTGAAGCTTCAAGTTCAGTTGATGATTATATTACAGCAGAGATGATAGATACTGTACTTCATCTAAACTCACACTTTAATTGGCATGGTATGGCGACCATCACAGTTCTAGTGAATGACAATATGGGTAGAGCAGTGGATGTAGAAGAGTTTCAATTAACAGTTCTGCCGGTCAATGATCCACCAGAATTTGAGGAGCTATTTGCATTAGTGGGGGTTGGCTCGGATTTTGATATTCCTATCTTTGCCAATGATATAGATATGGATACTCTTTCCATATCATTGGATGATTCGTTTGATTACCCTGACTGGATCACGCTTGAATGTGAACCTTGCAGGTTAATAGGTAATGCGCCTGAAGAAGGAAACCATCATTTTCCATTATTGGTTCATGATGGTAGTGCGACCGTTAGTGATACTTTTAATTTAGAATCACGTTATTTCCAACCAAGGATAACAGCGGTCGATGATGTTCCAGAAGATGAGGGTGGTAGAGTATACGTTGAGTTCCAACGTTCATTCTTTGACCATGCTGATGAGAATAATCAGTTCTACACGATCTTTAGGTTAGATGAGGTCGAAGACAGTACGCTATGGGTCAGTACAGTAACCGGTACAGCAGATGGAGATGAAAGCTATGTTTTTGAAGTATCCACAGTGGTTGATTCTAGTGGAGAAGATGATGGGATGACACAATTCAAGGTCATTGCATTTATGAATGCCGGTACATTTGAATCAGATGTATCGAGTGGTTACTCATTGGATAATCTAGCTCCCGGAGCACCGACTGGTCTAGAGGCCGTGGTCGTGGATGAAGGTATACATCTTTCATGGGATCTATCCAGCGCTGATGATTTTCAGTATTTTGATCTGGATAAGTCATTAACAGAAGATTTTGGAGAGCATGAAACATTCACATTGACCGATACTGTTTATCTTGATCCAAATTACATACTCAATGAACCACAGTTCTATCGATTATCTGCGATCGATCATTCAGGAAATGTAAGTGAATATTCAGAAATAGTTGAGGCTGCTGTACTTGCTATTGATGAAGAGATCATTCCTGATTCATATGCACTATACCAGAATTATCCTAATCCTTTTAATCCTGTCACGACCATACGCTATGACCTTCCAGAAAGAGCGTTAGTAAGTATTCGTATCTTTGATATAAAGGGAAGAATGGTCCGGACATTAGTACAAGGTACTCATGATCCAGGAAGAAGAGTGGTGGTATGGGATGCAACGAATCAGAATGGTGAGGATGTATCTGCAGGAATGTATATGTATATGATCCAAGCTGGTAAATTCTCTCAGGTACGTAAAATGCTATTGTTAAAGTAAACTATATTACTTAATTCATAAAAAAACCCCGTTTATAAGCGGGGTTTTTTTATGGGGTATAATGCATATAGATTCGCGCCTAAAAGAGCGTATATAACATGATCAAACAGCTAAAAACACTTATTAATAGCCAAAGGACAGCTATATTCATATTATTGATATTAAATTTGTTACAATTAAGAGAATTAGGTCTTATGCGAATACAATTAATTGAACTTGAATTAAAGGTATCTTCCCTGGAAGAACATGTAAAAAATAATGAGAATGGATCTCGTCAATAGATCACTTAACATTTGTTTTATTACAGGTGGTATCTTTTTATGGGACTGTGCTGGTACACCCCCAGCTCCGCCTGAACCAGAACCTGTAGCAGTATACGTACCTGAACCAGAGCCTGAACCTGTGGTAGTCGTTCCTCCAACACCGCCAGAGGTAATAGCAATATCTTCTGTAGAATATAATAAGGATCAGATGACCATTAATTGGGATACATCCAAGGATAATGATTTCAAAAAGTATACTTTATTAAGGATGATCGGTGAAAGTGATAATATTGATACGTTAGCAACGATCACAGATGTAGAAAGAACGGTATATGACCTGGATGATTTTGATCCAAAGATCGAGAATTGGTTCTGGATCCTGGTTACGGACCAAGATGGTCTCGTTAGCGAAGGTGAAAGATCCACACATACTTTAGAGACCAAGGCACCAGAAGATCCAATCTTACTTTCAGTGGAATATGACGATATGCTGACAATAAGATGGAAGCAAAATCATGATCATGATTTTTCCTTTTATAGGATCTATAGATCTCGACTGAATAACATGAATAATAAAGTAGCTATAAAGGATATACTGGTAAAGGCCGATACATTATTTATCATACCTATGGACTCGGTCTATTATTACCAGGTTGGAGTGCAAGATCACTGGGGACTGGAATCATACAGCAACGTATTAAAGGGAGACCATTATATTACTATCTGGGATCAAGAATATTCTCTGATAGATACTAGAGAATTAGATCTTTCCTCAAGTAAGAAATTTGGTGAGATCCCTTCTGAATTAGGTAAGCTTTTAAATCTCGAGGAATTAAGACTTCAGAATAACTTTTTAACCGGTACGTTGCCGGATGTATTATGGGAACTGAAGAAGTTGAGATCACTTAATGTGAGCAATAATGAATTGTCAGGTAAGCTACCGGAAGAGATATACAGAGCTTCATCATCATTGGAAGAGCTATGGCTATCAAACAATAACTTCTCAAGTGAACTACCTTATCAGCTTTTCATGCTTAAGAATTTGACGCATCTTAATATCAGTGATAATGAGATCGAGGGTCATTTGAGTGAGTCTGTAAGCGATCTTGAGGCTCTTGAATATTTAAATCTGTGGAATAATAATATATCAGGTTTTATACCAAGAGAACTAGGTGAGCTTAAGGATCTAGAATTTTTAAGCCTGTCCGGTAACCAGTTCAAAGGACCGATACCTAAAGAACTCGGCAATGCAAGTAACTTAATATCCATAGGTTTATTTGAAAATGAACTTACCGGATCGATACCAAAAGAGATTACTACGTTATCCAACTTAAAATATTTAGGACTTTTTGATAATAAGCTAGAAGGGAATGTGCCAGAGCCTCTTATGAGTAAATTGGATCTTTTATATTTCAGGCTCAATGATAACAATTTTGATGATATCGATCATGATACAATGTGTGGATCAGGGTATGATTGGGCAAATTTTATTTATTATGATGTTTCAAAGAATGAGTTTGGAGAACCTTTACCTGTCTGTTTTCATAATGATGAGTTTCTTAAGATATATTCTTCCTTTAATAAGAAGATCAAATGATCAATGAATCCTTTCTGAAACTGCACTATATACTGACTCTAATAACCATTCTATTCATTTCATGCGGCAATGGCCCAAATAAACGGGATCTCGTCTTTGATATGATATTGATCCCTGGCGGTGAGTTTATGATGGGCAGTACTAATCCCAAAACTTTTCCAGATGAATATCCTCAGCATAAGGTCATTATATCTTCATTCTTGATGGATAAATATGAGGTCACAATTAGGCAATTCAGTGATTTTGTCAATAGTACTGGATATGTGACCACTGCGGAAAGACCATTTAAATACTATGATGATCTATTAGGAGATTCAACATCAAGAAAAGGATCTCTGATATTTGATGGCAGCGATCTATTGGATGATCAAACACTTGAAGATCTTAGTTGGTGGAAATGGTGTGATAATGCCAGCTGGAGGCACCCAAACGGTCCTGAAAGTTCTATCATAGATAAAATGGACCATCCCGTGATCCATGTGTCATGGCATGATGCTAATGCATATGCAAAATGGGCT
>CAYOJL010000118.1:3586-5190 GCA_964404235.1 uncultured bacterium | reverse complement strand
TGAATGATCACCTTCATCGATCGCATTAGCGTCGAAGATGATATCTATGACCTCTGATTCACCTACAGGAATCGTTCCTGACTGCATTGACAAACTAAGCCAATCAGGACGAAGGTCGATCGAGTTCAAGAATGCATCCATGATGACTAGGGTGGCCTCATCATCAATATAATATCCGCTAGAACCAGCATATAATAGATAAAAGATCTGTGTTGTCTCTTCCAAGCCAGATACTCTATGATCTTCATAATTTGTGGTAGTAGGAAATGTATGTGTCAGTCCCTCATGCGCTTCAACAATGACAAGGTGATTGACCGAAGGATCAGAAGCTTGATAGACCCTATTAACAAAACCATAATATGTTTTATCATAAAGGTCCAATTCAAGTACCGACCCATCAGTATAGCCATATCCATCAGCACCTAAATTACCTGTGATCTCAAAATAGTCTATTCCATTGATATCAGCCGCAAAAACAAAAAGTCCATCATATTTTCTAGTGAAATACTGACCGTCTTCTCCAAGGTAGTAAGAGCTTGATGTGATCTCATCATCTGAGTATGGCATTTGAGAACCAAGGTCTGTGTTTAATATATTTCCTCCATCATACATATCATTTCCACCATCCGATATATAATACCCAGTTACACCATCTGTAAAATCATATCTATTTGGTATAATACTATTTACGGAAGTATAATTTTCATTCAGGCTGGCCAAAATATTATCCAGGCCTTGATCATTTCTCTGAGATCTTGAAGCTTCGCCATTGGCGATTGAGCTTAAATGATCACCTGGCTCAGAAATATAGTGCTCTCCTCTATCTTGAGGGTTTTGAAAGGACTGACGTTCATCAGCGATCTTTCGATCGTTTAATGGTGGTCCAGGGCCAAATACAGGACTCCTGTCAAATACCCTGGATGATTCTGAGAATGTAGTATATGCATTCCAGTCAAGGTCTGCTTCCCCATTATTGTATATCGTAAGGGTTTGTACAGATGTATCACCTATATAAAGTTCCTCACTGAGTGAATCAGGCGCTATAGCAATATCTGGAAAAAGCATGTATACTTCCATATCTACTGGAATTGATACACTTGGATCGATCGGGTCATTGCTATTAAGTACAAGCTGAGCAGTATAGTATCCTGTATCCAACTCACTTGCATTAAAACTGACTGTTATATCTTGAGATGCACCTGGAGCAACCGTACCAGAAACTATATCAGTGGATAACCATCCTGGTGATGCATTTGCTGTCCAGTATATTGCATTAGAGAATAACTCATAAAAATCACCACTGAAACTTGCATAGACCCCATGTGCAGGAAATAATGTGACAGCAGTGATAACTCCTCCAGGCTGATTGTATGCAATGAGAGGGTCACCATCACTCCACCATGCAACTGCGGTGGCATCATCTCTCAATGTTGTTGGACCACCTCTGTAATAACAATTTAATTCATCTATACCTTCTGTCATTGGATGATCAAGGACCGTTCCTAGACCTAGATATTGATAATCGCAGGCATCCCCATACAAAGGATCGTATAATTCAAGGTCTCCCCAACCATTTGAATTATAACCGCCATCTGTCCTATCCT
>CAYOJL010000118.1:0-3576 GCA_964404235.1 uncultured bacterium | reverse complement strand
ATTAACTGAATTGCTAAAGGTACCATTCTCCTGAAGCAAGATCACATCAAACTGCTGAAGATAGGTTAACTCTGGTGTCTGGGTTATATTCCATGAAGCAAAATCTATATTCTCAACATAGGGGTCAATTTGACCAGCAAAATAATCATTATTGCTAGTGTTATTAGACATCAATAAAACTTGAAGATCTCCATCGCGACCACCTGGACGAGAGCCTAAACGTTCCAGGTTTAGTTCATACACTGGGTCTTGTGCTCCAGGGCCATCCTCTAATGATATATTTGGAACTTGATCTGTGGTGGTCAAATAAATATCATTATTGTTATCACTGGAAATTCGTTGTGAATTTGATGCAGCGATCTCCCATTGAAGGTCAGCGTCTCCATTATTATAGATCGTTAAGGTCTGCGTCGTTGAATCACCTATTAATAGATATTGGTAGAGTGAATCTGGATCTACATCAATCGTTGCCCATCCTGGGTTATTCTCAATATAGGTCGCACCATAGATGGTCGCATGATTTGCATTTCCTGTATGGTCATAGAGTATTTCACCTTCACCTGCATCACCTTTCCAATATACCAGTAGCCCATCTTCGTCCCCCGTATGTTCATTATACATATCACTCTGGATCTCAGTTTGTGTACGCGCAGTGTTCCATATGCTCACTTGGTCGACCGTATAGTTTCCTGGCTGCTGCATACTCCTATTTCTACCTAGCTCTATATGGTTCCATTCATCCATGACCCAATTCTCTGTGGCGATCAGATCACCATTAAAATAAAAGGAGGTGGTTGAATTACCAGCTACAACTGCAATATGTGACCATTCAGTTGATAGTGAGGCAAAAACAACTGTGCCTAGATCTGAGTAAAAACGATACTGGTTTGACCCATTGCAATCCAATTGAAAACCATAATTTTGGTTGTCATATGAATTAAAGAAACCATGATACAGTTCCTGCTCTTCAACATTGGAACGGACCCATAAGGATACCGTATATGTGTTCATATTATTCGACCACGCTGCGCGGGTATAATCATCAACACCATCAAAACTAAGAGAATAATCTCCATTATCAGGATATCCAGAACAACTTCCATCATCTGAGGTAGCATCTGGATTATAATTATCTGCATATGGATCAGTACATCCCAAGACCTCATTTTGTGGCGTGCGGTTACGCAGTTTCGCACGTAGATTGATATTATAGCTCTCACCGATCGAACCAGAGTAGCTAACACCATCGCCAGAGAAAAATGACCTATTTACTGGTGTAGTAAGTTTATCAAAAGAGATGGCATAAGATTGGTCTACTATCTTATACGCGACAAAGAATTCCTGTCCTGGCTGTATCAATACTGAATCAACAGCAATAGAGTGCCATCCTGAAGAGCTTGCAGTACCTGACACCTCAAATGATAACGTACCCAGAACACCATTCTCAAAAGAATCATAAACATATAATGTATAATTATTATTACTAGATCTGAACCCAATATCGACTTCGGTCAAATAACCATTTACGTCTTCAGTGCTAGGGTATTCGAAAAGGACACCACCATAGTGGTCTGCTTCACTTGAATAACCCCATCCCCATCCAGATATACCAGTTTGGTCATAGACAATCGGGATCCCCCTTTGTGGTTGCACCGCTATATCTGCCGTCATTGTACTTGATGAGCTACTTATATTAGTCACTACTATACTGGTAGCTTCTCCAGTGTATCGATCTGAGTTTGAATCAGAATTAGTAGAAAAATCTGTATTATTTGACGTGCCGGGAAAAGGATCACCTCCATCACCTCTATTGATACCATTATCCATATCACCATTGCCATCAGCAGCCTCTACATCTACAAGTTTGTGAGTATGGTCATCATTCACAGGCCCAGAGCTCCAGCGATTTGTTCCCCAACGTCTATTCTCATCAATATGATATACCATTAGCCCACTTCCAGGAAGTTCTGCATCAAAACCAGTTAATTGACGATTTTCAACTAAGAAATAACGATTCCAATAATAATCATCTTCCCATATCTTTAAAGCATGTGCATTGGTTGCCGCTTCAAGTATGTTTACACTATTCTGGTCTTCTTCAAGTACAGTAGGCTCGATCCAACCCATTTCCTGTTTACACCATGCAGACATATGAGCTGGTGTATCACCACCCCATCCATTCCAGGAGCCACCGGCCATTAAACACCAGTTACCCACTCCTTCAGAGTTACCATTACTATCATCTCTATCATAAAGATCAGGTAATCCAAGTATATGACCAAATTCATGGGCGTAAACACCCATTGGTCTTATAATATCAGTATAGCAATCTCCTCCTCCAGCAAGTTCTGGAGATACAAAATAACTACTGACAATGATATATCCTCCATTTGCAGATGCATCTTGAGTGGTGTATTCATAACTACTTCCAAGACTACTCATATGTGGCCAAAGATTATCATTGCCAGGACCCCATTCTGCACCACATCCTGAATAGACAACAGCAATACCATCTACATATCCATCATCATCACCTGAATTAGGAATATTATCTGGTCCATCATTGTCATACTGGGCATAATCAAAATCTGGGTCTGCAAGCTCAGCTATTTCAGCAACATACTGCTTAGTGTTTGCCTTAGCTTCGCTCATTGAATAGGTAGACTGATACCAACCACCTGCTGTCCCATCTACTGTAAAATTACCATGTGATATCTCATCATAATATTCACTCATTGAACCAGTTGAATTATTATCAAATAATATATCCTGAAAGTCTTGCGCTGTAAAATAAGTTGTTGCACCAGAATATTTACCTAACAGGACCGGTAGATTGAATTCTAATTGAGCATCTCGGAATGAATTATTTCTCCATTCAGCTATTTTTTTCACCCATCCAGAGTCCCCATACATTATTCCTATTTCCTGTTCTTCCATTTGGTCCCAGAATCCCACAGGGAATTGACCAGATTGGGGAGGATTTATTCCATAGACAAATGATAGAACAAATGGTATTGAATATTGAATGAATTTCTTTAATGATTTCATATATATCTCGAAAAGTAATTATTAACGTGGAATAACGCTTTAAATATAATACAAATTATTTGGGCTAAACGTTAGCTACATCACTGGTTATATTTGAGAATATGGGATATTACTCTTGAGACCAGAGCAATGATGCAGCACCTAATATGCCAGCCTGGCCTTGCGGGAGACCTGATTGAATAAGATCTATATTGCCAGCATGCCCATTAATGAGATGCCGGTCCATAGATTCCTTTGCAGGTTTTAATAGACGATCACCAGCGTTACTAAAACCACCATAAAAAATAAATGCCTCTGGACTTAATAAAGTAGCAGCCTGCGCAAGTCCTTGTCCAAGCTTATTACCTGTAACCTCATAGATCTTTTTTGCCATCTCATTTCCGCTATCAAAGGCTGCGTCGATCAATAGTCCATCGATCTTATCACTATAAATACTATTTAAGAATTCATTATCAGGCAGTTCTTCTATTAGGTCTTTAATGGTCTTTTTGATCCCACTCGCTGAAGCGTAAGATTCTAAACAACCTT
>CAYOJL010000117.1:4801-5194 GCA_964404235.1 uncultured bacterium | reverse complement strand
AAAGACCCTGATAGCATATTACAAAATGGTGTCTTAGTATCATCAGGCCTAATTGCTGGT
Source organism: uncultured bacterium (assembly GCA_964404235.1). Classification (GTDB taxonomy): domain Bacteria; phylum Fidelibacterota; class Marinisomatia; order Marinisomatales; family UBA1611; genus CACEUX01. The sequence goes on along the minus strand of CAYOJL010000117.1, from coordinate 5,134 downwards.
GAATCATTAATGGGAATATTACTAGCTTTAGTTGCGAGTCTAGGAATAAGTAGTATTAATCTTGAACTTCATCCAGATATAGTGACATTTATAACGTCCATTAGTGCAATCGTAACTATCTGGTGGCTATACCAAAGTTCAAAATCTAAATAAGATATCTATAGATGCAGCATATTTCTTATGAATTGATTTCCCAACTACCAAAGGTTGAACTCCACTGTCATTTAGATGGTAGTCTAAGAACAAGTTCTATCTTAGAACAGGCAGAAATAGATAAAGTAAAACTCCCTTTGCAAAAGTATAAAGAGCTTGATAGATACCTTCGAATTGGAA
>CAYOJL010000117.1:0-4791 GCA_964404235.1 uncultured bacterium | reverse complement strand
AGCTTTAGTTGCAAGTATAGGAATAAAAAATATTCATCTTAACCTACAACAAGATATTGTAACAGGTTTAACATTTCTCAGTGCATTGGGGGCTATCTGGTTTCTATATCAAGTTTCAAGACCAAAATAGGATAACAAAAAAGATGCAGTCTATTTCTTATAATTTAATTTCCAAATTACCAAAAATTGAACTTCACTGTCATTTAGATGGTAGCCTAAGAACACGATCTATATTAGAACAAGCAGAAATAGATAATGTAAAACTTCCTTTTCAAAACTATAACGACCTAGATAAATACCTCCGAATTGGAAAAAAACGTGGTTCGTTAGAAGATTATATTAAACGATTTGACATCACATTAAGTGTGATGCAGACACCCCAGTCACTTTTTCGATTTGCTTATGAATTGATTGAAGACGTAGCGAAAGAGAATGTTCGATATATTGAAGTACGTTACTCACCCATACTACATACTAAAAAAGGGATGACCCTAGATAATGCTATTGAGTGCGTACAAAAAGGACTTAAAAAAGGCCAGAAAAATTTTGGGGTCAAATCTGGTATTATTATTTGTGGTATAAGACATATTTCACCCGAGGTCTCCTTAAAATTAGCTGACCTTGCTGTACGCTATAAGAATCGTGGTGTGGTAGGTTTTGATCTTGCAGGTGCAGAAGAAAATTTTCCTGCAAAAGAGCATAGAGAAGCATTCTATCTTATTAGAAATAATAATATAAATGCTACAATTCATGCAGGCGAAGCTTTCGGCCCCTCATCTATTCATCAGGCTATACATCAGTGTGGTGCTAACCGCATTGGGCACGGGACGAGACTAAAAGAAGATAAGGACTTAATGAGTTATGTGAATGACCATCGTATAACTTTGGAAGTATGCCTTACTTCTAACTGGCAAACAAAAAGTGTTAGATCTTTAAAGTATCATCCAATAAAAGACTATTTTAAGCAAGGTATAAGAGTTACTTTGAATACAGACAACCGTCTTATATCTGATACAACGCTAACTAAAGAATTCATGTTAGCACACACTTTATTTCAGTTTAGCCTTAGTGATTTTAGAGAGATTACCATAATTGCTATGAAAAGCGCGTTCATGAAACATACTAACAGAATCAAAATGATCCAATCAATAGCAAATGAATTTGAGAAAGATTTTGGTCTTCACCCAGAATTCATTAATCATAAATAAATTTAACAGTACTCTTCTTATTGCTTTATAACTGTTATTTTTTCTTCTGTACGTGTTCCGTCTTTAGCATATATTAATAAGAGATATACCCCTGTGGAAACATAATCACCATTACTGTCTCTACCATCCCAAGATAATTGATCACCATCAATACCTACTCCTTGAGATTTAATATGTCGTATAATTTTACCGTCCAATGTTGTTACCATCATTGAAGATTCATATAGCAAGCCATCTACTTTCATTGGTTTATTAGATGGTATATAGAATGGGCTAGGAAATACTTTTGTATTTTTATAGTCAGATTCTGGATCGCCAAATGGTATTCTGAGAACGTTAACACCTTTGCTAGTTGCAATATATGCAAGATTCAATTTTTCATCAAAATCGATATCTCTAATTTCATCGGATAGTAGTGGGCTATTACTTGTTCTAAATCCATTTATATCAGGCCAATAAGATGTATTTTCTAATAGAACATGTATGCCTTGGCTTGGAGAATAGGTCCAAATATTGCCTTGTTTATCAATAGAAATTCCAGCGCCACTCCCAAAAGAAATATTTGGGAAATATGAATAAGGATTCTGCCTGATTACAGGATTAATTCCACTACCAATGTCATAATAGTTTAACCCTGAAGGCGTAAGATAGTATAGCCTATCATTGATTCCCATTCCTAAAGACCAAACGGTGCCACTACTATTGATTATATCCCAATTAAAATTAATGGGATCAAAAGGCTCACCCTCATAGCTTAGCATTGATATACCTCCATTAGGATATATTCCTAAATTGGCCTCCTCAGCCTGGAATGCAGAAACCCAGGCTCTACCCCACCTATCAAAAATAATTGAACCTGGTGATTGACTAATTCGAGTTGATGTTTCTGAAGAGCCAAAATGTTTCCATATACCATCAGGTGATCTGACATGAACTGGATTATTACCATTTATACAATAAGGATTTGCTATCCATAAGTTACCATCACGATCAAACTCAACATCTAATGTTACCTGATAAGGAATTGAGTTACCCGATGTAGTATGATAGCTAAGAAAAGTAGTATCAATAACAGAAATATTAGTAGGGTCATCCACGTCTAGAACAATAACTCCTCCGCTCCATCTTGGTGGGTATGACGAATAAACGCGGGAACCACGAATAGCACAGTAAAGTAAACCATCAGGACCTTGCTCCAAATCAGCGATATATTCACCAAAATCATACTGCACGGTGTCACCAATAAACAAATTAAAATCATAATCTGTTTGAGTTATCATAGAACCAATGGTTTTAACTTCTAAAATATTTCTCCAGCCTATTCCATTAAATATTGAGATACCATGTCCACTACCACCAACTAGTCTGCCATCTTCGAGTATAGTAATTGCAGAAAAACTCCCAGTTACTGGAGCATTAGGTAGTAATCTATTTGTTATATAATCCCCTTCAGTCTTATCAATAAAAAGAATCCCAGAGTTTAAACCGGCTATTAATTGATCAGATTTATTTGAAATACTTGTAACCTCAAATCGATCATCAATTAATAAATCTCCATTATTTGACCTTAGATATAAGTTTTCACCATCGCTAAACCAATATCCATGAGTTGTAATATTCAAATTCTTAGCATTTGTCAATTCGTAAGAAAATTCTACTTCATTTAATATATCATTAGATAAATTATATTCAAATAATCCAGTATTTGTTGTGATTACTATATATTCTTCATTCAAGCCTATGGAAGTAATCTCTTGATCAAATCCTGTTATATGTTTAGTCCAGTTACTTGGATCTTTCATATTATCATCAATCATTGCAGAGTATAAACCTTCTTCCATACCAAGAAAAACAATAGAATCGTTTAAAGTAAGGCAATTAATATATCCAGCCTCTTCTGGATAATTACTGTAAGAGTCACGGTACTCCCACTGCCCATTAAAAATAAATTTCATTAAACCTACATCAATTCCATCTTGGAAAAGCACCCAAGCTGTCATATCATTTATTTTAATATCTATGATTGAAGTAAGTCCAAAATCAAAACTTGCTATGGATTCATTATTTATGACATCATAAATCTGTAAAAATCCATATGGAGACTTTCCACCAATCCATAAACTTGATTCTTGATCGAATACAACACAAGATAGATCAACGCCATTCAGTCCATCTACGGTAGTGTATACAGAATACTGATCATCTTTTATTTCAAAAACACCTCCACCAGTCGCAGCATAAATAGCTTCTTCTGTATAAATTACATCTCTTACATTTAATATTGAGGTTAATGCTTTCCATTGACCTAGCCTTGATTGAGTATGAGCAAATGTTGAGATTAAAAAACAAAGTAGCAATAACCGATTCATAATAACTCAAATTTGTAAAAGTATATTATAGTATTCTTTAATTAATAACATTATACAACCTTTCTCTTTTGTCTTTGGAATTTTCACCCCAATTTCCATAATATGAAACGATATATCATCATACTTGTTTTCTTTAGCTTAGTTTGGAGTCAAAAAAAGATTCCATTCTCCATTGATATTCGTCCTCGTGTTATAGAAAATGCTAAAATATTGGTAAATATAGAAGTCACAAATCATGTTGGGCGACCGGTAGATTATCTTGAAGGATTTTTATCTGAATTTTCTGGTGACCAGTTTTTAGGTGAAAAAAGAATGGTATTGATTTACCACTATGAGCCTTCTCTTCAGACAGGATTCTCAACTACTAAGTCCACAACGTATGATTTAAAAGGTAATAATCCACCCTCTTTTCAGTTTAATATCTCGAAAGTAAAATTTGATGGTGAGAATCGTGTATTTGCATGGCATCCAAAATCAGGTTTTATTCGAATTGATTAAGTTGTTTTTCGTGGTGTTTTATCCACTTATCCTCGAGTAATCTACTATAATTCAGTGTATCCAAATCCAAGATTAAATTATTAATCCATCTTCTCGTTGATTCTATATATAAGTCTATGCTCTCTATAGGTATCCTCTCAGCATACATATTAGCAATCAATATTGCCGAAGGAACAGGCACATAGTTATTTAGAGGATTTTGATAGAAATAATCAATATTTTTAATCAGTTCTCGATTGGAAAGATAATCTACTGTCTCCGAAAAAACATCATCTGCAAAGTCTTGGTCTTTTTTCCATATTTTCAAATAAGCATATAGCCTACCATCTAAAGCACCATGCAGATAAGCCCTCTTTACATTAAAACAAGCATCAGCATTATAATCCACATTTTTCAATACACGATTCCAATCTCTACCATCCCAGAATAATTTATTTTCTTTAGCCCTAGTCTCTGATGAAATAAAAACAATTAAAATAATATAATAAAACAACCTAAAAAATGTAATACAGCTATGATACATCATTCACAACAACAGTTTTTATATTTACAAACTCCATCAGGCCATAACTTGATAGTTCTCTACCATATCCAGATTCCTTAACTCCTCCGAATGGTAATCTAGGATCAGATTTTACAAAATCATTCACAAAACATAGTCCAGCATTTAATTTTGTTTTGGCTATGTCTTCAGCTTTTTTAATATTTTTAGTAAA
>CAYOJL010000116.1:0-5231 GCA_964404235.1 uncultured bacterium | reverse complement strand
ACATAGTTTCGTAACATCGGTGACAGATAGGCATCGACTACCGTTGTATCACCCCGACTGACCAGCTTCATCAGTGGGTTGATCTCGTAACTCGTGGATATCTGAGTAAATCCAATCTCACGCGCAATATCTGCCACGGCCAGTTCGTGCTCCGGGTAGCGATAACCATGGACAAAGACAATTGCGATTGATCGTATGCCATCGTTGTACGCCTGCTGGAGTGAAGAGCGGGTAGTGCTGGCATCAAGTGACCGCTCGACCGTACCATCGGCCAGAACCCGTTCACTGATCTCTACCACTTGCTCGTAGAGCATGTCCGGTAGAACGATCTGCAGCGCAAAAAGGTCCGGTCGGGTCTGGTAGCCGATGCGCAAGGCATCGGCAAATCCCTCGGTTGTGGCCAGAAGCGTCCTGTCGCCATTACGTTCCAGTAAGGCATTGGTGGCTACCGTTGTACCCATCTTGACGACTTCGATGGAACTGGCCGGAATCGAATCGCCACTGCCTAGCTCAAGAATATCTCGGATACCTTGAACCGCAGCGTCTTTATAGTGCTCAGGATTTTCTGACAGCAGTTTACGACTAATCACGTCACCCGATGGGGTTCGAGCCACAAGGTCGGTGAACGTTCCCCCTCTATCTATCCAAAACTGCCAGTCTTCCCTCCGTTTCATGACTCGTGCTTAATCGTAAATATCGTGTTGTTCGAGTACCAGTCAACGCTGGTCATTAACGTTGTAGTGTAGCCCCTACAAAACATTACTGAAGTATGGGGTAGGTCTCAATCAGATTCAGGCGCAAGTGGATCCCTTTGTTCCAACTCCTGCAACAAGGCGTGGGCTTCCTCATCGCTGTAGTGCAGCCACTCGGAAATCTCTTCAAGAGTCCGATGACAGCCCCGGCAGTAACCGGTCACCGGGTCAATAATACAAATACCTACACACGGACTGATAATCATTACTCATACAATGGTTGGTTTACTGTGATAAAGCATTTTACGGATAACTTCAATTATATTTGGTATTCTTTTAATTTACGCGACGATACTGGAATCTGTAAGTACTGCCATAACTTTTCTATCATGTGGCCTGACCTTCCACGCAACAGATGAATGTCATCATAATTGGTGCAGGTGTAATTGGTAGCGCCATCGCCTATTACCTCTCACGCAAAGGCATCGAAGCAACAGTGATCGAACGCTGCGATACAGCCTGTGCGGCATCAGGTAAATCTGGTGGCTTTCTAGCGCGTGACTGGTGCGTCGGACAAACCCAGGACTCGCTGGCTCAATTAAGCTTCGATCTACACACGGACCTCTCCGACGCACTTGAGGCTGACTATGGGTATCGCCGTCTAGACACCTATGCAATGTCGCTGTCAGATCGCCGCTCGAATTCACTTGGAATCGGACTCAGCACGACTGTTAACTGGTTTAACAATGAAGGTGTGATCCAACAACAGCTCGGCGACACCACGACCACAGCGCAACTCCATCCAGAACGGTTCACACGGGCCCTGTTGGCGGCCGCCTGCAGAACAGGCGCACAACTCAGAATCGGAACCGTGCAGTCCATAGAGCGAGACCCGGTAAAAAATCAGGTCACCGGCATCACAGTCGACGGTACGGTTCTAAGCGCTGATGCTGTTGTCATCGCTATGGGACCGTGGAGCCTCCTTGCTACACAGTGGTTGTCGCTACCTGCTACCTATGGACTAAAGGGTTACAGCATCACTCTGGCTCCCGCGACACCCGTCACAGCCGACGCGCTCTTCCTGGACTACGAGGACCAGTTCGGAGAGCGCCACGGACCAGAGCTGATTCCCCGCGCCGACGGCGAGGTTTATCTGTGCGGATTTTCAGGTGATGACCCCCTGCCTCTATCACCGAAAGATGTTTCAATCGACGATACAGCCTGCGATCGCCTACAGGTCCTTGCCGGCCGTGTCTCTACGATGCTGGCAGAAGCAACCGTTGTTCAGCGTCAGGCCTGCTATCGACCGATCTGCGAGGATGCAATGCCCGTCATGGGCGAAATTCAAGACACTCGGGGTGCTTACGTTGCCACAGGCCATAACTGTTGGGGCATGTTGAATGCGCCAGGCACCGGCCTCGCCATGGCTGAGCTAATCAGCGACGGTCAAGCCAGCAGCATTGACCTTGCACCGTTTGCACCTAACAGACTGCCGCCATTGCACCAATAGGGTTGACTGTCACAGCCTGAATCCTGACCACGCACCGGCATTGTCTGTTTAGATAGAGGTGTTATCCTCGACCTGAGCTGATCGAATCGGTATGCTGAATGGTATTTTTACTATCGGCAGACGAAACCTGGCCTGTAGCAATGGCTGTCGGGCATAGAGTACTAACCCCTAGCAATCGCTTCCAGAAATATGACCACACAACCACCCCCACATCCCGACCACATATTTGACCGCGAACTGATTGCTGAGTCGCTGGACAGGCTGGCAAACAGTTATCGTCCGCGTACCCAACCAGTACCGGAATCACAATCCGTCATGCTGCCTGACAGTTTTCCTGAAGCAGGTATTGGCGATAGCGCTGCACTGGATACCCTAGCACCCGTTGTCCTGGACGGCAGCGCACAGCTTCATCATCCGGGTTACTTTGCCCATATGGACCCGCCGACACCCGCGATCACGTGGGCCGCTTCACTGTGGCAAGTAGCTACTAACCAAAATCTGCTGCACCCCGACGCTGGGCCCGCCGCACGATTACTCACTGAACAGGTCGTCAACTGGCTGGCGCCGTCTTTTGGAATGTCCGGTGGACATTTTGTACCCGGTTCTACAATTGCCAATTTGACGGCACTGTGGGCTGCTCGACAACTCAAACAGGTCACGCGTGTTGCGGCCTCAGAAAAGTCTCACCTCTCGATTCGAAAGTCAGCTGAGATTCTGGGTCTGGAATACACTGCACTGCCCACCAATTCACGGCACGAGATAGACATCTCTAGCCTGACTCAACTGGACCAGACCGCGCTGGTCCTCACTGCCGGTACCGTTGCAACCGGAATTATCGACCCGTTGATTCGGCCCGATGACACGGCTTGGGTCCATGTTGATGCGGCCTGGACTGGTCCTTTGCGTCTGACAGACCGATTTGCCTCCTGCCTCGACGGTATTGAGACAGCCGACTCGGTAGGCTTTTCCGCGCACAAATGGCTGTATCAACCTAAAGGCTCAGCATTAGTCTTGTTTCGCAACGCCGACGCAACGCATGATGCTCTTAGCTACGGCGGGGGTTACCTCGCTACACCCAATGTCGGTCTGCTGGGTTCAACACCAGCTGCAGCAATACCCCTAGCCGCAATGATTCTGTCATGGGGACGAACAGGCCTTGTCCAACGGATTGAATCCGATATGACCAAAGCGGATGAACTGGCAAAGTTGATCGAATCAGACCCGAGATTTTTACTGTGGGGTCCCAACAAAACTGGCGTCGTAGTCTGGCGGCCGGTAGACGTCGAGCCCAGCGACGTTCGCAGCCGTCTACAGAACGGCTGGGTATCACTCACCGATGTTGACGGGCAGACCTGGTTTCGATCCGTTGCGGCAAACCCCAGTGCTGACCCAGGTTACCTTTTTGATCAGGTGAGTGCTGCACTCTAATCATGCAACGACGTTCTCAAGGGGACAAACCCGTGGCAATATCTGAAACAAATACCTACGATCCTGAGAACAATCGTCTTCAGACCTTTTATGACGCCAGTGCAAGATTTAGGGACAGTAATGACACCCCTACGGCCTAGTTGCAGCGCTATCTGGAGACAATCGAAGAAAAACCCCCAAGTCCGCGCATGGATGGTCTTTGATATCGAAAACGCACGAATCGCTTACTTGCATGAGCATTAGTGCTCGTGATACAAACGAGGAGGGAAAAGCCGCATTGTTTGGGTGATTGACGTTGGAAGACTAAGTTGTTACCTCAACTTTTCACGCCTGTTCCCACACCAGAAACATCTAAAGGAGGAATAAGCATGTCGACGAAGCATTTCAAAAAAATTCTCAAAGTTGGTGTGTGCTCGGTCTTTGCGAGCATGGTTCTGGGTCTCAGTGTTGGGCCGGCAATGGCGGAGAAAGTGCTCCGTGTTGCGCCGCACGCGGATCTTAAGAACCTAGATCCGATCTGGACCACAGCCTACATCACACGTAACCATGGCTACATGGTGTATGACACCCTGATCGCGATGGACTCGGACTTGAAACCACAGCCGCAGATGCTCGAAGGCTGGAAGATCAGCGACGATGGTTTGACCTATACGTTTACCTTGCGTGATGGTCTCGCCTGGCACGACGGTGCACCTGTGACATCGGTAGACTGTATCGCCAGTATTCAGCGCTGGGGCAAGCGCGACGGCATGGGACAGAAACTGGCCAAATTCACCGAGTCTTGGACGGCCAACAACGACAAGACCTTTACCCTCAAGCTCAACGAGCCGTACGGCCTAGTGCTCGATTCACTCGGTAAGATCTCGTCCAACGTGCCGTTCATGATGCCCGAACGACTGGCCAAAACCGATGCATTCGAAGCAGTGCCAGAGATAATTGGTTCAGGACCGTTTGTGTTCGACAAAGATGGTTATATGCCGGGCGCAAAAGTTACCTACCGGAAGAACACCAACTACGTGCCACGCTCTGAGCCTGCCAGTTATGCCGCCGGCGGTAAGGTTGTCCACTTCGACACGGTTGAGTGGCTGTATATCCCTGACCCGGCGACCACCATGAACGCCCTGATTACAGGTGAGATCGACTTTTGGGAGACCCCGTCTCCCGACCTGGTGCCTGGTATGGAAGGCAACCCCGATATCACCATCAAGGTGATCGACCCGCTGGGTACCCAGGGCTGGTTACGACCGAACCACCTGAACCCACCGTTCGACAATCCAAAAGCACGCCAGGCTTTGCTGCACATGGTTAAGCAGGAACATTACCTGCAGGCTATCATCGGCGATGAGAAGTTCTGGCGAGCTTGTGGAGCATATTTCATGTGTGACACACCGCTGGACTCCGATGTGGGCGCTGGACCACTGATGAATCAGGACCTGGAAATGGCAAGAAAGTTGCTTAAAGAAGGTGGTTACAACGGTGAGACACTGATCCTAATGGATCCGACCGACATCCCAGTACTGCACGGTGCCTCACTGGTGACTGCGCAGATGTTGCGTAAGATCGGTGCCAAGGTCGAGGTGCAGGCGATGGACTGGAGTACT
>CAYOJL010000115.1:0-5255 GCA_964404235.1 uncultured bacterium | reverse complement strand
TTCTCATGTATTGTCATCTTACCATGTCGAATGGTATCATTATCCATTATATCATCATGAACTAGCGTAAAGTTGTGTAATAACTCAACAGCTAAGGAAATATTCATTAATACGTCTGGATCAATATGACCTGCCCTACCAGTCAAATGAACCAAAATAGGTCTAAATCTTTTCCCTTTTGCGCTTATTGCGTAACGAATAGGATCATATAAGTAGATGGGTTTATCAGGTACTTTTAGGTTTTTTAAACTATTATTTACCTCACTTCTAATGAATTTGATTAGCTTATGGAATTCGGTCATTAATGTCCGCCAAGCCTTAATTCACCAAATTCACCTAGCTTTGTTAACACAATATCCATAATCTCATCCCGCCTATCAGGAGAATTTGCTTCAAATCTGCAAACTATAACTGGCTGGGTATTTGATGAACGAACCAAGCCCCAACCATCACCAAACTTAATTCTCACACCATCCACAGTAATACAATCATAATGTTCTGAAAAAAATTCAACAGCTTTTTCCGCAATAAGAAATTTTTCTTTATCATTATTTGCCTCCATTCTCATTTCAGGAGTGGAAAAATAAACTGGAATCTCAGCCTTTAATTCTGATAATGTTCTATCTGTGCGAGATAAGAGCTGAACTAATCTTGCAGCAACATAAAGAGCATCATCATAACCATAATAATCATCAGCGAAGAATATATGGCCACTCATCTCACCACCAAACTTGCATCCTAATTCTACCATTTTTTGTTTAATCAATGAATGACCGGTTTTCCACATTAATGGCTTTCCATTGTAACGATTAATCATATCTTCTAAGGCTTGTGAACACTTCACATCAAATAGAATAGTTTCTCCTTCTTGTATTATTTCAGGTAGGAATATGGCCATCAGTTGATCTGCCCATACAATTTTTCCTTTTTCATCTACTACCCCAACACGATCTGCATCTCCATCAAAAGCTAATCCAACATCATATTTTCCTGTTTTCATTTCATTGATTAAATCTTCAAGGTTCTCTTCAACTGTTGGATCAGGATGATGATTCGGGAATGTACCATCTGGTTCACAGAATAATTCTTTTAATTCAATATCTAAAGAACTAAAAACTTCTGGTGCATTAATAGCCGCGGCTGCATTACCACAATCCATTACAACTTTCATGGGTTTCTCAATAGTAATCTTATCCTTTATCATCTTATTATATTCATCCAAAATTTTATATCGTGCTTCTGTACCTTCTCCCTCATCGAAGTCTTTTTTATCAATCAGTTTATATAATGTCTGAATATCTTCTCCAAAAACAGGTTTTTTATTAACTGACATTTTAAACCCATTGAATTCAGGTGGGTTATGGCTCCCCGTTATTTGAACTGCACCAAAAACACCTAAATGAAACATAGAAAAATAATTTACGGGTGTAGGCAGAATACCAAGATTGATAACATCTACACCAGTTGTAAGAACTCCAGCCTTAAATTGATTAATAAGCTCTGGGGTTGTTAGCCTTATATCACCACTGATAGCTAGCTCTGAACCTCCAGCGCGGTTTACAAAAGTTCCAAAAGCCTTACCTAATTTGATGACAACATGCTCAGGAAAATCTTCTGAAACTTTACCTCTTATATCATACTCCCTAAAAATATAGGGATTAATCAAAGACATGAATTGACCTTATTTTAATGTTAAAAATTAATGGGCTATAAGGTTACGGTCGAAATATTAATTGATACTATATATATTTATTTCGAATTCAAAAATGTTTTGATTCTTTGCAGACCTTCTCTGACATAGTCTGTGGGGGTACCATAACCAAAACGAATATAGCCCTCTAATCCATGCCATTTCCCTGCAGTAAGAAGAACGCTAAAGTTATCCCGAAGGTCAAAAACAAATTCTTCTGAACTAATCGGTAAATTAATCTTTGCAAACGCAATGGCTGCCGCCTGCGGACGTAACAAGGTAAGTTGAGGAATATCCTTTCCCCAATTAAAAAGCATATCCAAATTATGGTTTAAATGGTTTTTTGTACGATCCAGAATCTTTCTCCTACGCTCATGAGTAAGGATTCTTGATGCTACCCAATCACTTAGATAAGCAACATTAATAACCGTAAAATCATGAAATGACCATGCTCTCTTTATATAATTTTCTGACCCAACACTCCAACCCAATCGAAGACCAGGTAAACTATATGCTTTTGAAAGGCCTGCATTTACGATAGTTTTATCAGTTGCTCCTGCGAATGAGCGGCATTCCTTACCATCCAATTCTGCACCTCGATATACTTCATCAGATAGAATCCAACAATCAAGATCTTCAGCAATTTCAATGACCCCATTCATGACATCCTCTGACATTATCGCACCTGTTGGATTATTTGGATTGCAGACCGCGATCATTTTGGTATTAGTTGAAACCAAATTCTTTAATTCATCTAGATCCCACTGCCACCCTAATTCTTGTCTAATTGGCAAATGCTTAACCTCGATACCAAAACTCCTAGCCAAATGATATATCTGTAAATAATTAGGGACCATATATACAATTTCATCTCCTTTTTCTAACTGCGTCATAACTGAAAGAAAATTGGCTTCGGCAGAGCCAGACGTAATCAAAACATTATCAATTGTAAAATCGGATCCATATATATCAGCTATTCGTTGTCGAAGTTTAGGGGTACCATTTGTATATCCGTAAAAAAGTTCAGTATCTAAAATTTGAGCCTGCTCTTCTCCATTCAATATCTCTGATAGTTTAAGCGGGTGTACACCACTTTCTGACAAATTATAATCCACCTCGTTTTCAAAAAGTGACTGATTCCTCTCCAATTGAAATTCTTCAAATTTCATTTTCATTCTCCAAATAGGTTTTAAAAACAGCAGTTGCAATTTGAATATCTTGGACTGCAACACCTGTTAAATCTGCAATAGTAATCTGTTTAGCATCCTCCCTTCCCAATTGCTTACCTGATAATACATCGCCCAATTCCACAATATGAGCATTGGAAATATCACCATCTTTTAAGGCATTTGCTACCTCACCTCTTTCTTGACATTGATCGATACTATCAGCTACAACCAGATCTGCTGATTTAATTATACCGGGTCCCAATTCCCTTTTACCGGGTGTATCAGAACCCATCGAAGTGATATGAGTCCCTTTCAATATATCATTTTCAAAAAGTAAGGGCTCTTTACTGGCTGTCGCAGTAATAATCAGATTACACTCCGAGGCTATATCTTTAGCAGAATTACTTAGTACTACTTCAAATCCTAAATTTTTCATATCCTCTTTATATAGATTCATTTTTTTTATATTTCGACCCCAAACCATTACTTGTCTACAATCTGTTATTTTAGATAGATATTCAACCTGTAATCTGGCCTGAAGGCCAGTACCTAACACTCCAATCCTCAAAATATTATTAGAAAGTATTTTTGCACAAATTTGGCCTGCAATTGCAGTACGAATATCAGTGAGCAATGCATCATCTAATAAAATTGCTCTAGGTTGGCCTGTTTTCTGTTCAAAGAGAAGCATCATTCCTTGTCCATTTGGAATTCCATATTTTTCATTCTCCCAAAAACCTGATGCGATCTTTATAACATAATACGATTCTCCAATGATATAACCATATTTAATATGAACATCACCTGGTGGGTCATCAAATGTTAATTCACCAACTGGTGGTACAACACTTTCTCCTTTAGAATAAGCAATAAAACCTTTTTCTATCATTGGTACCAGATCTAACTGTTTTAAAATTCCCTTTATTGTATCCTTATTTAATATATACATCTACTCTATTTTATCTATCTTATTATATTATATTGTTCTAAAAACAAATTAAGTGTTTCATCACTAGGGCAGGATATTACAGATGGCAAAGTTTCCTGAAAAAGCATATATGAGCTTGGTAATTTTGATAATAATTGATCTCTGGTATGAATCGACCATTCGCTCTGTTGAGGTCCATAAGTTTCTCTCAAATTCCAAGCCGTGTAAATGATCCAGTAAGCATATTCCTGTAGAATAACTCTGTTTCTAATACCTGCATCTAGTATGTCAGAGTATTGTGTCACATGATAATAACCAAGAGAGATGGCTTCTTTGGTTACATTGTATAGTCTTGATGTATTTTTAAGGCCCCAATCATTTGGAAATGTATAATGTAAACCTATATCTGTTAGGTGATGTAAAATATGCTCTATCACTTCCATCACTGGATAGGGAACACCTTCCATTATAATATCACAAACACTATACTCCACTCCTAATTCATGCATACCGGATTCACGCTCGATGTTCCAATCCTCACCATAAAAAAGAGGGATAACCGTTTTATATAAATAAAGGTTAGAAATCAATGATCTCTGAAGTAGAGTATCAGTATCCTCATTCACAATAAACATTTCACTTATAGCAAGAGCAACATTTTCCATAAATGAATCTGAAATTTCATCACTAGCAACTAGGGTGATTCCACATACATCCAGTTTTTTTGTAAAATATGGATATAGATTTGTAGATAAAATAGGACCTACATAAAAAAGATCTTCTGGGATAATGCCACTAGGTTCTGTCCGCACACAGTCTAGTGTAATAGTATCTCCTAATTCAACCGTATCTTGTGTACAGGAATAAAAAATAATAAATAAAATTCTAAAAACTTTCATACTCTAGTATCTTGACCAAACAAGTCTAATTATAATCTTATAAACAAAAAACCTGTGAAGATGGTATTTTAATTTTATTTTTAATATATTATTTAAATAATGCATTATAATCATTAATCACTATAATGATCAAATATCATGGATCAATCAGTTATCATATTAAATCTAGGCTATGCGTTAACATTTATAGCATTAGCAATAAGAGAGGTCTTATGGCTTAGGGTCACTCTTACGGCTGCACAGATATCTCTATTTACTTATCACTATTATTATGCTGATAATCAGTCCGCTGCTTTTTGGACAGCAATCTTTGTAATAGTAAATAGCTATAACATTATAAAAATAATATTAGAGAGAAGACCCAAAATAATACCAGATGAGATAAGAGATCTTTATGATGGGATATTCAGCAATTTAACCACACGAGAATTTCTTTACTTCTGGAATATGGGAACAATAAGATCTGTGAAAGATGAGTTTTTTATCAGGTGAACCAGCATCAGCAGATGTACATGCAACTTATGGACTTATATTCATTTCGTGGAGAAGTGAACGATTGAAGAACATGC
>CAYOJL010000114.1:0-5288 GCA_964404235.1 uncultured bacterium | reverse complement strand
GCGGGGGTACTTATATCTATCGATTAATGATAGATGGGATTGCAAGTCAGTCCCAAAAAATGATCCTACTTAAATAATCAACCATTGCTAAAAATGAATAGTTAGGTATTTTAGATGAGAATTCTAAGACCATGCCTTTTAATTAGTTTAAGCTTTTCTAATATCTATGCAACTTGGTTCGATGATATCCCAAGGACCATTACACAACCTGATGGTGAGATGATCCATTGTTTTATTACGGGTGATCAATATGGTCGAAGACTACACGATATAAATGATTTTACCATTGTTCTAGATCCTGAAGATGGATACTACTACTATGCTGATAAAGGTCTAGATGGTGATCTTCTCCCAACAGATCTAAGAGTCGGTCATGGAGATCCTCAGAGTATTGGACTTGAGCCAGGGTATGGGATCAGCCTAGAACTATATAATAGGAATAAAGATTTTTACGGTCATGGGCATATGGACCAAGGTGGAAGGGATGCCCCTACATCAGGTGAGATCGCACAGATCAATGTATTCATACGTTTTGCAGATGACCCAGATTTCCCTTATGACCGTGCATACTACGATGCGGTCTTTCAGACAGATGAAGATGAGCCATCTCTAAGGCACTATTTTTGGGATGTGTCTTATAATGCATTGATGGTGAATACATTCCACTACCCTGGTACCTTTGACGGATCCAATACTTCATATGTTGATGAGTACAATAGGAGCTATTATGAGCCTTATTCTGATGCAAATCCAGATGGCTACCAGAGTGCTACTGAACGAGCACAAAGAGAGCACACTCTTCTAGCAAATGCGGTCAACTCTATAACCTCGAGCGTTTCCCCTTTGATCGATGTTGATGCAGATGATGATGGGTTTGTTGATGCTGTTTCATTTGTTGTTTACGGTAGCCCTGGTGATTGGGCTGACCTATTATGGCCACACCGATGGGCTTTATACGGTCAAGATGTCTATATAAATGGATCACAAGTGTATGATTATCTATTTATGCTTTCGGAGTCTTGGTATTATAATGTTGGTGTACTTTGTCATGAATTTGGTCATGTCCTTGGTGCGCCTGATTATTATCACTACAATGGTGGTGGTGCTCCTACCCCTGTTGGTGGATGGGATGTTATGGCCTCAAATGGTAATCCACCCCAGTTTCCAAGTGCTTTTACAAAATGGAAATATTTTGATTGGGTTGAACTTACAGAGTTGACCCAAAGTGGCACATATTCTTTAAATCCGCTTCAGGATCAGGAAAATACCATTTATAAGATCCCCTCGCCAAATTCTGAAACAGAATATTTTATCCTAGAGTACAGAAAACAGGAAGGAATGTATGATGTGAATGCGCCGGGGCCAAGGTCAGGTCTGGTGGCTTATAGGATCAATACAGAGGCTGGTAATGGTAATGCGCAGGGTCCCCCAGATGAATTATATGTTTATCGTCCAGGAGGAGATCTAAATAATACTGGTAATTTTGATCAAGCGCCTTACAGCGCTGATCATAACCATACAGAACTAAATGATGATACAGATCCATCATGTTTCCTCTACAATAATGGCAACGGTGCCCAAGGTGGTTTAAATCTTTACAATGTCTCTACATCGGGTGATTCAATAACCTTCACTGTATCATTTGGTTCACCCATTATATCGGTAGATCCGACATCATTAAATTTTGATCTGGATGCAGGAGAGTATGATGTTGAAATGATCACGATCTCAAATGTTGGGGAACCTGAGACCGTTCTGGATTACCAGGCTATTGTTTCGAGTTCAGAATCATATCTGAACCCCCAAGGTGGTCCCGATGGTGGAAATTATTACTGGACAACATCCACAGATGAGCCAGATATGTCATTTGAATGGATAGATATAGAAGATATTTCAACACAATTAACATTCCCTGGGAATGATCAATTCTCTTCACAAACAATTTCTCTTCCATTCGATTTTGATTTTTTTGCAGAGACCTATGATTATCTAAACGTCAATGCCAATGGATGGGTAGGCTGGGATAGCGAGAATGCGACCGTTTGGGAAAATGGTGATATCCCATCCTCTTCTATGCCTAGGCCTGCGATCTTTGGATTCTTTGATGATCTCAATCCAAATAATGATAACGGTAATTCAAACGCATCAGGAGATATATATTATCATACTAATGATGATCGTGTGGTTGTTTGGTTCGATGATGTAGTTCGATGGGAAGGAACAGCTGGTTCAGGAACTTACGATTTCCAAATAGTCTTATACTCTGATGGGAGATTCAAGTGTAACTATGATCAGATGACTGGTACTACAGATCAGTCAACTATAGGATGGCAGAATTTGAGTGGTACAGAAGGGACACAGATATCATCTGTCGGGGAAGGTTTTGCATCGAATGGACTCTCCTGGGAAGCTAGGGCATATTCTTCAGATATAGTTCCTTGGCTAACCCTGTCTTCTGATAATGGTAGCCTGGAGGGTTCATTGAATGGTGATCAATCAATTAATATTTATGCTCAGGCTGTTGCAATGGCTCTTGATGAAGGTAACTATGCCGCATCTATTAATATCATCAGCCCCACAGCGGATCCAGTTGCAGTTCCTGTAACGTTAACGGTAACTGGAGATAATTCAACACCTACATTGCCCTATATCGATATATCTGAATCTGAAGATGGGATCGTTACACTTCCTGATGATGTAGACCCATTATTCTCTGCAGTTGCAACAAGGTATACCCACGTAGTAGCTCCAAATGAGGACCTAATACAGATATTGATACAGGAAGATTTTACAGTCGATCAGATACTTCATACTAGGCGTGTTCTTGAATCTTACCTAGTAGATATACCTGAGAGTGAATGGGGCAGTAGTAAGACCCTTATAGCCAATGCTATTGCTACAACAAATGCCATACTATTCCTATTGAATGATGAGGATGAATATGAAAATGAAGATCTCTGGGAATTGATCGATTCTGGTGTTCAGGGACAAGACCTACTTGCAACTGAAGTTCATCCTGAGGGTAGCTCAGCATATATGAATAGTTCAGAGCGTGATGCGACCTATGAGGAAGTATTACATTTTGTCCATGGATATGGCATCCAATTAGCAGCCCCAGGAATGCAATATGCCATTGAAGAGGCAATGGCTGAGGCAATCGCTAATGAATACTATAATCCATTATTCGATCTACCTTCTGAGGACTATGATGAAGAATACCTTGCGATGGGTATGGAATGTTATTTTGGTATTTGGGGACATGACCCCTCGGGAGATGGATACTGTGGTGACCATGAATATGCCTTTATTGATCGAGAGTCCATGGTATCTGGAGATCCTGGATTGTATAATATTATCGAAGGTTTCATGGGTGAGACATGGCAGTATTCAGCATCGTTACCAGAGACCTTCAACAATGACTTTTATTTAGAACGACAGAATGATCTGGATTATACATATCGGTCACAATACCTGACAGATATTACTCTTTATGGTGAAGGTCCCGTGAATGTATATGGAAATGATTATGTAAATAATTTTCAAGGGAATTTTGGGGATAATTTATTTCTAGGATCACTTAGTGATGATATTATCCATGGTTCAGAAGGGGTTGATAGAGCTATTTATGGAGGGAGTCGAGATGAGTATGTTATAATTCCGCCCCATGCAACGGATGACTCCTCCTACCACATAATCGATCTTGAGTCCGACAGAGATGGAACTGACCATCTATTTGATATAGAAGAGATAGAGTTCAACGGTGTGATCTTCGATATATCCGAACTTCTTGAGTTGGATGTTGATCAAGTTCCCAATAATTTCGCCCTTCATAAACCTTACCCAAATCCATTTAATCCAAAGACCAGGATCGCATTTAGTGTGGCAGAGCACGGTAAGGTCAAGTTAAGAATCTTTGATATGAGTGGAAGGCTTATCAGAACGCTAAAAAATGCACCTATGAGTGCAGGAAATTATGAGATTGAATGGGATGCAAAGGATAAAGATGGGAACAAGGTTTCAACTGGTGTTTATCTTATACACTTTACAAGCGGGTCTTACAAAGGCACACAAAAAGTTCTGTTCCTCAAATAGTTTGAGCAAAGTGTGAGTAAAATCACACTTTTTAACGTTTTCTTAGTGAGTAGGGGATAGGTGCGTTCTATCTCAGAAAGACCAAGATTTTATAAGTAATTGATAATATTAAAATAAGGATATATCAGGTATGAAACTAAAACGAAGCACTCGATCAGGTTTTACTATGATCGAGATCATGGTTGTGGTTGTTATTGTAGCAATACTTGCGGTAATAGCATTACCTACCTATCTAGATTATGTGAAAAGCTCATATGCATCTGAGGCAAGAACAGTGATGTCAAATATCAATAATGCGTCAAAGATGTACTACCAGACAAGGGGTGAGTGGCCTTCTGAGATAGATGAACTAGAGAGAGCAGGACAATTGGATGTCAGTCGCTCAACAAAACTAAAATGGTCCTTCGATCTACAGCTAAGTGACCAGGGTGGTCGTATCACTTCAACAAGTACAGAAGAAATGTCAGGAGGTGCAGGTCATCAGGTCGTATACGATGCTGATCTTGGAAAATTTACAGGGTATGGTTCGCCTGAAGGAGAATAGTACTAGATGGACCTAAATAAGTTACTTTCTTATTCTGTTGATAGTGGAGCCTCAGATCTCCACTTGAGTGTTGGCTCTATACCAATGGTAAGGATAAACGGTACCATGAAGACACTTAATATGGATCCACTGAAGCAAAAAGATATGGAGTTCATATTGCCGCAGGTATTGGATGAGGACCAGTTAAAACTTTTTGAAGAAAATAAAGAGATCGATTGTTCTACAAGTCTGGAGGGAAAAGGGAGATTTAGGGTGAATCTCTTTAATCAGATCAAAGGGTTGGCTGGAGTATTTCGTACCATCCCAGAGGTTGTAAAAGACTTTGATGATCTTGGGATTCCACCAGTCTTGAAAAATCTCGCTCTTATGGATAGAGGGCTAGTGCTTTTGACAGGACCGACAGGCTCTGGAAAGAGTACGACCTTGGCAGCCATGGTAGACCATATCAATACCCAAATGCGCTGTCATATCATTACCATTGAGGATCCAGTAGAGTACTATCATGATACAAAAGAGAGTCTCATTAATCAGAGAGAACTTGGTGCAAATACACATAGTTTTGCTAATGCTATGCGCTCCGCTCTTCGAGAGGATCCAGATGTGATATTGGTTGGTGAGATGAGAGATCTTGAAACGATTTCTCTGGCCTTGA
>CAYOJL010000113.1:0-5326 GCA_964404235.1 uncultured bacterium | reverse complement strand
CGAACCTGCATCTAATGCTTAGGAGGCACTTGTTCTATCCATTGAACTACGAGGGCAGATTCTTAAATTCCTCGACGAGAAAGCCGAGAAATATAGTTTAAATATAAATGGCAACAAAATGCAAATATGAGAATATTTTTCTTAACAATTATAGATAAACAATATTAATTATTTTCTTCAC
The DNA here is from genome assembly GCA_964404235.1 of uncultured bacterium. GTDB lineage: Bacteria > Fidelibacterota > Marinisomatia > Marinisomatales > UBA1611 > CACEUX01. The sequence goes on along the minus strand of CAYOJL010000113.1, from coordinate 5,145 downwards.
TGAGCCTACGCTTCATTAGCTCCACATCTGACGATTTTGGGTCCTTGTTCTCGAATAAAACCTGATATATTGCCTCATGTATGGGCATTTCAACATTATGCTTCAAACGTAATTGATGTACAGATTTAGCTGTGTAGATTCCTTCAGCTACCATATTCATTTCAGAAGTAACATCCTGTAATGACCTACCTTCACCAATTGCTTGTCCTAACTGCCTGTTTCGACTATGCTTACTTAAACAGGTTACGATAAGATCACCAAATCCACTCAACCCTCTAAATGTTTTTCTTTTTCCGCCCATAGTTTTTCCTAGCCTAGTGATTTCTGCCATTCCTCTGGTAATTAATGCGGCTTTTGAATTATCACCGTAACCAATTCCATCACATATACCTGCTGCAATTGCTATTACATTTTTCATGGAACCACCTAGCTCCACTCCTTTAATATCTTTATTTCTGTATGTCCTTAACATATCTGTTGCAAAAAGATTTTGAATCTTTTTCGCAGAATCTATATCAGAAGATGCTGCTACCAATGTTGTTGGATGTTTTCGAACTACTTCCTCTGCATGACTAGGGCCTGATAGAGTGATAGTCTTATTATAATTATCGCCAAGAACATCATTTATTACTTCACTAACAGTCAATAGAGTATCTATTTCGATACCCTTTGCAACATTAACAATTAATTGTCCTTGATTAAAATCTGACTTGTACTCAGTGATTAATTTTCTGATAGATTGCGATGGTATTGCAAATACTACAATGGTCGCAGGTCTTAAAGCAGATGATATATCACTTGTAAAGTGTATGTTTTTGGGAAATGTTAATTCAGGTATAAGATAATGCTGTCGTGTCTCATTCAGGGAACTTACTACATCTTTATTGCGATGCCACATAGTAACATCAAAATTCTTATCCGCTAAGATACTACCAAGTGCACCTCCCCAGGAGCCACACCCCAAAAACGCTATTTTTTCCACAATTATTCTGCGTACATGGAATCAATTATATCAGACCAATTCTCATTGATCTGTTTTCTTCTGATCTTTAATGTAGGAGTTAATTCACCATCATCAATAGTAAGATCCCTTGGTAGGATAGAAAATTTCTTCAATTGTTCTGGATTGGAAAACCTTTCATTTAATATATCAACGTGACTCTGTATCTCTGATTTAACATTATCACTTTCCGTAAAATCAGATAATTCATGACCATTGTCATTCAACATCGAAATTTGCTGAGCCGGATCTTTAGGAATTTCATTACTATCAAGCCCAACTTTATCTCTTAGGATAGCGCCCACATCTAACGTGAATAATGCAGAACAATATTTACGAGCATCTCCTACTAAAAAGCATTGAGATATGATCGGTATGGACTTCATGGTCTCTTCTATAATAAGAGGGGCAATATTTTTTCCAGCAGAACTAACATATATTTCTTTTTTCCTACCTGTAATAAAAAGATAGCCATCAGAATCTATTTTCCCTACATCCCCTGTGTGAAGCCATCCATCTATTATAGTTTCAGCTGTTGCTTCACTATTATTATAATAACCTTTCATAACATGCTGACCCTTAATTAATACTTCACCGTCTTCAGCTAACTTTATTTCTGTTCCAGGAAATTCAGGCCCTACACTTCCTATCCTATTATTACCAATATAATTCATAGATGCACCAGCTGTATTCTCTGTCATACCATACCCTTCAAATAGTGGTATACCTAGATCTTGAAATAATGATAAAATATCTGGGTTGATAGGTGCCGCCCCACTTATTGCAAAACGAACATTTGAGAATCCAGCAGCTGCTTTGAGTTTTGATTTAAAGACACCTGATAACCCAGGGATCTTTAAACCTATTTTAAGAATAGCTTTTGATTCAATTGCAGCAGTTAAATTAGAATATATCTTTTCATATATTCTTGGTACAGATATAAACAAGTGCGGCTGGATCTCTTTTGCATAATCAACTGTATTAAGCGGACTATCTACTATATGCATGTGAAGAGCTCTTCTGACCCAGTAATGATTATCAATCAATTGTCCGAAAACGTGCGCACCGGGGAGCCAGGAAACATAAAGCTCTCCTTGTTCAAATTTCATAATTGTAAGTGCCATATCAAGTTCAAATGTCCAATTATTGTGAGTGAGTTCTACTCCTTTTGGATTTCCCGTTGTTCCCGATGTATATATAAGTGAAGAGGTATCATCAGGCCCTATTTCATCACATCTATTTACAACATCAGAATCATCAATATCCTTTCCTTTAGCTATGAAACTATCCCATGAAATAATTTTTTCGTGATCCAACATTTCTACTCCATCCATCGCAACAACAAGCTCTACTTTATCTAGGCCATCTAGAACTGCTAACAAACGATGATTTGGCATTTTTTCTTTTTCATTATTGTCATTAGGGTTATTACCTAAGAAAACTATCTTTGAATCAGAGTTCCCAACTATCCAATTCACTTCATTGGATGAACATGTATGATATACACCAACTGCTACACTATTGATCATTTGCGCAGCTAGATAACAGACATTCCATTCTACCCGGTTATAACTATATATACTTACTTTATCATTTTTATTTATGCCAGAGGCGATCAGTGCTTTAGATACATCCATTACAGAATCATGAAATTCACTCCATGTATTTGTCTGCCAATTTCCTGAACCATCTTTAATGGATACTGCTGGCTCATTTGGATACTTTTCTACATTTTGAAGTAAATATTTGGGAGTGTTCATCATAAGGTTATCCTCATTTCTTATTATAAAAGCGCATTATACTTTAATATCTGCTTAGTATTGTTAGAATTTATATAGAAATACCACATTTAACAATTTCATGACATCTTGAAATATTCCTCAAGGTGCAAGTAGAATCCTATTTTAAAAGAAGCATTTTCTTTGTTTCCCTAAATTCCCCTGCCACTATGCTATATAGATATACACCTGCAGATACTGATTGGCCTTGGTAGTTGGTTGCATTCCATTCAACTGAATGTTGACCTGGACCTTCTTTTGCCTTCACAAGTTTTGTTATAAAATTCCCCAAAATATCATAAATAGTGATTTCCACAAATAATTCTTGTGGTAGATAATAGCCTAGAGTTGTGATTGGATTGAATGGGTTTGGATAAGGCTCATATAAATCGTAATGATTTGGGGTTAATTCACTAATGATGGAAACCTCTTCACATTCTGTAGTATCTTGTTGACCTAAATGCTCCTCGATGCAATCTGGATATGGCGGGCATAATAAATTCCATGTAAGATCTAATGATAAATAATTTTCATGATCAAAATTTAATTGACATATTGTTTCAGGTATATAGCCAGAAAGATAATTACCTTCCATTCTTAAAACTTCTATTTCAGTTAATTCATTGATATTGTCTGGAATGGGTCCTGATAATTGACAATAGATATATGCGCCACACATAATACTTATCAACCGTCCATTTATCCATGTCTGTATCCCTAACTCTAATGGTTCTACTATACTGTCTCCATCTGCAAAATAGTATTCTTCTCCATCAATTATTTTCCAGAACCATGAATCAGGGTCATCCATATAAGGATTAGGTGACCCGCAATAAGGCTCATTATCCTCACATCCCAGATCAATACCGCTTTGATAACTATTGTCTATCATATTTTGAAGAACGCTAAGGTCATTTTCCGAGAAACAAAATCCTTCAATTTCTACATAACCGCTGTCACAATTCACAGAAGGTATTGTATCAGGGGGGCCTAAAGAACCATCATCCCTTAAACAATGAGCAAAGATCGATCCATTATCTGACCAAGAGATAAACACACAATTTGGACCTTTTTCAGAATTAACATCTACCTTTTGAGTATTTGAATTAGTTATGATGACAGCATCATCTTCCCATATTGAATTGCCTAATGAATCAATTCGCTTTGAGTAAATGTCACCACTCATATTTGTACTTTGCTCAAAGTAGGTAATAACCATATCCTCCTCAAAGCCAGATACTGATATATCTAGATAATCATAGTTACTGTTCATATCCACGATTGAGATACCATTTGATCCCCACATTCTAGTTCCAGCGCTGTCTATTCGCTGTGCAGATATTCCTCTTTGAGATTGGCTACCATTAACCTCTTTCCACACAGCCATCAACTCAAAAGAGTCGTCAGCAATTGCTAGTGTTGGTGAAATTCTGAAATGTGATGAGTTTTCTGATAGGTCTATTCCACCACTCCAAAGCGACGATCCATCATTTGCAATTGATTCAACTATTGCATTTTGTACATTTCCCGATAATTCTGTCCATGCAACATAACTTCCTCCACCAGGAGCAGAATGTATTTCTTGTAAAAAATTACCCATTGGGAAAGAGGTTGGCCCCACAATAAGTACTGGTTCCATCCATAGGGAATCGCCACCCATATCATATTTTTGAACAAAAATCTCACTGTATATTGGCCAACCGGATGACTGTCTTAGCCATTGGAACATGATATGACCACTATCATCAACAATAGACTGAGGTGAAACTAAATATCTTGTGTCATCTTGCTTTACTATACCCTCACCCCACAATAGATCTCCATCGGGTGATATTCGCTGAAATAAGATCTCACCATCGTTATGGCTACATGTTGCGACCACACTGTTGTCTTCAAGAATTGTTAGACGTGGTGACATATTACTTGTACTGGAGTTTGTAATAGCTAGCCCATCACTACCCCATAACATAGAACCAGTTGGGGAAAGTTTCCATGCATATACCTCCCAATTCCCAGTTCGTTGGTCGACGGTAGATACAATTGCATTATCTTCACTATCTACAATAATATTTAGATGGTAGACTGCTATCCAAGATGCATTCTGATTATCGCTGACCAAGAGTCCAGATTCATCAAATTGTGGCATGCCAAGTTCATCCATTCTTTGGATATAAACATGATAATCACCATCGGTGATCCATGTTATATATACGCCACCATCTGATGTTGCTGCTAATTTTGGTTGGATCCCATTACCAATAAGTTGAGGAGAAGAAACCTCATTCGACCACTGAGCTGATAGTGATGTAAATAAAATAAAGAAAAATATCGAATTTTTATTAAAATCTTTTCCTTTATACCTCATAC
>CAYOJL010000112.1:2430-5342 GCA_964404235.1 uncultured bacterium | reverse complement strand
CTGGCCTTGTTAGTACTCCATGTATATACAAAATAATAAGTTTTCAAGGTCAGTTAGCATAGCTATTCACCTAGAAAATAGTGACAGATCAACTTTTTAACATTTTTGATAGATCGGTCTTTAATACAGCTGAGGCAGTGATAAGACCTGAGAATAACGCGCTTGATACACCGACTGTTGTAATATCCTGTCCAGTATAATAAAGACCTTTAACATCCGATCTTGGTCTAAGCCATCTTTGGCGGAAACGCTCAGGTGAATGATCAATACCATACATTTCCCCTTTTGGATAATTTGCCAGATCTCTTACAGTCAATGGTGTTGATAGTTCCTTATGATCAATATGATCTTTGATACCATCCACATGCTTAAATACCACATCAAGGATACGATCTGTCAGTTTATCTTTTTCAGCTTCATATTCTTCACCTCTTTTCTTCCATGCGAGATCTTCCCATTTTTTATACCAACTCCAACGGCCTAAGGTAATAGCTTCCATTGTGGCAGAGTTAGGATGGTCTTGATCCCACTTCTCATCCTTTGCTGAAGGGAATGAAACATATAGAACAGGAAAATCGGCATTCTGATCATTAATATAATTCTCTACTGACTTATCATGGTCATAATCTGGATAGATCCATAGGTTCGTATTTTTAAGACCTAGATCCTTTGCAGAACTATTGAGTCCTAGATGTAGGCAGACATAGCTCTTTGTTTGCTGAACTGTAGATAGTTGATCTGCAAGTTTGGATGATATGGAATGTTCCTCTGATAAAAGATTCTTATTCGTATTTACAACACCAGCATTGCTTATAATATGTTTAGCTTCAATGATATCGCCGTTTTCCATTACGACCCCAACTGCTTTACCCTTTTCAAGCTTTATTCGATCTACACCTGCATTTACAGCCAGTATACCATCATTCTTTTCAATAAGGTCTGATACCGTCTCTGCGATCCTCCTTGAAGTACCTGTTGGATAATTTCCTCCATCAAGATAATGACGTGCAACAAAGGCATGCATGGCAAAACTGCTCTGAGAAGGTGGAAGACCATGGTCGCCCCATTGGCCGGTAAGGACACCGATCAGTTTAGGATCACTGGTCAGACTAGAAAGGACATCAAGCGTGGTACGGTCTGAATATTTAAAGAACTTTTTTGTCATGAATGGATAGGATAATGCTCCCATGACACCTGATAGTGCCTTTTGTCCAAAATAAGCCCTGCTACTTTTAGCCACCTCATCTAAAAGATCCATATAAGCTAGGATAGCTGATTCTTCTTTAGGAAAATAAGATATCATATCATCGATGAACCTCTGTCTAGGAGCAACAAGATCATAGGAACGATCTGGAAAAATGATACGGTCATAATTATCATCCATTTTTGACCATTCAAGCTTATTATCAGATATAAGATCGAATAATCTTCGAATCACCGAATGTGCTTTATTGACCTGACCAATATAATGGATACCCACATCCCACTCATATTTACCTCTTTTGAATGTATGGGTCCACCCCCCTATTTTAAAATGCTTCTCTAGTACGAGTACTCGTTTCCCTTTTAATCCCAGCAAGGCCGCTGAGCATAGACCTCCAATTCCTGATCCAATAATGATAGCATCATAGGAGCTCTTAGCTAGATCTGAATGGTATGATCTCCATTTTTTCATTATTCAAATATATGATCCTTTCCTGCTACCACTGTTCTTAAGACCCTCGAGTCTAGAAGTTCTTCATAGGATGCAGTGAGCAGGTTTGATGAGTGTACCACAAAATCTGCATATTTACCAGTTTCGATCGATCCAGTGGTCTTATCCCAAAATGCAGCATAAGCATTATTGATCGTGTAACACATTAAAGCTTCATCAATACTTATCTTCTCATTGGGAAACCACCCATCTGGATTCTTACCATCACGGGTCCTGCGTGTTACTGCTGCATAGATACCTTTGATAGGATCCAATGGTGCAACGGTCCAATCTGATCCAAACGTTAAATTGGCTCCGCTATCGATAAGTGATCTAAATATATAGGTACGACTAAGTAGATCATATCCAATTCTCTTGTGGGCCCAAGAGCCATCATCATATAGATGATATGGCTGCATAGATGGAATAATATCATCCTTTGCAAATCTTTCTATGGCAGAAGGTGAAAGATGCTGTGAATGTTCTATCCTGTTCCTTCTATCCTTATCTCCAAATTCTTCTTTGATCTTTGCATATTCTTCTAATATCCAATCATTGGCCTTATCCCCTATTGCGTGTACGGCATGCTGAACGTCTGCTTTATCTGTTTCCCTTAATAAATATTTAAAATCTGTTGTGTCATCTAGGGTAATGATGCCTACAGTAGGCAGGCTCTCCTTATCTTTTGAACCGGTCTCAGGCAAGTATGGTCTATGCATCCATGCCGTTCTAGAACCTAATGAACCATCCATCATTCCCTTTATGCCATCCCATCTTAGCCAGTCATCCCCAGGTCCATTTTGCTTAACATGATCAATGATCTCTTTCCAATTGGTGTACCATGGATATATCTTGATACGGATATTTAGATCACCTTTATTATGATTACGTTTATAGGTCTCAAGATCGGTCCAAGAACCCATATCATGTACCTGAGTGACACCTAAAGAAAGAGCATATTCGGTCGCTTTTTTTAGCGCATGGTCTAACTCTTCTAATGAAGACCCAGGAATAAGCTTACCGCAAAGACCCATGGCCTGATCCTTTAAAATACCAGTAGGCTCACCATTACTATCTTTGAGAATGATCCCGCCAACCGGATCCTTTGACTCTTTTGTTATATCTGCAAGTGTAAGTGCACTACTATTTGCAAGTGCCATATGCCCATCTAACCTATCTAAAAAAACAGGCCTATCATCTACTACCTGGTCTATCCAGG
>CAYOJL010000112.1:0-2420 GCA_964404235.1 uncultured bacterium | reverse complement strand
CACCCCAAAGCTCATGATCCCAGTTCCCTCCTTGCATCCATACGCCTTCTGCTAATTCATTATCTGCTTTGACAATTAGCTCCTGAAATTCTTTCTTACTCTTTGCATTTCGTAGGTCTACGCGTGAAAGCTGAAGACCTCCACTCATGAAATGCACATGGTTATCTATGAATCCAGGTGTAACAAATCGACCCTCTAGATCGATCTTTTCAGCTTGATCACTGGCCCTGGATAGCGTTTGGTCATCAGTACCCACAAAAGATATCTTCTCTCCTTGGACCAGCATTGCACTTGCAGAAGGAATATCCTTATTTCCTGTCCATATAACACCATTATAATAGACCTTTTCTATCACGCTGGTTGAAGAACAAGCATAGATAATAAAGATCAGTGGAAATATTTTATTCAACATAGCATAATTAATCTTTGAAATAGAACCATCCTCCCATACAAGCTATATAGATACAAGAATAAAGGACCGCATTAATCATTGTGAGTTGATCGGTGTAATACCGCCAGAGTAATAAAGATATTACAATGACCTCTACCATTATTAACTGCTTCTGTATTTTATTCATGGTCTATGATAAATGTAACTAAGTACAAGGATCAGTAGATAATATCTTTTTTATGTTGATCGATCTTCAAAATCCTGCATAGCCTTAATAAGTGCATCTACTCCTTCGTCTGGCATGGCATTATAGATAGATGCCCTAAAACCACCAACCGAACGATGGCCTTTTAACGTCTTAAGACCGCGAGAATCACAAAATTTTAAAAAATCGTCATCATTTATAGAATCATCATTAAATACGAAGGGTATATTCATTGGTGATCTATCCTCAAGAGCAACTGGCGATCTGAACAAAGTATTTCTTTCGATCTCTTTGTATAACTTATCAGATCTTAGTTTATTAGCATTCTCTATAGAAACCATACCACCTTGATCTTCTATCCATTTTAATGTCTCGTTGACCACAAAAACCGATAATACAGGTGGTGTATTGAACATGGAATCCTTTTTAACATGGGTATCATAACGCATCATAGTAGGCAAGTGGTCCAGTTCATTACCAATCAGGTCCTCTCTAATGATCACCAATGTAACTCCTGCAGGTCCCATATTCTTTTGAGCACCCGCGTAGATAAGTCCAAAATCAGATACATTGATCGGTCTAGATAAAATATCAGATGACATATCAGCAACAAGAGACCCATCAAGATTATCTATCTTAGGAAATACTTTATATTGCGTTCCATATATCGTATTATTGCTAGTTATATGTAAATATTTTGATTCTTTATTTTGCTTGTATTCCTTTGGTATATAGCTAAAGACGCGCTGCTTAGAACTAGCTATCACATTGGCCGTGGCCACCTTATTGCACTCTGTGATCGCTTTCGTGGACCACGCACCTGTTTCTATATAATCTGCGGTAGATCCATTAGGCAGCAAATTCATAGGCACCATAACAAATTGCATGGACGCACCACCATGAAGCCATAACACATGATAATTGGATGGTATAGCAAGAAGTTCTCTTATTCTTGACGTTGTTTCATGGAAAAGATCAACAATAGGTTTTGATCTGTGGCTCATTTCCATGATGCTCATGCCGGTTCCCTTATAGTCTATGGCTACTTTACTAGAAGCATTTAGAACTGGTTCTGGGAGACAGGCAGGCCCTGCACTAAAATTATAGATCTTCATATTATTTCAAATTGCGTTTATACGTCAGAGTCTAAATTACCGGTAATAGACCGGCTTATAAATAAAAACCCCGCCAGTTCAATGAGTTTTTGACTGGCGGGGTCTATTGTTTCTAAAGAAACAGACTTAAGGTCTTTCTACTCTATAAGGGATCGACCATACATTCGTGTTATATCCACCATCTGATACAAACATGGTTGCAAGGTCAACGGTCTCTATAAACGTACGGAACACACCTCGTATCTGACCTGGGCCAGGCCCATGAACCCTCATACCACCAGAATGTGTATTATCATTCATGACCTGATCAAAGAACAAACCGGAATCATGCAGATGGCGTCTTCCCCTCTGTTGACTATTTCTTCCATAATTCAAGAATACCCACTCACCTACGCCCGTATTATCTGTAGTGTATTCTGGGCCATTATTAGTCACACTTGCGTAAGCTGCAACCCTGGTAAAAGAAGTAAATACGGGTAAAGATTCCCTGTCGATGTAAAGATCGCCCAATTCATCTGAAGAAAAAGAATAGAGCAATTCATCTACCTCTAAGCTATCTGTTAGAGAGTAAAATGACAGATCAACTAAAGTGACCTTGTCTCCAGAACCACCTACCATAGGGGTCAATGCGTCGATCTTCCATCTATAGCCATCTGGACTAGCAGGGTCATCCACTTTAACAAACCTTACTTTGCGCGTCAGCATTGTT
>CAYOJL010000111.1:0-5348 GCA_964404235.1 uncultured bacterium | reverse complement strand
ATAATCATTTAATTCTTCTCGCACAAAATTTTACTGGCTATAAAAATCTGATGAAGCTTGTTACGGCAGGATATTTAGAAGGCTTTTATTACCGCCCTAGAATAGATATGGAATTACTTCGGAAATATAGTGATGGTTTAATTTGTATGTCTGCGTGTCTAAAGGGTGAGGTTCCAGAAAAAATGTTGAATGGTGATTATGAAGGGGCGAAAAATGCAGCCCTTATATTTTCGGAGATTTTCCCAGATAATTATTATTTAGAGATACAAAATCATGGGATTCCTGAAGAAGAAAAAAATATTCAGAACATGAAAAAACTATCTTCTGAATTAGGGTTGCCACTTGTTTGCACTAACGATGCACACTATGCAAAACAAGATCACTGGGAAGCTCATGATATACATATTTGTCTGGGCACTGGAAAAGAACGTAGTGACCCCAATCGTCTTAGGTATGCTACCCCTGAATTTTATTTTAAGACTCAAGATGATATGTATAAGCTATTCAAGGATTTTCCAGGGGCAATTGAGAATACGAGAAAAATTGCAGATAGTATTGATTTAACGCTGCCTATTGGTGAATCGCATCTTCCGAATTTTCCAATACCTAATAAATCGTCAACTCAAGACCCTGATGAATATCTAAAACTTTTAACTGAACAAGGTGCTTTATCAATCTATGGTGATATATCCCCGGATATTAAAGGTCGTATGGATCATGAATTAAAGGTCATTAAAAATATGGGATTTGCAGGATATTTTTTAATTACTGCAGACTTCGTTCAATATGCAAAAGACTCTAATATACCTGTTGGTCCAGGCAGAGGTTCTGCAGCAGGTAGCATTGTATCGTATGCCTTAGGAATAACAAGCATAGACCCCTTAAAACATGATTTACTATTCGAGCGGTTTTTAAACCCTGATCGAATAAGTATGCCAGATATTGATATTGATTTCTGCATTGAACGTCGAGGAGAGGTAATTAATTATATTAAGGATCAGTATGGTGAAAATTCTGTTACACAGATAATAACCTTTGGTAAAATGAAAGCAAAACAAGTTGTAAGAGACGTTGGCAGGGTTATGGGTTATTCCTTTTCTGATGTGGATAAGATAGCTAAAGCAATTCCAAATGAATTAAATATTACTCTAGATAAAGCATTAGAAAAGAATCCGGAATTACAGAAAATGGCAGATGGTGAATATGAAGAATTAATGAATCATTCTAAGGTGCTTGAAGGTATGAATCGCCATGCTTCCATTCATGCAGCTGGAGTAGTTATTGCGCCCGGTGAGCTTACTGATTACGTTCCCCTATACAAATCCTCAACTGATGATATCACGAGTCAGTATGATATGAAAGGTCTTGAGGATTTAGGTTTATTGAAAATGGATTTTCTGGGTTTACGAAACCTAACTGTGATTGATAAGACCATTAAATTAATAGAACAAAATGGGACTGTAATAGATCTTGATAAACTAGAATTAAATAATAAAAAGGTATATAAATTATTCTCTAAAGGACATACGATAGGGGTTTTCCAATTTGAATCATCTGGTATGCGAGAATATTTAAAAAAATTAAAACCCTCCGTGATTGAAGATTTAATTGCTATGAATGCATTATATCGACCCGGGCCAATGCAAAATATTGATGATTTTATTTCACGAAAACACGGTAGAAAAAAGATTGTTTATACACATCCACTTATGGAGCCTATTTTAAAAGAAACCTACGGTATCATTGTTTACCAAGAGCAGGTAATGCAGATTGCACATGAGATAGCTGGCTTTACTCTCGCTGAAGCAGATATCATGCGACGCGCGATGGGTAAAAAGATAAAGGCTTTAATGGAGGATCTATCTATTAAGTTTGTGAAAGGAGCAGAACATAAAGGTATAAACAAGAAAAAAGCTGAAGAGATTTTTTCGTTAATTGAAAAATTTGCACAATATGGTTTTAATAAGAGCCATTCAACAGCGTATGCATATGTGGCATACCAGACTGCATGGTTAAAAGTTCATTATCCTGCAGAGTTTATGAGCGCTAACCTTACGAGTGAGATGGGTACTATTGATCGTATAGTTGTATTGATTAATGAATGTAAAAAAATGGGAATTGAAGTAAAGCCACCAGATATCAATATTTCATACGAGGATTTTAGACCGATAGATAATAAAACCATTTCCTATGGGCTCAATGCAATCAAAAATGTAGGTTCGAAAGCACTTGAAACAATTATTTCAGAAAGAGTTGATAATGAAGGTTATAATTCAATTTTTGATCTTTGCTCAAGGGTAGATCAACAAAAAGTGAATAAAAGAGTTTTAGAAAGTTTGACAGCTTCTGGTAGCCTTGATTCTCTTGAAGGCAATAGAGCTCAGAAGTATGAAGCAGTTGATGCAGCGGTACAATATGGTCAAAAAATGCAAATGGAAAAGGACAGGAACCAAGTCGATTTATTTGGATTAGATGACGAACAAAGTTCATTGATTAAAACTCCCATTCTTAGTGAAATAGAAGATTGGTCAGAAAAAGAATCATTAGAAAAAGAAATGGAGGTATTAGGTCTTTATGTATCTGGACATCCTCTTTTAGAACATGCAGATGACCTGGAAGAGTTTACAACGGTTACGTTTGAAGAAGGACAGACCTTATCAAAAAATGATAACATCTGTGTTGGTGGTATGATAACAAAAGTGGTTAGACGGTATGATAGGCGGAATCGTGAAATGGCTTTTTTCGATATGGACTGTCTTGGAGGACGTGCTGAAATAGTTGTGTTTAGTGATTGTTATGAATCCCACGGCCGTCTAATTAATGAACAAGATGTTGTATTTGTTAAGGGTAAACCATCAGAAGGATCGGACTTCTCTGATTTAAAGATATTGGCAGATGAGATTATTTCTGTTGAGAATGTTCGTGATCGACTATCCCAATGTCTAAATATAAAATTTACATCTGGAAAGACAGACCCTGATGATGTTGATGCGTTAATGAATATTTCAAAAGATAATCCAGGGAATTGTAAACTATTATTTCATCTACCTAACCCTGGTTCTCATCGTCCGTTAAAGGTCTTAGCCCATAATATAAAAGTTTCAACAGATAGCCAGTTCATTAAACAGTTAAGAACAAAATATGGTAAAGATAATGTATGGATTGAATAATAAATGATTTCTGTTATCCAAAGATGTAGTGAAGCAAAAGTAGATGTAGGAAATAAGTCAATAGGACGGATAGGGCATGGGATGGTTATACTATTAGGTATTGAAAAAGATGATTCAAAAGAAGATGCAGATTATTTGGTAAAAAAATTGTCTACATTACGGATATTCAATGATGGTAATAAAAAAATGAATCTATCCATCAAAGATACATCAGGCTCTGCACTTGTTATTAGTCAGTTTACTCTTTGTGGAGATACCAGAAAAGGCAGGAGACCAAGTTTTACTGGTGCTGAAAGGCCAGAAAAAGGGAAGGTTATATATGATTATTTTTTATCAAGATTAGAACAAGAGGGTATCCTGATAGAATCTGGTCAATTTGGGGCAATGATGAATGTCTCGCTTATTAATGATGGACCTGTAACATTTATTTTGCAAAGTCAGGATAGATAGTATCTTTTTGTTAATAAATCTAAATTATGGATTGAATAACCAGACTAACGATATTCCCAACTATGAAACGTAAGATAAGAATCATTATGGCAAAACCAGGTTTAGATGGCCATGATCGCGGAATAAAAGTCCTTGCAGCAGCTTATAGAGATGCTGGTATGGAGGTCATCTATCTGGGGTTGCGTCAGACCCCTGAGATGATTGTATCCGCAGCATTACAAGAAGATGCCGATGTGATTGCCTTGTCAAGTTTAAATAATGCTCATAATACGATTTTTTCTAATGTACTTGATTTAATGCATGAAAAGGGCTTAGATAATGTTCTACTTGTAGGTGGCGGGATTATTCCAAAGAAGGACATAGATAAGTTAGAAAAAAAAGGTGTTGGTAAATTATTTGGTCCAGGGACTCCAGTACAAACAACAGTAGATTATATTACTGATTGGGTAAATAAAAACCGACGTTAATATGAATTTAAATAATCAAATTGAACTAGAATTATATTTTGCTGATCATTTTGATACCATTCTCTTCCCAGTATTGGCCGATATTTATCTAGGACAAGATGATTTAAAGCGGGCTAGAAAAGTTTGTGATATAGGGTTAAAGCACCATACGAATGATATAGCAGGACTATTTGTTTTAGCCCAAATAGAAAGATCAGAAGGTAATCTCAAAAATGCAGAAAAGACATTAGAACGATTGCTTCTTTATGATCGTGGTCATTTGTCTGCTGTAGAAATGCTTTGTGAGATACAAACTGTGCTTGGTAGGGCACAAAATCGTCTATTAAAATCATGGAAACATGTATTGTTATTAGATCCAAATCATAAAACGGCCCAAGATTTTGTGGCCAAAGTATCTGGAAAAGATGATGCTGAATTAGAAAAAAAACAAACTAAAGCACCTGCTCCTCCAGCGCCAAAGTCTGAACTTTCTGAAGAACCTACAAAAAAGAAACCCCCTAAAATCAATCCTGTTAGCGAAGTGAAAGACCCATTGAAGGTCAGTTCACGTTTAGCCACTTTTACATTGGTATCTGTATTGAAAAATCAGGGATTATTCACGCAAGCTTTAGATATTCTAGATGCTCTAGAAGAAAAAGGTGAAAATCTCGAATCTATTTCTTTGGAAAGGGATACCATCCAAACATTAATCGAGCGATCAAAGAAGGATTGAAAATATGAACGAATCTATTTATGAAAAGCGTCAACACAACCTTAATAATGTTCTACAGAAAAAAGAATTAGATGGGATTTTAATTACTAATCTAACAAATATTAGATATATCTGCGGTTTTACAGGTTCTGCAGCTTCCTGCTTGGTTACCCCAAAGGGGCAATATTTTATTACCGATGGACGCTATATAGAACAATCAAAAGCCCAGGTTAAAGGTTTTGAGATATTTATTGATATGAGTTCACATTTTTCACAAATCAAAACTAACAACTTACTACCCAATGGTCTTCGATTAGCTTTTGAAGGTGATCATATGAGTTATGCGCAATATGAGAATATGAACAAGATGTTCCCAAATGCAAATTGGGAAAACATGTCAATGATCCTTGAGGACCTCGCGTCTGTAAAAGATGAACATGAACTAGAATGTTTTAGAACAGCAGTAGAGGTTACCGATAAAGTATATGAAGAGATTTTACCTATGTTACGTCCAGGGTTTTCTGAAAAAGATGTAGCGAATGCAATGGTATCGAAATATAGAGAATATGC
>CAYOJL010000110.1:0-5419 GCA_964404235.1 uncultured bacterium | reverse complement strand
TGACGAGGAATTCTGCTTTCACCCTTCCAAATTACCGCGACAAGATCGGAACACTAACCCCGGGGAAATTTGCGGACTTGCTCGTCGTAAATGGAGCACCCCATGAAGATATTGAAGTGCTACATGACCCTTCAAATATAGAAACAATTATGCAAGGCGGTAGGACGATTACGCCATGGCGCCCCATAGATCAAAAACGAACCCGACACGGCTTTGAAAAAGTTCATCTATATACACGGAAGACTTTAACGCGCATGTAGCGGTTAGGTTTTGTGCGAGCCTCTATTTGTAAGATTCACCGCCGTCTGATCAAATAATTAGGCAGTAATTTTTTTCAGTAATAATGAGGAAACTTATTAGAAATGGCTATTCACGAACTGATAATTCCTAAAACTGGCCTCAACATGGAAGACTGCTATCTTCTCAGTTGGCTCGCCGAGGAAGGTGAGGAAATTAAGGAAGGTGCTCCGGTATTTCAAATGGAAATTGAAAAAGCCGCGATGGACATTGAATCCGATGTCACAGGTTGGTTACATCAGGTGCTGTCACCGTCTGAGGATATCGCCTGGCCCATCGGAACTGTAGTCGGCCTGATTGCCGATAGTGAAGAAGAATACCGATCCTTACTTCAAACAAAATGAACATCATAGAAGATAGCAAATTGCTTCGAATATATCGAACAATGCTGAAGATTCGCATGTTTGAAGAGCGGGTCACGCGTGAGTTTAGAAAAGGCGACATGCCGGGTTTCGTTCATACCTATATTGGTGCTGAGGCTGTGTCGACCGGAATTTGTGCACATCTAGATGATGATGATTACATCTCGAGCACCCACCGAGGCCATGGCCATTGTATTGCGAAGGGATGCTCAGTCAAAGACATGCTCGCGGAGCTATATGGCCGGTAAACGGGACTTTGCAAAGGGCGAGGTGGCTCGATGCATATCGCTGATTTCGCGCGGGGTATGTTGGGTGCCAATGCAATCGTTGGAGGTGGTATCGCCTTAGCGGCAGGGGGTGCATTAGCTATCCAGATCCGAGGGGAAAGAGGAGTTGCTGTTACATTTTTTGGTGATGGGGCCTGCAATCAGGGAATCCTACATGAAACGATGAACTTGGCATCGATCTGGAAACTGCCTTTGATTTTCGTCTGTGAAAATAATGGTTGGGCAGAGTCAACCCCCGTATCCTATTCCACCAGCGTACCCGATGTATCCACTCGAGCGAGCGCGTATGGTTTCCCGGGTGTTACGGTCGATGCCGCAGATGTAAGAGCTGTTTACGAAGTAGCTGATGAAGCCATCGCTCGTGCACGAAACAAGCAAGGACCCACTCTAATTGAAGCCAAAATTGGCCGAATGATTGGCCACTACCTTGGAGACCCGGAAGGTTATCGTCCAAAAGAACTCAAAGAAGAAGCTAAAGGTAAGGATCCGATTCCACCATTCGAATCAATGCTGATCCAGAACAGGATACTAGCTAAAGAAGACCTTCATAAAATGCGACAAGAAATTGAAGAAGAGCTCGAGGACGCCGTCAATTACGCGAAAACCAGTCAATTGCCGGCAGGCGAAGAAGTGGAAGCTGAGGTTTACGCCGCATGAATAGTACGTCGAAGAGAATGCTTAACGGCGCTGCAGCAATAAATGAAACAATCCGCCAAGCGATGGAATCTGACCCATCTGTGATCGTCATAGGTGAGGACATTGCAGGGGGTGCTGGCCTCGGCGGAAAGAACGAAGGAGCAATGGGTGGATCTTTTGGCGTGACACGGGGATTGCTCCAGCTGTTTGGGCCTACACGTGTTCGGGATACTCCAATCTCGGAGGCAGCGATTGCTGGGGTTGCGATTGGCGCTGCCGCTGCGGGTCTGCGGCCCATAGCAGACATGATGTGGTCAAGTTTTACCCCCCTGGCGTTTGATCAAATTTTTAACCAAGCGGCAAAAATGCGTTACATGTTTGGCGGGCAAGCAAAAGTACCTGTGGTACTTCGTATGGCAATGGGCGCAGGTCTTGGAGCAGCTGGGCAGCATTCGGATACCCTGTATTCTATATTTACCCATATACCTGGCCTTAAAGTTGTTGTTCCCTCATCGCCATCCGACGCCAAAGGCTTGCTTGCAGCCTCTATCATTGACGATAACCCAGTACTTTTTTTCGAACACATGGGTCTTTATGGGATGAAAGAAGAAGTACCCGAATCCAACTATAAATTTTCCCTAGGTTCGGCAAGAATTGCTCGAGAAGGCGATGATATTACGATCGTTGCAATTGCTATGATGGTACAAAAAGCGCTCGAAGCCGCTGACGAACTTAACGAAAATGGCATCGCGGCCGAAGTTATTGATCCACGAACGCTATCTCCAATTGACGACGAAACAATTTCTCGCTCCGTAAGAAAGACTGGTCGCCTCGTGGTTGTAGATGAAAGCCCTCCGCGGTGCAGCATCGCTACTGATATCGCCGCGAGAGTTTCCGAATCAGCCTATGACGTGCTAAAAGCCCCAATTAAAAGAATTACTTCTCCGCATTCTCCTGTCCCATTAAGCCCACTATTAGAACAAGCGTATATTCCTTCGGTACAAGAAATAATCTCCACTGCAGAGGAGCTAATGGTTGCTCACTAGTACCACATCATCACTTAATGACTAAATTACTTTGTTGCACCAACATTATTGTCGGCGTTAACAGTCAAACCTAATGAGCGTCGGCTGGTCTATACCGCAGTCGGCGGAATATAGCCTTCCAGGGGTTGCACTAATATTCCACCATCTACAACTAGAAAGGCCCCAGTAACAAACGCCGCCATATCAGAAGCTAGAAACGTTGCCGCTCTTGCTACATCATCGGGTTGGCAGAGCCTGCGCAATGGTGTCTGATCGACGATTCCATCCCACTGTGCCTCAACATCAATACCATCTGGGGCGCCGCCTGTCACCAGTTCAATGGCTCCCTCTGTCATTGAGGCTCCCGGACAAACAGCATTCACTCGAATACCCAGGCTGCCGAGCTCCATCGCAAGAGAGCGAGTTAACCCTGCGATTGCATGCTTTGCTGTAGTGTAATGAACCAAGCCTTCGGCTGAGGGCTTAAACGCATCTACCGACGCGATGTTAATAATTGAGCCGGCTTTATGAGTTTTCTTCATCTCGTGGACTACCGCCTGGGAACAATTGAAGGTCCCAGTCACATTCACATCAATTGTGGACTGAAATTCATCCAATGGCATTCGATCAAAAAAACAATTTGAAAAAATTCCGGCATTATTTACCAAAATATCAATCGATCCCCACTCGTCAGCAACATTACGTACCATGTCTCGCACGGTAATTGCGTCAAAGATATCAACAAAATGTGATTTCGTTCGTAGGCCGTTAATTTCCATCTCTTTTACAGTTTTCTCGGCTTGATCAATATTTCGATCTGCGATAACTACAGACGCTCCGGCTTCAGCTAAACGTTTCACTATTGCCGCGCCAAACCCTTGCGCTCCCCCAGTAACAATCGCACATCGCCCCTCAAGAGACAGGAGCTCTATCAGGCTTCTTGAGGTCAGGTCTACAATTTGTTTATTGTTATCTGTTTCTGTCATATCTCAATCCCTAAAATGATTCGTATCTTATTTAAAGTACTTTTCTCTTGTTAAACGTTAAAAAATCCGTTAGTTATTTCAATAATATCTCCTAAAAAAACTTACCAGCCACGTTTCTTTCACTAAACTGGACCAACATTAAGTTCCACAGAAGGTCTGCTTCACCATCTCGTCCGGGTGCGGCGGATTCTCAAACCATTCGCGATCCGGCTGGTCCTCATAGGGTACGGCTAAAACGTTGACCAGTTCATCAAAAGGCGTCAGATTGTTATCGTCTTCCGCAGCACGAATCACCTGCTCCACCCGATGATTGCGAGGGATGAACGCAGGATTGACCGAACGCATGTCGGTTTGCCTCTCCACATCGGAACGACCCTCGCTGACTAACCGCTGACGCCAGCGAGTGGCCCACTGATCAAATGCCGCGCCATCCGTAAATAACCCGCGAACAAAATCATCGGACTCGGTTCCATCCCGTTTCAAAGAGCACAACCGTCGAAACGTCAATGTGAAATCTGCTCGATTGTCTGACATGCAGGAAAGCAAGCTCTGAGCAAGTTCATCATCGCCTTCTCTTAGGTTTGCCAGACCAATCTTGCGGTACAGACCAGCTGCGTAGAACGCCTGAAACCTTTCAGGGAACGTGTTGACAACTTCGGTCGCCTTTGCAACAGCGTCTTCCTGATCATCGCTCACGAGCGGCAACAGCGTCTCTGCAAACCTCGTTAAGTTCCAGTGAGCAATCGATGGCTGGTTGCGGTAAGCATAGCGACCCATGTGATCGATCGAGCTGAAAACGGTCTCAGGATGAAAAGCATCCATAAACGCACAGGGACCGTAATCGATTGTCTCACCCGAAATTGACATGTTGTCAGTATTCATTACCCCGTGAATAAAACCAACGAGTTGCCAGTCGCTAATAAGCGACGCTTGTTGATCGATCACTGCTCCTAGCAGAGCCAAGTACCGTTCGACTGACCCCTCGACCTGTGGGTAATGACGACTGATCACATAGTCTGCCAGTACGCGCAGGGCCTCTACATCGCGCCGAGCTGCAAAATATTGAAAGGTTCCAACCCGGACATGACTGCTTGCAATACGCGTTAAAACTGCGCCAGGAAGAAGAGTCTCGCGCATGATCTCTTCCCCAGTTAACACAGCCGCAAGCGATCGGGTTGTAGGAATTCCAAGCGCCGCCATCGCTTCGCTCACGATGTACTCGCGGAGAACTGGGCCGAGAACGGCGCGGCCGTCCCCCATTCTTGAAAAAGGCGTTCGCCCGGCGCCCTTTAGCTGGATATCGCGTCGAACACCGTCGACATCTATCACCTCGCCAAGGAGAATCGCGCGACCATCGCCAAGCTGCGGAACCCACCCGCCGAACTGGAATCCGGCATAGGCCATCGCAAGCGGTGTCGCACCATCTGGCACCTGGTTGCCAGCCAGAATCTCTATGCCACTTTCGTTACGCAACTGTCCCGGATCCAGTCCAAGGTGACAGGCCAACTCTTCATTCAGACGAACTAGTCGTGGGTGTGGTACGGGAGACGGCGGCAGACAGGCGTAAAACCGTTCTGGCAACTGAGCGTAGCTGTTATCAAAATTAAAAACGGTGGCGTCCATCACGTCGTTATATCAAGGTCGGCTGATTTTTGTGGGTGTTAACAGAAAACGAAGTGCGCCAAGTCAGTAATTCTATTTACTTCTAAACCGACTCATCAGAAGTAATCAGGCAAACAGCCTTAGATACAACCAAAATTCCTGACGGGCGCTAGACGACGGGCAGAGATTCATGAGCTAACTAATTACGCGTTATGACTTTGTGA
>CAYOJL010000109.1:0-5440 GCA_964404235.1 uncultured bacterium | reverse complement strand
AGGAAGGTGGAAAGTACGCCAAGCATTGGGCGTTTGTGTCGCCAAAAAAAGCGAAGCTAGCATGGAAAGGAAACGCGATTGATGCGTTTGTATCCGTGCAATTGAAGCAGAAGAAAATCGGCTTCGCGACGGAGGCTGACAAGGCGACGCTGGCGCGGCGGGTGGCATTGGTGCTTACGGGACTACCGCCGGACCCTGAATTATTAAAGAAATTCTTGGCCGATAAAAAACCAAATGCCTATGAGCGATTGGTGGATGAATTGCTGGCGAGTCCACATTACGGCGAACATCAGGCGCGGTATTGGCTGGACGCCGTGCGCTACGGTGACACTCATGGGCTGCATCTGGATAACAAGCGCGGCATCTATCCGTACCGTGATTGGGTGGTACGCGCGTTTAATCAAAACCAGCCGTTGGATGAATTTCTCACGTGGCAACTAGCCGGTGATCTTTTACCCAAGCCAACGTTGGCTCAATTGGTAGCCACGGGTTTCGTTCGCATGAATCCCACCACGGCTGAGGGTGGCGCGATTGCGGCGGAATTCCAGGCAAAGAATAATTTTGATCGAGTGGAGACGCTGGGCACTGCGCTACTAGGCATGTCTCTTACCTGCGCACGTTGCCATACCCACAAGTACGATCCAATTCCACAGCAGGAGTACTACCGGATGATGGCGTTTTTCAATAGCACGGCCGAGCCATCAATGGACGGCAACAAGTACGAATTTGGTCCGACTATCAAGGCGCCATCAGACATAGCCGCATGGGATAAATGGGAGGCACTAAACATCAAGCATGTGAGTCTTACCAAACAGGCTTCGGCAAAGCCCGAGCTCAAGGAGCAAGTGGCAGCTGTAGCCAAAGAGATTGCTGAGTTCAAAAAAAGTTTTAAGGCGTCACTCATCGCACGCGATTTACCCAAGCCGCGGGAAACAAAGCTATTGGAGCGCGGCGAGTACAATCTACCAAAGGGTGAGCCCTTAAAGCCGGATGTGTTTGCAGTGATGGGAACCCTCCCAAAAGGTGCGCCGGCAAACCGTCTTGGTCTGGCGCAATGGCTCACGGCGCGTGGACATCCTCTGGTGTCGCGTGTGCTGGTCAACCGCGTGTGGCAGCGCACCTTTGGAGAAGGACTAGTGCGCACGCCTGCCGACTTCGGTTTGCAGGGCGAACAACCAACGCATCCGGAGTTGCTCGACTGGTTGTCAGTGGAATTGCAGGATCGCAAATGGAATCTCAAGGCAATGTTGCGTCTAATGGTGACCAGCCGAACCTTTAAACAAAGTTCAGCCTACCGAGCAAAGATGAAAGACCCAGAGAACCGGCTCTGGGCGCGTGGGCCAAGTCACCGACTAGACGCGGAAGCATTGCGTGACGTGGCACTGTGGGCGAGTGGTCTGCTCGATGGATCGATGGGAGGTGAGGGTGTTAAGCCCTACCAGCCGGCCGGTCTTTGGAAGGCGCTGATGCATCCGGGAAGCAACACAAAGAATTATGTAACGGACAAGGGTGCTCGCCAGTACCGCCGCAGTCTCTACGTGTACTGGAAGCGCACCAGCCCGCATCCGATGATGACGCTTTTTGACGCGCCGAGCCGTGAGTCCAGTTGTGTGAAGCGTTCGCGCACCAGTACGCCCACCCAGTCACTAGCGTTGCTCAATGAAAAACAGCGCGTCGAGATGGGCCGTTTGCTCGGCCAGCGTTTGTTGAAGGAGGCAAAGGATGACGCGGGCCGGTTGAACTTACTCTTCACTTTGGTGGCCAGCCGTGAACCAAACACCTCTGAGCGCGCCGCGTGTATGGGTCTTCTCGCAAAACTCAAAGCGCGGTATAAGGACAATGACAAGGATGCGCAGGCATTTTTGTCCGTAGGTGATTCACCACAGGACACAAAATTAAATGCCGGCGAGCAAGCGGCGTGGGCTCAGGTGTCACTTACCGTTTTGGCGAGTGATGCAGTACTCCGGATTTATTGATTCAGAAAGGCAATGATGATGAACGACTTTTTTAGTGAAGCAAATTTGATGATGACGCGCCGGCAATTGTTCGGACGCACAGCAATGGGTCTGGGCACCGCGGCAATGGCCGGGCTAATGGGCCGCGAGACTTTCGGTGCGCCAGCTCAATTCAAGGGTGGCATACATCATCTGGCCAAGGCAAAGCGGGTGATTTACCTTTTCATGAGCGGTGGCCCTTCGCACCTCGACCTGTGGGATTACAAGCCCAAGATGCGCGAGATGTACGGTAAGGATTTGCCAAAAGAAGTGCGCGATGGCCAGCGCATCACCGGTATGACCTCGCGTCAGAAAAATCTGCCCGTGTGCCCGACCAAGTACAAGTTTACCAAGCAGGAGAATAATGCCGATGGCGTATGGGTGAGTGAACTATTGCCGCACACCGCCACGGTGGCCAAGGAATTGTGTGTGGTGCACACCGCATTCACTGAGGCCATCAATCATGACCCAGCCATCACCTACATCCAATCCGGAAGCCAGATTCCCGGCCGGCCGAGTCTCGGTGCCTGGCTAAGCTATGGTCTTGGCAGTATGAATGAAAATCTGCCCAGCTACGTGGTGATGCACGCGCGCACCAAGCATCCCGAACAGAGTTTATTCGGCCGCCTATGGGGCTCGGGCTTTATGTCCTCGCAACATCAGGGAGTGCTTCTGCGCAGTCAAGGTGATCCGGTGTTATACCTCAACAACCCCGCCGGCGTGACGCGCGAAGACCGTCGCGCGCAGCTCGATGCGCTCTCCGCCCTGAACAAATCACAGCAGGAACGCTTTGCTGATCCATCAGTGCTGGACCGCATCAAGCAGCATGAGATGGCTTATCGGATGCAGTCATCCGTGCCGGAATTGATGGATCTCTCCAAGGAACCGGAGTCGACCTTTAAACTCTATGGAGATGACGCCAAGACGCCCGGCACTTTTGCTGCCTGTTGTCTAAACGCCCGCCGATTGGCTGAGCGTGGGGTGCGCAACATCCAGGTTTTTCACCGTGGCTGGGACGCTCACGGCAATCTTGCCGGCGAACATGGTAACCAATGCAAGGATGTTGACCAAGGCAGTGCAGCGTTGATCAAGGATTTGAAAAACCGCGGACTGTTGAAAGATACATTGGTGGTGTG
This sequence comes from uncultured bacterium, assembly GCA_964404235.1. Taxonomy (GTDB): domain Bacteria; phylum Fidelibacterota; class Marinisomatia; order Marinisomatales; family UBA1611; genus CACEUX01. The sequence continues at coordinate 2,310 of CAYOJL010000109.1, read as the reverse complement.
GGGCGGTGAATTTGGGCGCACACCGTATTGTCAGGGCAAACTGGGCAAGGACAATTACGGGCGGGACCATCATCCACGTTGTTTCTCAATCTGGATGGCCGGCGGAGGCATCAAGCCGGGGATCACCTACGGTCGCACTGACGATTACGGCTACAACATTGCCGATGCCGACGGCAATATGCTCAAGCCCCAACCGACCCGGGACAAGTGGACGCCAGGCACGATGCACATCCATGACCTCAACGCCACCATCCTGCACCAGCTCGGTATTGATCACCGCAAACTCACCTACCGCTACCAGGGCCGCGACTTCCGCCTCACCGACGTGCACGGCCACGTGGTAAAGGATATCCTTATTTAACTGGTTGTGTAGCGATTGCCAAAGTAAGACAAACCAATTCTAAAATTGTAGTGAAGTCTGTTTCACCACCTCCAATGGGAATTATAAATATAATTCTCTCATTGTCCGCATTGACGTTCATCACACTTGATTTTCAAGGTCATGCTGCGGCCAAACGGCCCAACGTTTTATTCTGTATTTCAGACGATCAATCCTATGCCCACACAGGAGCTAACGGTGATCCCGTGGTAAAGACCCCCGCCTTCGACCAGGTGGCCCGCGAGGGGATTCGCTTCACTCATGCCTTTTGCGATGCCCCGACCTGCGGGCCCTCGCGCAGCGCCATCCTGACCGGCCAACCAATTTGGCGGCTGGAGGAGGCAGGCAACATCCACAGCACCTTGCCGAAGAAATTCCTTACTTATGCGGAATTACTAAAGGATGCAGGTTACGCCACAGGTTTCACAGGAAAAGGATGGAGCCCGGGGCGCCTTGCTGTAGGTGGGCGTGATGCCAATCCGGCGGGGGAGGAGTTTAAGAAGAAAACGCTTAAGCCTTTATTTAGGAGTATGTCCAATAAGGATTATGCATCTAATTTCGAGGACTTCCTCAGTCAAGTTGGCAAAGATCAACCGTTCTGTTTTTGGTTGGGAACCCATGAACCGCATCGTGGGTTTGAGGCTGGGGCTGGAAAAAGATCGGGTAAGGATCCATCGAAGGTGATTGTCCCGAAAATTTTTCCCGATCATCCCGTGGTGAGGAGTGACATCCTCGATTATTACGTCGAGGTTGAGCATTTCGATCAAATGGTTGCCCGGGCCATGGAATCCTTGGAGAAGGCAGGCCAGCTGGACAACACAATCGTGGTCGTAACAAGCGCCCACGGCATGCCCTTCCTGCGGGCCAAGGCGAGCCTCCACGATGACGGATCAAGGGTGCCCGTAGCGATTCGGTGGCCGAAAGGGATTATTGGTTCAGGTAGAGTCTATGAAGGTTTTGTCAACCTGAGTGATTTGGCTCCCACTTTCCTAGAAGCAGCAGGGTTGGGCGTGCCTGAAATGATGACGGCAACGAGTTTGATGGGCGTGCTAAAGAATAAATCCAATATCAAACGTGAAAATGCGTTTATTGCGATGGAACGCCACGATGGTTGTCGTAAAGGCGGCAAGGGTTACCCTTGCCGTGCTATTCGCACGCGTGAATATCTTTATATCAGAAATATTGAACCTACACGGTGGCCCGCAGGTAATCCTGACCGCGAATTCTGTGCCCGTTACATCCCCTTTGGTGAGGTGGATTCCTCCCCGACCAAGAGATTGCTTATGGATAACAAAGACAAGGTTGGGTTTAAGCAATTCTATGATCTTGCCTTTGCCAAGCGGCCGGGCGAGGAGCTGTATTACGTGAGCAAGGATCCGGGCCAGTTGATTAACCTCGCCGGTAAGCCTAAGTATGCCCTGATTCAAAAGAAACTAGCGGCAGAATTGCAGAATCATCTGGTTCGCACCAAAGACCCTCGTGCACTTGGTTTGGATGCCCCATGGGATTACTATCCTTATTACGGTGCTCGGCGAAACAAGAATTGGCGGGTTGATCCCAAGCCATGAACGTTTTGAAGTATCTTCTCCTGCTTTCCTTTTTTGCGGTTAACATATGGGCTCGTCCCAACGTACTTTTTATCGCAGTAGACGACTTGCGCGGCTGGGTCGGGCATCTCGGTGGTCATCCGAATGCTAAGACTCCCAACATTGATCGTCTTGCAAAGCGTGGAGTTTCCTTTACCCGTGCCTATTGCTCAGCCCCTCTCTGCAATCCCTCCCGCATCAGCCTGTTGACCGGCGTTGCCCCGTCCAAGTCGGGCGTTTACGGTAATGGGGAGAAGCTGCGGCAGAAGCTCCCGGATGCCGTTACCCTGATGCAGCACTTTCGGGCATCAGGATACTCGGTTCGAGGCGCTGGAAAGATTTTCC
>CAYOJL010000108.1:0-5445 GCA_964404235.1 uncultured bacterium | reverse complement strand
AATCTAGTAGGAGTGTTATCAGAAAAAGATTGCATGAGAACGCTTTTTGAGGCTACCTACTATAATAATCTCGGAGGATTTGTTAAAGAATATATGTCTACTGATCTTACAACTATTAATATTCATGACACACTTTCAAATGTTACTGATCAATTTATAAAATCTAGGTTTCGAAGGTTTCCCGTCATGGAAGGAGAAAAACTAGTAGGGCAGATAAGTAGAAGAGATATACTTAGAGCAATTGTCAAGCTGTCAAATGAGGAACAATCAAAATGAGATCATTCACTCTATTATTCTGCATTAGTTTATTAAGTGCTATGAATTCAAATGCTGTCTCAAAAGCATCAGCGGCTTTAAAGGCTGGATTATTCAAAGAAGCACTTGAACATATATCAATTGCGCAAAAAGAAGATCCAAAAAATGCTGATATCCATCGAATGAAGGCACTATTACATGAATCATTAGATCAACCAAGAAAAGCATTAAAATGCTGGGAGGCGTGCCTTGAGTACTCTAGAGATAAGAATATTCGTAATGAAGCAAAGGTGCACATTCAAAGTTTGACCGCAGAAGAGTGATCAAAAAAAGTTTTTTATACTCCTCCATTTTGCTATTCTCTTGCTGGAGTGGCTCTCAAAATCCTGCTATCAGCTCTAATTTTAATTTTAGAACAGTAGGAACTTTAGAAATTGAAAATATAAACGATTATCCTAGTTTGCCAGGCTCGGGAGATATGGTTCTTTCAAGCCTTAGCTATAATTTTTTAAAGTATGGTTATAATGTGAATATATCAGACATCAATAACTCAATGGTCACAGTCGGAAATGGTTCTAAAACACTTTTATTGTCCTGTATCATTACTGAATTTACTGACTCAGAAATGGTTGTTATACCATATCGTCATGAGGATCGTGGTTATACAAAGACTATTGTGACCCAATCATCGAAAGATGATGAAGAAAACAAAAAGTCAGAATCAAGTCAATCACAAACATCAACAACGACAACACATGCTGGTAAAGTAAAAGAAGGAGAACGTATCACTTATACTCAAAGTAGAGTTGGAATCATGCTCAAGATGACAGATCAAGATTCTGGAAATCTTGTATGGTCTAATTCTTATTGGTACAGTGGATTGGAAATGCAAAGAACGATCGAATCATGTTTAAAAACTGGCGTCTACCAGATCAAAAAGCTTTTTTAATAAATAATGCTACAGATAATCTTTAAACTTTTAATATCCTCTGGAATAATAGTACTTGTATCAGAAATAGCAAAAAAAAGTGCGTATCTTGGAGGTCTCATAGCCTCTATTCCTCTCATATCTGTTTTATCAATGATATGGCTTTACATTGATACTAAAGATATTGAAAGTGTCAAAGCTCTTTCAAATAGTATCCTATGGATGGTAATTCCATCTATTTCATTATTTATTTCATTACCAATACTTTTAAGATCGGGTATCGGTTTTTATTTGAGCATCTTTCTATCAATTATCATTACCATTGGTTGTTATGGCCTAACACTATTATTACTTCCCCGATTTGGAATTGAACTATAGTATAATTGCTGTAATTAATAAGATCAATTACTAATGAATGAATCAATTACTTTTATTCCTTTTTCAAGGTTGGTCATTATATTTATTCCAGTTGCTATAGTTTCTGGGGTTCTTCATTACTGGTCTTTGGGATGGAAAAATACGGTCTATGCAGTTGGCCGAATGTTAGTACAATTATTGCTGATCGGATACTTTTTATCCTATATCTTTTTATCTAATGATGCTGCATTTATTGTATTGGTCCTGTCTGTAATGGTCTTTGTCGCAAGTTGGATCTCTTTGCGTACTATATCTGCAAATCGAATAGAGTTATTTAAATTCGCTTTTATCTCCATTATTTGCGGAGGGGGCACAGTATTAATACTGGTGACCCAATTTGTATTGCAATTAGAACCGTGGTATATGCCAAGGTATATGATACCTATCGCAGGGATGATCTTTGCGAGCTCAATGAATGGAATCAGCCTAGCAGCTGAACGTTTAATGGCAGAAATAGATAGAAATATTGATTATGTTTCTGCAAGAGGTATATCTCTAAGAGCAGCTTTGATACCCATTACCAATTCTCTTTTTGCTGTTGGCCTAGTTTCACTTCCTGGAATGATGACCGGACAGATCCTCTCTGGGATATCACCTCTTATAGCAGTTAGATATCAGATAATGGTCATGTGTATGATTTTTAGCGCTGTGGGCCTATCTTCATATTTATTTTTGGTCTTGGTCAGACCAAAAATAGAATTACAATAGATCAAATTAATCTTCAGATCTATTAATTGTGATCCCTAACTCTCTTAATTGAACCTCACTTACAGAATTCGGGCTTTGATCCATTAAAGAGGTTGCTGAGGTAGTCTTAGGGAACGCTATAACATCTCTTATATTTTCAGTTCCAGCCAGTAACATAACAAGCCTATCAAACCCGAAAGCTATTCCTCCGTGCGGTGGTGCACCATAAGTGAGAGCTTCAACTAAGAATCCAAATTTTTCTACTGCTTCTTCATGGCTTAATCCAAGTAAAGAAAATACTTTTTCCTGAATTTTTGGAGAATGTATTCTAATCGACCCACCAGCAATTTCATATCCATTCATTGTAAGATCATATCCACGACTTAAAGCGTTGGATGGATCAGTATCAAGTAATTCTACGTCCTCTTCTCGTGGTGCTGTGAAAGGATGATGCATGGCTATAAATCGTTCCATATCATCATCATAATCGAACATAGGGAATTCTGTTACCCACACAGGTTTAAATTCATCTTTAATAGCAAGGTCTTCCATCCTTGCAATTTTTTTTCGTAATTGGCCTAAAGCATTTAGGACGATCGATGAATCATCACCGATCATAAATAGAATGTCACCTTCCTCTAGTTCTAATTGGTTTTGAAGTGAATCTTGAAGATCTGAGGGAAAAAATTTACTAATACCGCCTTCAAATCCATCTTGTTGCAATTTCATCCAAGCCAATCCTTTGGCTTTATATTTTTTGACAAACTCAGTTAGTTCATCAATTATTTTTCTAGAATATTGTGTTCCTTTTTTAACGACTATTCCTTTAACTCTCTCAACTGATCGGAATGCATTAAAATCAGAAACATCCGTGAATTTTTTCAGGTCTATAAGTTGCATTTCATACCTTAGATCTGGTTTATCTGAACCATAGAGTTCCATTGCTTCCTGATATGTTAGCCTAGGAAATGGATCTGGTAGATCTATATCATTAACAGTTTTAAAGATATAGCGGGTCATATTTTCCATATTTGTAAAAACATCTTCTTCATCAACAAAGGACATTTCAATATCGATCTGTGTAAACTCGGGTTGTCTATCTGCCCGTAGATCTTCATCTCTAAAACATTTTACAATTTGGAAATAGCGATCATACCCTGATATCATGAGTATTTGTTTATATATCTGTGGAGATTGTGGAAGTGCATAAAATTGTCCTTGATGGATTCTGCTAGGTACAAGATAGTCTCTTGCTCCTTCAGGTGTAGATTTCATCAAAACTGGTGTTTCTACTTCTACAAAATCATGATCAGAAAGAAAAGCTCTGGTGGCTTGATAGGTTTTATGACGAGTTAAGATATTATGTTGAAGAACTTCCATTCTAAGTTCTAGATAGCGATACTTAAGTCTTAGATCTTCTTCTGCGCTATCTCTATCATTAATTACAAAAGGCAATGGAGCTGCCTCATTTAACATAGAATAATCTGAGATAACTACCTCTATCTCTCCCGTCATTAGATTTGGATTAACTGCAGACTCTGATCTCTCCCTTACTTTACCTGTAATGGATAAAACATCCTCCATTGATAACTTTTTAACTACTTCAAAGTCACCGCCATAAGAATCTGCATTAAATACAATTTGTGTTTTACCATAGCGATCTCGTAGATCAACAAATACAACCTGCCCGTGCAACCTGATTGTATTTACCCAACCATTCAGATTAACGGTCTCACCAATATTTGTTCTGCGTAGCTCGCCACAATTGTGTGTTCGTTTAAACATTGTCACCTAAATAAAGATATAAAAAAACCGCTCCGAAATTACGAGCGGTTTTTAGAATCAAGTTGAAATTATTGATTATCTTTTCGATACCCTCAATCGGTTCAGGGCCCTCATCACAGATGCATCGATCCTAGCATTATTCAAATCTGGGTCTTTACCCACCTGCCTATTTTTGGCTCTATCTAAAGATCTCTGCGCACGGTCTGCATCAATATCATTTGATCTTTCAATAGACTCTACTAGTAGTTTTACTGAATTATCGATGATCTCAGCAAAACCTCCACCGGTCGAAAAATATTCATCTTTTCCATCTTGAGTAACCTTTACTTCACCAACCGCTAATGCAAGGATACCTTCTCTATGATTATTCATAACACCAAAAGCACCATCTATACCCGGACATCGCACATAACTCACATCTCCCAATTTAAGCTCACGGATAGGTGTAACAATATCTAGATTGAATGAACTCATTAGGCAGCAGACTTCTTATGTTTTTCAATTGCCTCATCAATGGTCCCTACATACGCAAATGCATTTTCAGGAAGTTCGTCAACTTCACCTTTCAATATAGCATCAAATCCAGATACCGTATCTTCTAGACTTACATATCTACCTGGCGTTCCAGTAAACTGTTCAGCAACAAAGAAAGGTTGCGACATGAACTTCTGTATTTTCCTAGCCCGTGATACAGTAAGCTTATCATCATCTGATAATTCATCCATTCCAAGGATTGCAATAATATCCTGCAGGTCTTTATATTGCTGAAGCACTGATTGTACATTCCTAGCTACATTATAATGATGTTCGCCAATTATCCTTGGGTCTAAGATCCTAGAAGTTGAAGCTAAGGGATCTACAGCAGGATAGATGCCTAATTCAGCAATTTTTCGTTCAAGAACACTGGTTGCATCTAAGTGAGCAAAAGCAGTAGCTGGCGCAGGATCAGTAAGGTCATCCGCTGGAACATAAACAGCTTGGACAGATGTAATAGAACCTTTTTTTGTTGATGTAATTCGCTCTTGCAGATCACCCATCTCAGTGGATAGTGTTGGTTGGTAACCCACAGCCGAAGGCATGCGACCTAATAGAGCAGACACCTCAGACCCTGCCTGTGTAAAACGAAAGATATTATCAATAAATAATAAGACATCCCTCCCTTCGTCATCACGAAAGAACTCAGCCATTGCCAGACCGCTAAGGGCCACACGTAAACGGGCTCCTGGAGGCTCATTCATTTGGCCAAATACCATTGTTGTTTTATCGATCACACCTGATTCGGTCATTTCATTATATAGATCATTTCCTTCGCGTGTTCTTTCACAACACCGGCAAATACAGAATAACCACCATGCTCTGTCGCAATATTGCGG
>CAYOJL010000107.1:0-5476 GCA_964404235.1 uncultured bacterium | reverse complement strand
ATTTATAAATTTATAAATAGATTTAATAAAAATAATTCCAATAAAAAGGGACAAATAAATTATTTGTCCCTTATCCAAATTTTGATTAATTTTAATAAATTTAATCTTTATTTTGAATCGATCAGTTCTTCTCTATATTTTGCAAAGAACTTCTTCATATCACCAGTACTAAGCATACGGTTACAGAACATATCAAGAAAATATTTCCATTCAGGATCACCATACCGGCAGGCCCAAGTATTGGGGAGCAGATCAAATGCAGGCCAAACCGGGTGCATCCAAGGATTTTGCCCAGCAATAACTTCTATATCAAAGTCGCCTCCGATAAATGCTGTTGCTTGCTTTCTCGAGACCGTTTCAACAATGAGAGTGAGCTGCCCCGAAACCTCCATTATTTTTGCTTTAGGAAAATTAGTTTTTATTTGATTTGCAGAAGCATCCCCAATCGTTACAACAAATGTAACATCCTCGCTGTTTAGGTCAGCATGTGTCTTGAATCTATGCGCGTTGTCCTTGTGAACCACACCTACTGCGCCTTTATGATGAATTGGACCGGCATAGTTAATAACTAATGCACGCGGTACAGTGTAGGTTAAAGAAGAAACGAACAAATCAAAATCACCTTTCCGAAGCCCAATCGTGGCATTTCCCCAAGATACCTCTTGGTAATCTATCTCAACTTCACATTGTTTACCGAGGAATTCTGTTGCATCATGAAATATACCCCGTAATTTGTTTGTCTTAGCATCACGATAAAAATTTGGTTTTGTTTGGGAGAAACCTACTTTTAGTTTACCTGTTTTTTTCATTTTTGATAGAACAGAATCTTCAGAAATATTTGTATCAAGAAGAGCAGCATAAACTTCTTTAGGCTGCACACTTGCTGTGATTGCCCCAACAGCAGCTACGGCGCCACCAGTTCCAGCAACTGATTTAAGAAAATCGAGTCGGCTCAATTTTGATTCATTACTTTCTTTTTCTTTTAATTCATTACTCATTAGAGTCTCCTTATTTTAAGGTTTTCCAAAAAATCGAGTTTCCCCAAATTTACCAATTACACCTGCTTAAGTCAAACATAATAACTGAACATTTTATGAATTCTTCATTTCCTAACTCGTTTCAATTTAATCTAAAGGGTAATTTTTAAAAAAAAATAGTAAATCAACTTTATGAAGAAATTAGTAAATCAAAGTTAAATTTTATTAACAATTAAACAATTTATTTGTAGCGTAAAGTGGCTCGGTCTATATAAAATTTGAAAGAAACTGATATTGTCGTAATTAAAATTATATATATCAATGCTGTAACTGACAAAATTCCTATTGGTTCAAACCAAATTGCACTGAGCCTTAATGCTTGGAACAATAAATCTGGTACTGCAATGATGGAAACAAATGTTGAACATTTAATTACCACTAAGAATTGGTTCATAATTGCAGGTGACATAGTATGAAAAACTTGTGGCAAAATAATACGATACATTATTAGAGAACCTGGCATCCCTTGAGCTTTTCCTGCCTCAATGTGGCCTTTATTGATACCTTCAATTCCAGCCCGAAATGTTTCAGCAAGATATCCTGCTGACTGTGCTGCTAACGCTGCACAACCAGCCTCAAAGAAGCTATTTGGCCAGCCAAATAAACCTGGCCAGACGTAATTAACCCACAAAAGTTGTACAATTACTGGAGTTGAACGGAAAAAATTAATTACTAATCGTGTGGGCCACTTTAAGGGTCTAACGTACATTCCGAGAATACACAGTAAAAAACCTAACAAAATTGCACTCACAAAAGCTATGAGACTGATTTGTATTGTTACAACAAGCCCATCCCACATCAAATCACGGTTGCGTAAAATAGTACGGAACCAAGTTGTTTCCATGGAATCTCTTATTATTTTGATTTCTGACGCCAAGGCTCACTGATTCTTTCAGCAAGTGATGCCAAAGCGTAAATGAGTATGAAGTATACAATGGCTGCATATGTGTAAAGTGGCATTGACTTGCCCACATCCTGAGACACCATTGAAACTTGATAAAGTAAATCCGGAACTGTAACCAAAGAGACTAGTGCTGTTAACTTAAATAGTGAAACACATTGGTTCATAAATTCAGGAAGCATGTATCGCATGGCCTGTGGAAGAATTATTCTAAATAGAGTGAGATACCAAGACATCCCAAAGCTGCGTGCAGCATCTATATGCCCTTTTGATACAGACAGAATTCCAGCCCTAAAAGATTCTGTGAAATAGGCGCTTGAGGTAAGAGAAAAAGCAATCACACATGCTACCAATGGTGTAAAACTGATGTTCTCATTAAAGAGATGGCTTAGGAGCAACGGAGGTACATAGAAAACCCATATAAGCATAATATATTCGGGAGTGTTTCTACAAAGTTCTAGAAAAACAGTCCCGATACCTCGAATAAAAATCGATGTATTCAAACGAAAAATAGCCACTAAAAGACCTAAAACTATTGCAAAACCAATCGTGAGAAAGAAAATATAAAAATTATATGGCAAACCGGGAAACAAAACATTTCTATATTCCCAGAAAAGGCTAGGATCAAACGCTTCTAAAGTCAGCAAGAGGCTATCGGACATAATAGAAAATCTATCAATGTAAAATTGTCGAAAAAAACTGGCGACTTCTTTCGCTTTTTGGGTTCATAATGATTTCCTCAGGTGAACCATCTGCTTCTATTAGTCCTTCATCAAGAAAAATTATACGATCTGAAGCTTCCCGAGCGAATCCCATTTCATGGGTAATCACGATCATTGTCGTACCTTCATCCGCGAGCTTCCTCATAACGCCAAGTACCTCGCCAATCAACTCTGGATCTAGTGATGAAGTAGGTTCGTCAAAAAGCATAACTTTAGGTTGCATCGCTAATGCCCTAGCAATTGCTACACGTTGTTGTTGACCTCCAGAAAGGCGTGAAGGATATTGATCTTTTTTGTCAATCATCCCTACCTTTTCTAGAAGTTGCATTGCAAACCCTTCAACTTCTTCTCTTGGGCGTTTACGTACCCTTAGTGGTGCCTCAACAATATTTTCAAATGCAGTCATGTGAGGCCAAAGGTTAAATTGTTGAAAGACCATGCCGATTTCCATACGAATTTTATTTATCTCAGCTTGTCGCATTGAAATTCGTTGGCCATCGGGGGCGATGCGAAAACCAATTGGCTCTCCATCAATATAGATCTCACCTGAAGTTGGTTGCTCTAATAGATTAATGCACCGAAGTAAAGTAGTTTTTCCAGATCCACTAGCTCCAAGTATGCTTAGAACATTGCCTTCATGAACATTAAATGTAATACCCTTAAGAACCTCCAATTCTCCAAAATATTTGTGCAATTCTACAACTTTAACAACAACATTTTTATTACCTGATTCAAAGTTATTTTTCATTCGACACTCCATGCCACACAAATCAATTTAAAACCAAATTTGTTTTTTAATGACTTCAATTCGAAAATTAACCAAACTAGAGAGAACATTCTAACTTAAACTGGTATAGCATTTCCATCCCTACGATTATCTGCAGCACCAGAAAAAGTTCTTATTTTCGGGTCCCTGGAGACTGCATGCATCCCACCAGTACGCCAGGAAAATTCAGGCAATAATTTGATTTTGTGACCTAGTGAGACAAGTTTCTTGAGAGTAGTATCATCTATTCTTTTCTCTATATGCACTTCGGCTCCGTCAAATAATCTCGCGCGAGGCATATTGATAGCGTCTTGCAATTCTAGATCAAAATCTAATAAATAAACCATTACTTGGACTTGTGTCTGAAGAATTCCATAACTTCCCGGCGTTCCTAGTGCAAGGAATCCATTTCCATTAATCGAGGTGATAGTAGGAGCCAAACACATAGCTAAGCGTTTTCCAGGAATAATTTGATTGGGTGAAGAAGGATTTTGGTCACCCCAGAATAGAAAATTATTCATTAAAACTCCTGTACTAGGAATAATTGTTCCTGAGCCAAAAAGAGACCCAATACTTTGTGTGAGACAAACTAAATTTCCCTCTTCATCACCTACAGAAATTGAAGTTGTATGTTCCCTTAATGCTGTATCATGGAACAGTTCAAAACTGTCCCATTGCTCAGTAAGTCCTTTTACGGGGTTTCCATCTTTAACTTTGGCTATTAGCAAATCAACATCGTTCAAAAGTTTATGGATTTCATTAAGGCTTTTTTGATTATTCTGTATACGTACACCTGCAGCTATTCGAATAGCTCTTAACACGGTATCTAAATGTTTTACTCCAAGTTTTTTGAAAGAACCAAGATCAAATGCTTCAAGTATTCTTAGGCTTAAAAGCATTTGAAAAGACTCACTTGGGGGTGGAGGTACATGTATGACGTGTCCTCTGTATTCAGCACTTAGTGTGTTTTCCCATAAAGGACTTATACTATCCAAATCATTGATCGAAATTATCCCACCATAAGCTTGGAGGTGAGAAACCATCTTCAGTCCCAGTTCACCTCCATAAAGATGTCGAATACCTTTCTCAGCAATAGCACTGAGCGTATTTGACAAATCTGGAAGTTTGAGTAATTCGCCAGGTCTCCAATAATGATCAGAATGAAAAACACGTTTCCATTCATTATCAAGTATACGCTTGGAACTTTCCCTTGTGACCGCTGCAAAAAATGCTGATACCGGGAAACCATCTTGCGCCAATTGAATCGCTGGTTGAAGAAGGTCAGAAAACTGAAGCTTTCCAAGTCTCTGTTGTATGGCATGCCAACCAGCTAGGCATCCAGGACTAAGTGAAGCGATTGGACCAGTTTCTAATCTTTTCTTGTCGGTTTTCACTTTTTCGAAATTCTGGGGCACTGTGGGTATGAAATCGATACAACCAAACTTACTTTGATTTACCTGGAAAAAAGTTGCTACACCTGCACCGGCAAGACCCGACATAAAAGGCTCGACAACATTTAAGACCGCCGCAGTGGCGACAACTGCATCAAAAGCGTTACCTCCCTGGCGTAAAATTTGTGCACCAGCGTTAGCGGCTAGGGGATGGGCTGCAGCCACAATTCCTTTACTAGATCTTGTAGTTGGACGCCCGCCAAATAATGTATTAGAAGCTAAAAGAGTGTCGATATGATCCATTAGTTTGACCTGCCCCCATTAAGTGGTCCAAGTTGAATGTTAGTTTATCATAATAATTGGATCCACTTGCAACAATGATTCAGGAGCAGGAGGTTTCCAATTCAAAGAACTGTGAGGCCTCAAAGTATTGTAGTGGACTCGCCATTGTTCTATGAGAATCTTCGCTTCCTTAAGTGTATAGAATATCTCTCCATTGAGGAATTCGTCTCTAAGTCGTGCATTAAAGCTTTCGCAAAATCCATTTTCCCAAGGACTGCCAGGTTCGATATAAGCAGTTTTCGCTCCAACTGCTGAGATCCAATTTCTTACTGACTTCGCTACAAACTCAGGTCCATTGTCAGATCTGATGTATTCTG
>CAYOJL010000106.1:0-5524 GCA_964404235.1 uncultured bacterium | reverse complement strand
CTGATGCATTGATCGAGGATACGGGTTCTATGTATGTTGGTAATGATCCATCATCAACAACGGATGGTGCGGATTATAACCTGGCAGTTGGTACAACTGCCCTAGATGCCATTACTACTGGAGATCAAAATACCGTTCTGGGATATGATGCCATGACTGCTAACACAACAGGGAGTTATAATACTGCACTTGGGTATAAGAGTTTAGAAAGTAATGAAAGTGGACATCGTAATATTGCGATAGGAATGCAAAGTTTACAGGCTAATAGCAGTGGAAATTATAATACTGCAGTCGGAATGTATAGTTTATATGCTAGCGCCACAGCAGCCTATAATACGGCTATGGGTTTCAATGCTCTTAAACTTGTAAATAGGACAGCAGATACAGATGGCTATAATACAGCATTGGGCTATAATGCAGGCACCACAGGCACAAATGATATTACCACTGGAAATAAGAATACTCTTTTAGGTGCATCCACTGCAGCAGCATCAGCAGCAGGTACTAATCAGACCGTAATTGGTTACGGTGCCTCAGGACAGGCTGATAATTCTGTTACACTTGGAAACGCAGATGTAACCGCTATCTATATGTCCCAAGATCAGGGCGCCACTGTTTATGCTGCAGGTGTGGATATAACAGGTTCAAGTGGATTGATACTGGAGAATGATGAGACAATCACAAATTCTACTGATGGGACAATATTGATTGATGGAAAGGCAGATTTCAATGATAATGCGATTACTGGTTATGGTGCTGATCTTCAGACAGAGTCAGGTACATCCAAGACATTAGCCGCTTCAGACAATGGTACAATTATCGTTTGTTCCAGCAATAGTGCGATTACCATCACAGTACCAGCCAGTCTACCTTCAGGATTTAATTGTATGATTATCCAGAATGGAAGTGGCCAGGTATCATTGAGTGCATCTAGTACGACATTGAATAATCGTAATGGCAGTAAGACCGCAGGTCAATATGCAATACTGACACTGGTGCATTTAGGCAGCAATATATTTGTGGTCTCAGGTGATACATCATCTTAAATGTTAAATAGACCTGTAATTGTCGGCCTACTTGCTATAATGAGTAAAATGGAAATCATTTCAGCACAATACGCTTTACCAACTTTTCATGCGGTCCATAAACGTGGTGCTTCATCGCACCCTGGCTTTGGAGTTACGGGTCTGACCTTTGATAATCATGTAAAATTTGGAACTGGCGATGATTGTATTTCAATACCTTGGAGTAATAGGCTAAGAGAATTTACCGCAGATGATGCTACTTCTTTCACGGAATCGATTCGGTGCTATCTTCCTATTGGATCACATTATTATCGTAGAAATGACTATTATACTACTCCTTCACATACTTTAAGAGGGGCCTATTATTATGATGGAGGAAAACGTTTATTATCAGGGGTCTTAAATTCGAGTGGAGGTGTTTCAAGCGATCTAGAGTATGGGATCACATCACCATCATCCACGGTTGCTAATCATACTACAACGTGGTCTGGAAAATATTCAGAAAATATTCAATCTATCTATTATGATAGTAATTATTGGTATTGGATAGGATATAGAGGTACTGCTGATCCATCTACAGGCGTATTTACATCCTCAGATACAGGTGTAAAACTTTGGATGAAAAAGAATGGAAATTCTAATGCATATAATCCAAATAAAACCATGAGCGATGTATTAGTTGAGAGTTCTTCAGGAGGTGAATATGATTTTATAAGGGTCACGTATAGTTCTCTATCTGATATGACATCTGGTAATTCTGGTACAATTGTATCTACTGGATTAGAAAGCACAGGGGTTGGTACCGGTAACATAAATTATGTTTTGGACATGGATGGAACGAATGATTATGTTGATATGGGATCACCAGATTTGGGAATTGATACCACAGCAACTTTTTCTGCATGGATTTATCCTGAAGCCGAAAATGGAGTGATTGCTATGCAGGGATTCAGTCATTCAGGCAATGAGCATGGGTGGGTAGTTGCTATAGGTTGGGATGATTGGGCATCGTCAGAAAGCGATCCAAGAGAACTGGTGTGGGCATCCCATGACAACTCTTCTAATGCCAACAATGCTATGCTCGTAGCTTCTCCTGCATTAATCACCATGGATCAATGGCAACATATCGCAGTCACTAAAGATGGTACAGAAATTAAGATGTATCTTGATGGAGAGCTTATCCATACAGAAAGCATTGCGGCAACAACGATTACTTATAATGAAGGAACGAATTTAAGACTTGGGACTCGAACAGCTTCCTGTGCCAGTTACTTTTCATCGTCATTTAATGGTAGAATAGATGAAGTACGCATTTGGGATGATGTGCGAACTGCTGCAGAGATAGCTGATAATAAGGATGATGAGTTGGTGGGTAATGAGAGTGGGCTTGTCGCATACTATAGGATGAGCGATGGCTCTGGTACTGCTCTTACGGATAATAGTTCTAATTCCAATGATGGTACACTAACAAATATGGTTACCACTGGTTCATCCACTGATTGGACAACTTCGAATGCACCCATTGCTTATGATAATGTCTATACAGACTATGGTCCAAGTCATTCTTATTCAACTAACTCTATATATTTTTATTTAAATGGGTCACTTGTTAAGAGCCATGGATTAACAAATACGGTCGATGGCAGTACTAGTGGAACAGGTTATCTTGGTCAAAATATTTATGATTGGGGCGGAGGAGACTGGGGACCCTATACTCGATTAGAACAAGTGACAGAATGGGCGCTACTAAGTTATTGTGACCCGAGCAGTGTCAATTCCTTACACTCTTCGCAAGGGAGTAGTGATCTACGTATATGGTCTGCTGCGCAGAGTAAGCCACTAGCAATTTATTATTCGCTAACTGATGCGATCACTGATGGAGATACCGTGGATGACCTTTCTGGAAATGGTAGAAATGGGACTGCTGTAGGATTTGGGAATTAATAGAATGATAAGGTTAACGATTCCCATATTACTATTATGCTTATGTTCAATGAATGGTGAAGGTCTTAAACTCAAAACACAGCAAATCTCAATTAGCCAGCGACCAATGAATTCTGATTCATTGGTCTTGAAAGGAGCCCTAGGTACAGGTTTCTATAAGGTAGGCAGTGGTGACACACTCAAACTTAAAGGGGGGCTATGGAATATAGCATCGGGTCTTTATTCAGACCCACCTCTTATAATTTCAACCTTTCCAGATACGATACATAAAAATGATAAACAGGTCTATGCACAAGCGATCATAACGGATCTAAATGGAATAGAGGCAGCTGAACTACATTACCAATTAGGGGGATCAAAGGATATAGTAGTGATACCTATGGAGACGGTCAATGATTCAACCTATCGTGTATCTATCGATGATAGTATTAGATCTGTTTTTAACCTCCGCGCTTATTTTGTAAGTAAGGATGGAATGTTGAATAAAAGTGAGACCGACTATAATAGTCCTTACATAGAGTTCGCAAAAAATGAGCTTACCATGGAAGATACTTTCAGTTTTTACCCTGATGGCATAGGATCAGAATCATGGCGAATGTTTTCTTTCCCAGGATATTTACATGAGAATCAAATAGCTCAATCAAGTTTAGAGGACGGACATGTTTTTTATGATTGGGACCCAAATGCGAATACATGGGTCAAACCAGATAGCTTAGAGATTGGAAGAGGTTACTGGTTCAAGCATAGATATAATGACCCGGTTATATTTGGGAATAAGGATACAACGGGGTTTGCTGTTCCACTTGAGAATTATACAATACAATTGGACAAGCATTGTAATATGGTAGGAAATCCATTCTCTTTTCCCGTCATTGCAGAATCCAGTGAAGGGGTCTCTCTGCCTTTCAAATACGGTTTGGGTACTAAAGAAGGATGGGCAGATACGACCGTTTTTGAGCCTTGGGCAGGATACGCTGTATATAGTCCATCAGATACAGGGACCATAACCTTCAAACCATTCATAGATTCAATGACTGTTTCTAGATCAGCCATTAATGGATGGAAATTAGAGTTGGACGTGATCGGTGAATATTCTTTTGATCGTACTTGCGTGATCGGGAGGAATGAACATGCCTTGGAGGTTCAAGACATCTATGATCTTCCTTCAAAGCCTTCTCCTCATAAATCACTTATTTAATTGATAGATATTGGTGTTTGCTGTTCCTACGAACATAGCTCCGATATACGATCACTTGATGATTTTAATGGGGTCTGGAATATCCAGATACAGGGCAATAATGAACCCGGCCCAATACAATTGACAGGATCTAGTAACGGTCTTATTCCTAAAGATCTTTGTTTTACTATTGTTGATATTCACCGTAGGATGGTCATTAATGAATTCCTCAGATCGGGTTTGGCCATCGAAGAGAAGATAACAAATAATTATGACCTTAAATTGATCGCAGGGGATGAAAACTATGTTATGAAGATGGTAGATGATATTCTGGCTGATATACCAGAAGAGTTTACCCTTGGACAGAATTATCCCAATCCCTTCAACCCTACAACCAATATAGATTTTGCATTACCAATATCTGGGAATATTTCTTTGGTCATATATAACCTTATGGGGCAGGAAGTAAGGACCCTGATTTCAAAGAATATGAAATATGGTTTTCATACTATTTTGTGGAATGGTCTAGATCAATCTGGAAGACCGGTCTCATCTGGGGTATACTTTTCAGAGCTTAGAGCAAAAGGTTTTCGACAGACCAAAAAGATGTTGATGTTAAAATGATTTTTAGGAAGATCACTATTGGTCTGAATGTTACAATCTCTATCCTGATAGCTAATAATGCTCAGTTTGCATTACCCACATTCCAGGCGATGCAGAAACCTCATTCCTTTTGTGATGACTGCGCTCTATATTTTGATGGACCCGGTTCATCTGATTATGTAAGTATAAATGGAGGTCAGAATGGAGGTTCTCACACATTTGAAGCTTGGTTAAAAAGGATAGATAGTGGAGCTCGTCAATCACTATTAATGCAGGGCAATAATAGCGGTATCAAGGTTGAGCAGTATAGTAATTCAAATAAGTTAGGTTTCACTAGGTACGGTTCCTATGATTATAAATTCAACCATTATGTTGTCACCAACGAGTGGGAACATATAGCTATTGTCAATAATAGTAGTATGACATATCTATATGTCAATGGCGTAATAGCAGATAGTTCTACAAGGACCAATTGGGTATTACCCCTCAATTCGATCGGAGTGAATGGCAATACCACTTATTATGGTACTGTAGATGAGATAAGACTGTGGAATGATGCCAGGACAGCGGAAGAGATAGCAGAAAATATGGAACTGGAGCTCAATGGTGATGAGGATGACCTGATAGCATATTATAAAATGAGTAATGGCTCAGGCGTGACACTCACAGATAATAGTTCTAATAGTTATACTGGGACTCTCACCAATATGGATAATAGTGCGTGGGTCGAATCCTATGCTCCCATAGGTCAATTGAATAGTAGTTATACAACTGA
>CAYOJL010000105.1:0-5530 GCA_964404235.1 uncultured bacterium | reverse complement strand
CTTGGATTATCCTAAGCCTCCATGCCATTAGGAAGAAGAGCGTTGTCACTATTGCTCCAAGTAGAGACCACCATAGAGTGGTTTCTGGCGACTCGTTACCTAGAACCAGTGCAATGAAATCGGTATTCGAGTGGCTCGCTGCCCCCCCGATAAGTCCAACCAGTCCAACTCCGTATACGATGGACAGGGCATGCTGTTCCTTTGTCCATACGGATGCTTTTCTCAGATCAGGTGGATCGAACATGCAAAGCGACGACGTTGCCAATAGCGCCCCGGCCATGCAATAGTTCAGGATAGTGGCATCAATGATTGCCAGTTCCAAGACCAGTATTGCAGCAGATGGAACCGCCCATTTCAACCAATGAGAGTCGCTGACCATCAATGTGGAGTAGTCTGACCTGGCAGCCCAGGCAAGGCAGCAGAACAATACCAAGAGCCGGGCCCAATCCAATGCCGTGGCCGGCTCCATGGTATCAGGTCTGCATCATCCGACATCAAGGCTTCGCGAGGCGTTACCCTCCAGTCTGGAATAGCCCGACCGATTGAGTCAGAATCCATGCGCTGAACAAATTCGCAAGTCCTGCGACCCACATCATCTGAATCATCTGACCCAGGACTAGGGTAGTCCCCCCTCCCCTGATTCTAGCAGTTATCAGGCCAAGAACAACAATGGTGATTACGATCAAGAGCGAACCCATGATCTGGAAAACTGCGATATTCTGGTCCACTCCGCCGGTCTGTGAAAGTACAGGCAATGCGACATCTACGCCTCCCGCAGCCGTTCCCACTTCTCCAGTGCTATCTACGAGTCCTTGAGCAACTTGAGCAATCGTCTCACCGAGTCCTGCGATAATTGAGGTAGTGATGTTGAGAGCGATTATCATGGCCACTAGGAGTCCGTATGATACGCTTCTCATGACATTCGCTGATATCTCCCTCCTCTGCCTCAACCCAAGCAGGTTTGTAGTGCTCTGCGAGACCAGATCCCCTACAAGTCCTGCTTCTCCTGTGGATGACGAGCCCTCGATGAACACACGAGTGAATCGAGATACTAGCATCGAGTTGTTGTCAGCAGCGAACCAGTTCCACGAGTAGTCGCTATCGATCCTCATTGACAGTCTCTTTTCGAGATTGGCGATTGAGTCGTCGAGTGCGCCGAAGTCGATTCCGGAAAGGGCCTTGACCATCGCGCTTGGCTCTTGGGCCCGGGCCTGTGCGGTCCCTCCGAATGCTCGGATGAACTCTGGGAAGGCGTCGTCCCTCCTCCTAACGCGAGTCTCCTCCTGAACTGTAAGCAGGGCAGGAGCCAGCAACGGTGAAGCGAGAGCAGCGATTACAAGTAGGCCGATGTAGTTCCAATTTCCGAAAAGCCAGTCTGTACCGAGAAATACGAAAAGCCCTATCAGTATTGTAAACTCGATGGTCCCTAGAACTCCGGCGAAAATCCATGCCCTGCGCATATCAATTGCTTGCTCGGTGTTGAAGCCGTGCTTTGCGAAGAGGTCCTCATCGGGGATCACTAGGGTAAATAGGTACCATGCGCCGACTTGGAGAAGTGCGAAGAGGGTCCCAGCCATCAGAACCCATCTTGCCCTGAGGATAATCAGGAACGGGTTCGAGGTTTCTTCACCAATCTGGAAAAGAATCAGATGAAGGCCTGCGACCACAAGGAGTAGAAGTCCGGTGGTAGTTAGGGACACGAATGTCTCCCTAAGGGTGTCCAGCTGCTCGAGCCTAGCATCATAGATAGTCGTGAAGGCCTGCTCGAAAGTCTCGTTCTCACTCTTGAAGAACTCCCCGATGGGTTGGCCTACCTCGACCGAAAAGGCCATCCTGTCTAGGAAGTCGCTCCATATAGCAGATGGGCTCTGCCTACCGACTATCCTAGCTGCCTCGGGAAGGTTCGTGTGCCATTTCGATACCAGGGTCTCAATTGCTTGTATTTCTTGGGCTAGTGCACCGTAGTCACCCATCTCCTTCAAGATGTCGAACATTCCCTTCTCTGCAGACTCACCCAGGGAGAGAATTCCCATTCTGGTCATGAACATGTGCTTGTCCTGTGCGATCTGTATTGCCTCTGCAGATACCTGGGCTACCGTGTATGCAAGCGTGGCTGAGAAAGACAGCAGGGGGAACAGTAGTATTAGGGAAACTGCCCCCAAACCGGAAACCACGTCGCTGACTGTGTACCAAACTGCGATTCCGGCGATGACTCCTATCAGGGTGGCTGGGAGGGAGAAGAAAAGCAGGTACCTGGTAAATGGCATCCCTAACCTTAGGAGAGCTATTTCCCAGGTGCTTAACTTGTCCTCCATGTAATCGCCAGCCTAGTGGTTAATTCCCGTCCAGGTCTCCAGCGATGAGGCGAACCTGTCCCAGCCCTCTTTGTAGTACACGTCGAGGAGGTCATACACGTCATCGTAGTGAGTGAGGTCGCGGTCCGCCATCCTCTGGATGGCCTGGGTCCTGCGCTCGAGTTCGTCGTAAATGTCCCTCTTGCTCCTAAAGCCCATCCTCGGTGCTATCTTGTTCTCTAGCATGTCCGACTGGAACATCCCACGGAAGTAGACAACGTCCGCCACAGGATCCCACTCGAACATGTTCCTGGTGAGGATTCCGTCTGCCGTCTTGTCGAATCCTATGACCTCGCTGACTCCGGTAATCCTTCTGGCAATCCCCCCACCCGGGGCCTCAACGACCTCTTGGAAGATAGCGAAGTTCAGGTTGTCGAAGAACCTGGCTGGGACATTGATTGGATCCCCAGTGAACCTCTGGATGAGCTTGACGATGTTCGAGGCGTGGAAGGTCCCGACCACAGGGTGTCCGGTCTGCATCGCTTGGAAGGCGATAGCCCCCTCCACGCCCCTTATCTCTCCGATGATGATGTACCTTGGCCGTGACCTTAGTGCGGCCTTCAGTAGGTCGAACATCTCCACCCGGGAGTCCTCGTTCTTTGAATCCCTGGTAATTAAGCGCTGCCATATCGGGTGTGCGACCTTGACCTCTGGGGTATCCTCTGCCGTGTATATCTTGACGTTGTGATCAATAAATGGGAGAACGGCGTTCAGAGTGGTGGTCTTCCCCGATGCAGTCTCCCCGGATACTAGCATCGACATTCCGCTCTCCAATCCGAGCCAGATGTAGGCAGCCATCTGCGAGGATAGCGTCTTCCACTTGATGAGTTGAATGATGGATATCGTCTCCTCAGCAAACTTCCTGATTGTGAAGGAAGATCCCTGGATGGATACGTCGTCGCTGTAGATGATGTTGATTCGGGATCCATCTAGAAGCGCCCCGTCTACGATTGGCTTGCTGTCTGATACGGGCCTTCCGATCCTCTCGGACATAGAGCGGAGGTATCGAGTCAGGAGTTCTTGGTCCTTGAACGAAATGTTTGACGTGAGCATTGGGAACACCTTGTGGTCCATGTGAATCACGGTCAGGCCAATTGAGTGTATGTCCTCCAGCATCTCATCCGCTAGTAAAGTCTCTAGGGGACCGTTATTCACGAGGTCACGGACAACCACGTACTTCAATCGGTCCAGTTGGTCCGGTGATACGGTGATTTTGGCTTCTCCCATTCCGATTAGCTCCCTGGCCTGGTTGATTATCGGATTTGAAAGAAGGGACCCGGAAGATGTGATGGTCATCTCGTCCATCATCTCGTGAATCATTGCAATGAACTCCTTATCGGTCTCGAACCTCTCCTTCTGTGGTGCGTCCCTCAGTAGCCTCTCGACGATTTGATCCCTCATCTCCTCCTCTTCCGCATTTATGGTTGGCTCTAGACCGAACCAGAATGTGTTACCGGCTCCCTCGGCTCCCTCTGGGGGCGAGTAGACGTGCGCAAAGCAGGGTGGTTTGGTAGCGTAAATCAGGTTACGAGGGCTTACACTCTTGGCATCCCTGTCCAGTGGGCCGTAGTATATTGGTCTCGACCCGTGCTTGACCTCGAAGTTCTCGACCCATTCGCGGATGTGGGGGTACTCAGCCATCAAGCCCCCGAGGTCTCCAGGCTCAATCTTGAACTGTGGTTTCTCTTCCTCCTGCTCTGAGTCCTGCTCTGTGACCATACTTCCCCTCCCTCATCATGCAACCGCTGTGATGTCCACTATGAAGCCCATCTCGGGCATCACCTTCCAGCCTATTCTCTCGGTGACCGGGCCTGCTGCCCTCAGGAATCTAGTTACCGCTATCGTCCTCACCAATTGGCCGCCTACTACGGCCGTCAACATGTCCAGAACCACCTCGGCGGAGTTCTTCATGTCCCTAAGAGCGGTTTCGTCCATCTCTTCTGGGTCAATTGTAAGGATTAGGGTCCTTCCCTCTGAGGTGAACTTTCTCAGTTTGGAAAGTAGCTCCTTGCCATCGACCTCTGGAGGCATAAGTTCAGAGGCCCTGTCGATGATGATGACCTCGGCTTCCTTCGAAGGAGGCGCGTCTATCAAATCTAACAGACTTACTGGCTCCGTTGTCTGTTCGGCTAGAACCCCGAAACTCGAGATTAAGTGGAAGGCCCCTTCGTCTATCCTCTTGTCCATGTAGTATCCAATGCTGCCTACTTGTTCCAACCACCCCCTAGTGGTCAGCTCGGTCGTGTATAGGGCTACCTTGACATCGTTTGCCGTCATACCGAAAGACATCCTCTGGCCGATTATGCTCTTGCCTGAGCCTATTCCACCGCAGACCAGCATCAACGAGCGGTTTGGAATTGCAGTGCCCATGCTTTGCCCTAGGCTGTCTTGGATGACCCCGAAATCGAAGTTGTCAACGTTAGGGGGCGACAATTCTGACTTCCTCCGTGAAAGTGTACATTCCAGCATAGTTTGTGGCAGTAGAGGTTACGGTGGCGGAGAGTTTGACGTCATGGTTCCCTGAAGAGAAGGTGAGGCCACTGTTCGTACCATCGATTGTGAACTTGACGACGTCTCCTGGCAGCCATTGTGTTGAACCATCGGCTACAGACACAGTCATCGAACTCCCGTGAAGTAGAACCCCGACCCCATTGATATCCAAGAACGTGTCCCCCGAGTTCTGTAGCCAAATTGACGCCTCATCGCCCGCCTCCCAATCTATGTTTATCGGATCATTGGCAAGGGATGCTCGGGTTTTGACGTCCTCTGCCTCCTGCTTGCCCCTATCGTCCAAGGCGTCGTCCATATCGGACCAAGTGTCTAGGAGGACCCCTGAGACCAACGCAGCGACGATCAGTCCTGCACTGAGCAATATCATTTCTGACGGTCCGCTAGACATATCTGTTACCTCATGAAATTGTTACCGACATCGCGTCATTGTAGTCGTATATAGATAGGAAGGACCTGTCTGGGTCGCTCCCCATCGCGAATCCGTGATTGGTAGGGTCAAGAGGAAATGGGGTGGTTGAGAGTTCTTCGCCAGGAAACAGGTACAGGTTTGTACCGGAGTAATGACTTGTGAACGAGAAAGGCTCACCCTGTTCCACTGGAGAGGTATCGGAAAGGGTGATGAAAATGTGAGAGAGTTCCACGGTATCAGATCCAACATTCTTGAT
>CAYOJL010000104.1:0-5808 GCA_964404235.1 uncultured bacterium | reverse complement strand
CAACATATCCATTTTTAAACCTTGCCATACCGCTGATTGTTAATTCTTGTTTTTTGGTTAAGGACAGCCATTGATTATCAGCAGAGAGAAGACAGCACAATAGCATCGCAGATAATGAAGTCTTATTATTTAACAATATTCGAATGATAGTAAGGTAATTAAATCGAATTATTTTAGGTTGTCTAGCCATAAAGCGCTCAACCAAACCTAATACATTTCTAACAATTCCTTCATAATTTTATTTAATTACAATGTCAAAAAATCATATTCTAATTATCGAAGACGAAAAAGATATCGCTGAACTATTAGATTATAACTTGTCTAATGCCAATTATAATACATCAGTAGCACGCAATGGTGAGCTGGGTATACAATTAGCTAGAGAAAAAATTCCAGATTTAATATTATTGGATTTAATGCTCCCAGGAATACATGGATTAGATGTGTGTCGATTGCTAAAAAGTGATAAAAAAATGGCCCAAACCCCAATTATAATGCTAACGGCATTAGGGCAAGAGGAAAATATTGTAAAGGGCTTAGAGGTTGGTGCTGATGATTATATTACTAAGCCGTTTAGTTTTAAAATATTATTTGCAAGAATAAAGTCCGTATTGCGTCGTGGCACTATGGAAGAAAATGATGAAAACAAACTGGTGGAGATACATAATATTAAGATAAATCCTCGTACACAAGAAGTAAGCATCGGAGAAAAAAGAATCAATCTAACTTTCACAGAATTTCATATTCTTCATCTTTTGGCATCGCACCCAGGTTGGGTTTTTACCAGGTATCAGATTATTGATAAGATACGTGGTAACAAATACCCAGTTACTGATAGGTCTGTAGATTTTCAAATTGTCGGTTTACGTAAAAAAATGGAAAAAGCTGGCTCTTTTATTCAAACGATTCGAGGTGTTGGATATCGTTTCAAATCACATGATTCCTGATTTCTTTATAAACCAAATCTCTTAAAATACCAGATGTCAAATCACCTAGAATCTTTCAACACACATAAAGAAAGAGACGCAGTCCTATCAAGCATGACAGAAGGAATACTGGTCATAGATAATAATAAAAAAATATTAATGATCAACGATTCTGGAATTGCCTATTTAAATATAGAATCAGGAAATCCAACAGGTCTTTTTATAAAAGATGTAATAAAAGATAAAAAACTTCAATCTTTTATAAATACTCTTATCAACACCAAAGTACCACAAAAAAAAGAGATTAGGATAAAAAAGAATATGAATCGATTTTTTATAGTAAACGGAACGATTCTGCAAGGTGAGCAAATGGGGATTTTGGTAGTGTTAAGCGATATTACTAAACTGAAGCAATTAGAAAAGGTCAGACAAGACTTTGTTGCAAATGTAAGCCATGAATTGAAAACACCCATCACGTCTATTGTTGGTTTTCTTGAAACGGTACAACAAAAAAACTTTCCCAAAGATAAAAGAAAGTCCTTTTTAAAAAAAGCCCTAAAACATTCAAATAGATTAAATGCAATAATAGATGACCTTCTTTGGTTATCAAAAATCGAGTCTATGGAAGATAGTGAAAGTTTTGATTTAATAAAGCAGCCTTTGTTATCAATCATAAATAGCGCTGTAGATGATATTCAATCACTTAAAGGCAAAGAAGATGTTTTAATACAAATATCATGCGATTCATCGATTCAAATAAAAGCAGATGAACAACTGCTTCGAGAAGCATTTATCAATTTATTGGACAATGCTATAAAATATGGAGACCCGAAAAAGGATATAACAATAACTGTAGCGCAGGACTATAAACTAGTTATCAAATTTCATAACTTTGGAGAAACAATACCGAAAAAATATAATAAGCGAATATTTCATAGATTTTATCGAATTGATAAATCAAGAAGTCGACGACAAGGGGGAACCGGCCTAGGTCTAGCAATTGTAAAGCATATTATATTTGTACATGGTGGAGAAATTTCTGTTGATAGCGATAAAGCATTGGGCACCAATTTTATCATAGAGCTTCCAATTTAAATGAATTTAAAAATACAATCAAACGAGGTTATATAATGAAAGATACAGCAAGGTTTCTGGGTTTATATTTGTGTTTCAGCATTATTTTAATTGCCGAAACAACCACAAATAGCAGGGTCTTTTACAATTATACGAGGGACTTAGACGATGCCGGAAGTAATGCATTTAATATAAAAAGAGGATATCTTACCTTTATAAACAATGCTAGTGAAACAGTAGTATATAAATTGACCTATGATGTGGGGGCCAATGATGCCGGAAGCTCATATACTGCCTTTCTAAAGGTGGCTATGGTAAAATGGAAAACCAAATTGGGTGATATAACTATTGGTATGCAAGGAATGAATATGTATAAAACCATGGAAAATACTTGGGGTCATCGTTTTATAGCAAAAGGGGCCATGGGTTATCATGGCTTTTCCCCATCAGCAGATGCTGGGATAGGAGTCACGCGTGGTTTTGGTTCTATTACAACTAGCGCACTCGTTACAAACGGAGAAGGTTACAAAAGAGTAGAGAGTGATAAACATAAAAAATTATCCCTACATGCAGTCTATGGACAGCAACAACTGAATAAGACAAATGGCTTCAATTTTGGAGGAAGTCTTTCGCTAGAACCGTATGATACAGATGATTCAAAAATAGAAAATTTGAGCGTGGTGGGATTATTTTCTGGATATGCAGGTTTTGGTTTTAGAGGGGGTTTGGAATTTGCCAATAAAAACAATGGAAGCATTACAGCTCAAATCATATCCCTATATGGAACTTATGATTTTTCTGATAGGTTTTCTTTTTTAGCAAGGTTAGACCAAGTGGATAGTAACACATCAAACCCTGGCGGTGGTACTCAGGCAATTATAATGGGGTTACACTGTTCTCTTGGTCATGGGATGATAGTTGCTCCAACCCTTAGAATGACAACCCCCGAAAATGAAAAATCAGAGAATTCAGTTGTTGTAAACTTTGAATTCAAATTTTAGTTCACAACAGATTCAAGAACACAATCATGTGCTTGGGGATATGGGGCCTTGATTTATTTAATGGTTCTAGGAAGAAAAAAATATAGGACTGCACCAAGAACACAGGCGAAAAGGCCCTTTTTCCAACCCATATCTGGTGAAAGCACCCCACCTTCTTGAACCCAAGATAAAATGGCAAACATTATCCCGAAAGAGGAAAGATAAAGCCAAATGAATTTCTTCATTATTTTTTATAACCAACCGCTTCAAATGGATTTACAAGTATAGTGGTGATGTTTTTTAAATGTGCCGCTATTCTTTTTAAATATCGTGCATATAAAGCTAGCGCTGCTGATTTTGCCTCACTTCCCTGCACAATCTCACCAGATATACATCCATTAACTATTTTATCTGAGACACTAACAACATCTTTGTAGGTTGACATAAGGGAATCAGCAACTGTTTCATCGTGGGAATTAATTGCCTCCATTGTTTTGCTAAACCTAGATACGACTTCTTTTTCAATTTCAGCTAATTCACCCGAAAATTCTTCAGCACGCATAGTTTCTGAATAATTTAATGCAAGGTCTAAAATATTTTTTGTATAATCACCAACTCTCTCTACATCAACAACCATATTTAATAAAACCAGTCCATTTGGTAGGTCTTCTACATCTTGAGTAATAGCATAATGTGTGACAACTTTTCTTCGAACATCTTTTTGAAAACGATTAATCTCTACATCGCGTTTTTTTAGTGCTTTAATAGCGTCAATATCCTCATTTTCACGAAGATATTTTATAGCTTGCGTAAAAATTTCATTAGACAGCATCATCATTTCATACGACTCATCCCAAGCCTGAGACAGGAGATTATCAGATTTCCATAATTTTACGATATCTTTAAATAGTGACATATTTGAACCTGTTTATTTTATGATTAAATGTTTATCTGCCCAACAAGATCGTGGTCAAAGGTACTCCTACGAAAATCAAAAGGAGATATAAAACAGGAATTAATTTATTTTTTACCGCACGAGTAGCAATCCAGTCTGCACACCCTAATGGAATGATTCGTAAAAAGGGAAGACCATATATAATGGCGATACCAAAGATGTTGAATAACAAATGACTGATAGCAGCAATCAGCGCTGCAACGGTTCCTGTGATTGCTGCCAATAACGCAGTAACAGTAGTTCCTATATTTGCACCAAGAGTAAATGGAAATATTTGACGCAATGTCAATACACCTGCCCCCGCTAGTGGTACGACTAATGAGGTGGTAATAGATGAACTCTGAACCATTATTGTCAAAGCTATTCCAAAACCAATAGCACGCACAGCAGTTTTAAAAATATATTCATCAAAGAAAACCTCTACTTTTTTTAACACCAAACTTCTTAGGATTTTTACTAGGGCATATAACATAGCAAACGTTATGAATACGCTTAGTATTAGATATACAATGTCATTATCAAATGTGATTTTTTCTACAAATTTAGCCCCTGACTTTATAGCAACTTTTATGGGGCTTTTTGCTGTCAATATTTCCACATTTTGTATCTTACCAAACATCAAAGATGCAATCCACTCTGCAGATCTTTGAATGCCGTGAAACGCCATTTCTAAAGGGAATAATATCATAACCGAAAGAATGTTGAAAAAGTCATGAACGGTAGAGGCAGCAAAGGCCCTTTTAAATTCATTGTTCCGGTTGAGATGACCCATTGATACAATGGTGTTGGTTACTGTCGTTCCAATATTTGCACCCATGATCATTGGCACGGCGCCAGCTAGGCTTAATGCTCCACTGCTGACCATGCCAACTATTAGTGATGTTGTTGTTGAGGAACTTTGGAATAGGACAGTTGCAAATACCCCAATAAATAAAGCAATTACTGGATCGCTTGTGGTGGTGAAGATCGATTCAGCCACATCGGCACCCATATGCTTTATGGCTGATGACATTCCCTTGATACCGACCAGAAAACAGTAAAGGCAGACTAAAATGCCTACTATCTTGAACCAAACGTATTTTGATTCATTCATCATTTAACTTAACCAATTTTTAATGTGAATTAGATTATACGAAAATGAAATTATAATTGAATTGTTAGTATTGTGTTAGATTATGGAAGATATTAATACCACACGTAAGCTATCAGTGCTTGAAGCATCTTGTGTTAGTAAAAATCATTGAAAAACCATATTCATCGCATGCTTCAATAACCTGTTTGTCGCGAATAGAACCACCAGGTTGCATTATCATGCTGATACCCGAATCCTTAATGGTATCTATACTATCTCTAAAAGGAAAAAATGCATCCGATGCAAGAACACCGCCTTTTACATTTTCACCACCTTTTCTAAGTGCCATGTGCACCGCGTCAACACGACTTACTTGACCAGCGCCAAGCCCAACTGTTGTCCCATTTTTTGCTATTAGAATCCCATTTGATTTAGCATGTCTCAATACTTTCCAGGTGAAAAGAGCGGTCTTGATATCATTGTCAGAAGGCTGTTTCTTTGTAACTACAGTTAGGTCATCGTGGGTAAGGATCTTAGTGTCTGCATCTTGGATTAGAAGGCCACCATCAACATTGCGAACCTCTAATTTTTTTTCTCTCTTTTTAAACTTTCCGATTCCTAGGACCCTTAGATTTTTTTTCTTCTTAAAGACCTCAAGGGCGCCAGGTGCAAAACTTGGCGCAAGAACGATCTCAACGAAAACATCTGTAATAGTCTTTGCTACCTCTTCTGTACATTCTCTGTTGAATGCAATAATTCCTCCAAACGCAGAAAGAGAGTCAGCATTAAATGCGCGCTCAT
>CAYOJL010000103.1:0-5832 GCA_964404235.1 uncultured bacterium | reverse complement strand
GAATACGGGTGCTACCAATGTACAAATATTTCGGTATCAATTATCTGCTAATACATATCCAGTTCAGGTCAAAATTCGATATAAGGCTTCCATACTTTCCCCAACCCTTGGTATTAATAATAACCTCACTATCATGGAGGTGGAAACAGACCCCTTTGAACTACAAGCACCAATTATTTTAGATAATCGGGATATCTCATCAGAAGCTACAGTTATCTATGATATGGATCACCCACCAAATAGTATCGAATTGACGGGGCGTGTAATTGATACTATAGATCCATCCCAAGCAGATGCTATTCTACAAAGTATAATGGCGACTGGAAAAATTGCAGATGGAGAGTACACTTTTGAAGTTAGTATATTATCAGAAGATGATCAGGTTCTAGCTTCAGATTCAAAAATAATTTTAGTTCAGTCTCCTGTATCTATTACATTAGAATCTCCTTCAGGGGTTTTATCTGATACGCTCGATAATGTTATTTATACTACTTTTCCTATTTTTCAATGGTTCTCACAACCTTGTGGTGGATGTGAGACCTATATAAGAGTAGCACAATTCAATAGCCAGGTCCACAGTTCTGTTGAAGAAGCTATTCAAGATCAGCGTGTATTACCTTTTGATCAATCAGAAGAATGGTACCTCATTGATAATGTGAACAGTTTTCAATACCCATTCAGTGATGCTTATCCTCTTGAAGAAGGTAATGTGTACTGTTGGCAAGTAATGGTGGCCATGCCTACTACTGTAGGGTCAGAAGAAATGGCATCTTCAATTTCAGCTTTTAAAATTGGTCAAGTAGGTAATGTGGAAACGCCAGCATTAATATCGAATCCTCTTCTAATGGCTCTACAGCAGGCATTGGGAGATGATCAATATAATGCATATTTTGGATCTGGAAATGAACTACAAGGTTATAATCCTACCGGGCAAGTTGAAGTAAATGGTGTGAGTGTAGATGAATCGAGCGTGAGTTATTTATTGAATCAGATAATGAGTAATACCTATCAAATACAATCTATCTCGGTTGAATAATGAAATCTAATAGATATATAATTCTTCTTTTTACATTCGTTTTTTCAATTGCCCTCTCAAATAAGATCGCAGTTGCCACAAAGGTAAAAGGCCCTGTGGAGATAATGCCAATTGGTAAAAAAGGTTTTTCTGATCTAAGACCTGGAACGATTCTATCGGATGGAGATAAAATTCGCACGGGACCTTCAGGATTTACGGCAATTATTTTTATTGATGATAAATCAACACTCAAAGTAAAAGATAATTCAGAGGTCGTTATTACTGGAAAACGTACAGCTGCAAGTATTTCAAAAAAGATCAATATGGATGAAGGAACTATCCGTGCAACAGTGAAAAAACAAAATACTGATTTTGTGATTCAGACACCAACCTCAGTGGCATCGGTGAAAGGTACAGACTTTTGGCTAGTCTCTGATCCCGAGACTGGAGATCAGATCATAGGTATTGAGGGTATAGTTGGTCTTACAAATACTGAGACTGGGCAAGAGATCGATGTATCTGAAGGGATGAGTGGTTTATCAACTCCAGATGGCAATGTTGGGTTGACAGAAACAGATCCATCTTCTATTCCAGAAGACCCTAGTGATGATATAGAAGGGCCATCACAGGTCAAGATCTATTTGGAAGGTCCAAATGGTGAACAAAAAGTAATGATTATTGAATATCAATAATCATTTCCCCTCTTCTTAAATTCCAATAAACTTATCCCCATGCGAAAGCGCATTTTACAGAAAGGATTTCTGATCATTTCTTTGTGTCTTCTCAGAATTGGTCTATCACAATCCAACCATCTATACTATCATAAGAATCCAAGCCCTGTACAAGCCGGGTATAATGTAGAAATATCACAACTTTTATTCACTGATGAGCATATCAACTCGGGAATGCTATTTTTTAGAGATAAAGGGGAAATGAGTTACCAAGAAGTTGAAATGTTATTTGAAGGAGGGAAATGGGTTGGTATTATTCCTGCCCACCGTGTGACTCTTAAAGGTATTGAATATGTTACGATCCTAAAAACGTCTACAGGTGGTAGAATTGCGTTACCATTAAAGGATGACCCCTTTGAAAATCCCCTACTAATTCGTGTAGGTCCTGATCTGGCTATTAAGAAAAAAGAACAAAACTCCGATAAGGTTGGGGACTATGCTATTGCTGATGTACTGATTCTTTCTCCTGAAGATGGATCTATAAATCGACCAGATGAAATCGTGATCTCTGCTTCTCTTTTTAATGCGGCAAATGTAGATCAAAAAGACTTTAAGATATTTATAGATAATAAGGATTATTCTGATCAGACAATAATATCAGGTGATGTATTATCTTTAGTTCCTGAAGAAGAAATGCAATTTGGGTTTCATAATATATCATTAAGGTTAAAAACGACATATGGTATAGATATAGCGCCTATTGAGTGGTCTTTTAGTGTAAGTAAGGGTATGGAAAATCTTGCTGAATCTTTTATTTACAAAGGCTCTTTAGTAAGTAAACGTTCTTCAACTACAGCCTCATCAATATCTTTAGATGAACGCCAATACTCAGGTAAAATAGATGCAGAATTGAGTTGGGTAAAAGCTAGGTATTCATTCAGGAGATCTAGTCGTGAATCAAAACTATCACAACCAATAGATCGAACTAGTCTTATTCTCCAGGTTACTGATTATTTAAAGATTGAAAATGGGGATGTATACCCATCTATTTCACCTTTTATACTAGATGGGAAAAAAGTGAATGGAAGTCATATTGATGTGGATATTAATTATGGTTTCGGATTTGATGGTATTAATCTTTTAGGTAGGGATCTATTTGCATTCGATTTGAAAGGTGCAGTGGAAATACAGACAGTATCTGGAAAACTTTCTAGGGATGTTCAATATCAAAATGGTCTAGATCGTGCATATGAATTACTTACAAATGATGTACGTTATGATGAGTTTGGTAATCGTGTATACTTATTCAATCGTAAAGGTTATACCTTTCCTAGAGATATAACTGCCACAAGATTAGCATTTTCTTTAAATAATCGTTATAAAGCAAGTATTCATTTTTTGAAGGCAAAGGATGATTATGAGAAAATTAAAATACGTGCCCCTGGAAATAGTCTTTTCAGAGTTGATACTACTATTTTTGGTGATTCTCTTATACAACAATATACTTTAGCCCAGTTTATTGATTCTCTAACTAATGGGGATACTGTAAAAATAAAGAAAAAAAATTGGGATGATGGTATGCCCCAAGAAAACTTGGCACTGGGGTTCGATCTTGAGGGAGCTATGGATAATCGGAAACTTTTATTTCAAATGGGTTGGAATATGAGTTTGACAAATAACAATATTTGGGCAGGAGCAGTCAATAAAGACTCATTAGATATATTAATGGACACTCTAGTTGATGGTAAGTTGATGGGTAGCTATGATATATCTGCCATTGGTGACTTTATAGATTCCTATGAAGATATTTTTATTGTTAATCCACTATACATGACCCCCATATTACCTATTGACCCAATTGCTGCAGAGGAAAATCAATTCAGGGCATTTTTGAATATGCCTGCCTCAGCTTACTATTTACGTGTCAAAGGAAGTTACTCATTTAATAATATATTGATAGAATATAGACAACTAGGACCAGGGTATAGAAGTTTTGGAAATCCTTATTTGACCAATAATATTCGTGAATTTACTATAAATGATAGATTATCAACCCTAGGTAGGCGTTTAATGTTTGTTATAGGTTATAAATACCGTGATAATAAATTATCAGAATTAGTTATACACCCAATAGCCACTAGGACGGTTTCTATGAATACCACCTTGGTGCCTGGACCTGGGGCACCTTCTATAATTTTAAATATTCAATCCATTGGTAGAACAAATGGTATTGATTCGATTGATACTGATCAATATGGTAATTACTTAGGCGATAGTAGAGAAAATTCCCAAGCACTTAATGTAATGGCATCTGTAAATATTCCAGGAAATTTTAATACTTTCACCACAACTACCTCAATTAATATGACCTCAATCTCCTATAAGGACAACTTAGCATCTGATAGAAATAAGGATTATTTTTTCCAAAAAGCAGAAACTCAATCAATGTCTGCAACCTTTTCCACTCGTTTTGAATTCGGTTTAAAAACTACCTCATCCTTTAATCAAACTAAAATCATAGTCCCATTTTTAGATGATAATAATCTTGCCCAGCAAGAGACGAATACATGGACCTCGGTTAGTACGTCTGCTCAATATGGCCTCTATAATAATGCACTTAGATTCAGAAGTGGTATTGATTTTACTACAAATGGTAAAAAAGATAATTCATCTACAAAACTTTATGGTGGTAAAATTGGGGGTGATTGGGATATTTTAGATAAGTTAACATTAAGTTTTATGAGTTCTATTAGGATGAATAATAGTAAAGGTTATAGCACTGACCAGAAGGACAATGATGGTGATGGGAAGATCGATGAAAAAAGAGAGAACTGGTCAACTAATAGTTCGGGATTTAACCTTTCACTGGGATATAGGTTTTGATCAATAATATTAAAAGATTTTTTCAAACGCATGTGGTAGATCTAAGCCTCACACTAGGTGCTATTGTAATTACGTGTTTTTTTCATTGGGTGGGGTTTTTTGATTTTTTAGAACTCAAAACATATGATTATCGTTTTAATACTGTTAGGGGTCCACTTACTGGATGGAGGGCAAGCGATTCAACAATTATCAATATGGGTACAGATGTAGTACTTGTAGAGGTTGATGATGAGGCTTGGAGAATTCTTAAGGATAAGAAGATCCCATGGCCATATAAGAGAGTCGATATCTGGGCTAGAGTAGTAGATAATTTAAGTAGGGCAGGTGCTAGAGTAATTGCTTTTGATATACAGTTTGATTCACCAGATGCTAGATCAGAATACCTGAAAAGTGTCAGCGGAAACCTCCCCGATGAATTTCAAAAATATCTGCCTGGGCATGGAGATATTATTTTAGCAGAAGCTATTAATAATGCTCAGGAGAATGGAACAGATATTATAATGGATGTGAAAATGGTTCGAGAGCCTACAAGGATACCTCCTACCTATATAGCCTATCCTGTACCTGAAATCATGAATGTTGAACCGGAAACGGGACTTATCAATGATATGCTAGATATTGATGGGTTTTCTCGTCAGTATAGCATAGCAGGATATATGGAACATGAGCCAGATATCGCATACCTGACACTGGGTTTAAAATGCGTAAAGTCTTTCTTAGATATATCAGACAGTGCTGTACCCATTTTTAATACTAAGGAATTGAGGTGGGAATTTGAAGAGCTTAAAATTAAATCATACGGTCGAACAAATAATTTTTTGGTCAATTATTATGGACCACCATCTGGATACAAATTTCCAGGTAATGAAAATTATAAACCGTGGGGTACCTTCCCAAGATTCTCACTATCTCAAGTTTTAGATACGCAAGACTATGATCTGCCAGAAGATATTGATTGGATGAGTCAGTTTATAGCTGGTGAGATCCCTGAATGGATCTTAGCTATAGAAGATGATACTGAAAGAAATGAAATGATGTCAATGATGGGTATTGGGGCGGATTTTGACATAACACAATCACCTTTTTATAATAAAATAGTCATATTAGGTGTGAATGTAGAGGTCATACATGATGTTAAGTCCACCCCATTTTATAATTATATGGATCTAAGCCAACTTACACCTGGAATGGAAACTCATGCGAACGCCATCCAAACCATCCTTCATAATAATTATATCAATGTATTTGGAGGAAAGACAACCC